>JASFPN010000001.1:0-123558 GCA_050115965.1 Candidatus Bathyarchaeota archaeon
TACACTAAAGCTACATAGAAAAAAGGAAGTAGAAGCCAACCAGTATATCAAGAAAACTGAAGAATTCATTGCCAAATTAGCTAGCCAATAGGAACACGCATGCATAGAAAAAATGGGGTTTTGCGGGATATCTCCAATGCGTTGTGTAAATGGGAGGTTAGACTTTGATCCGGCAGTTTACAACATGCTTTTACCATGACTTACTCGCGTGCGCGACTAAAGAATAGACTTAAATCTTGAGTGGGGCAAATCTGATCTCTCAAAAAAAGGGTAGGATAATATGCGTTGGGAGTATGTTTCGTTCGCATTTGGGATTTTATTGTGTTTAATCGCTGCTCTTTTCATGTTTGAAGGAAGCATTTTGGGAGAAAATACTACTGGTTGGGCAACTGTGATAGGAATAGTAGGAATCGGCCTAATCGGCACTTCTGGTGCAGGGTTTAGTGCACGCGCAGCTAAAACCAAGAAATCCTAGAAGAAACTTGAATAGAGCATAAACATATTTCAGAGTCTCAATGCACGCACGCGCGTGCAGAGTTCTCAATAGCTATGGGCATTCCAAACTAATAAAAAAGGGGGGTTTGCGGGAAAAAACGGGAAATATCTCCACTGGTCGCTGGTTCAAACCCTGCATAAGCACTGAACTGTCGCTATTTTAGTCTGCATATTCACTCTGTTTCTTTTGATTTTGGCGCGCGCGCTATACGCTTAATAATTATAAAAAAGCACGCACTACCTCGAGTAAGAGTTTCCAAAATGAAAACGCATGCTAGAAAGACTATATTGGGATTAGCAAGCCTATTACATAAGTTGCTGCAGATGCTAAAACACCAATCGCCATCATCTCCAACCCACTCCGAACCCAGCTCTTTCTGGTGAAAATTGCCTTACTAGCTCCAACTCCAAAAAGGCAGGCAATACTCGCGAGTATGGCTGTTATCACTGCTGGAGTAACCTCCATGAAAGCGAAAGGAAGAATAGGAATAACTGACGCAATGGCAAATGAAAGACCTGTAAGGAATGCTGCTTTAATCGGAGGCCAAGATTCTTCTGAAGTCAGCCCGACTTCCTCACCCATTGTGTACATTTTCTTTGACTCCATCTTAGAAGCTACCCTATCTGCAATTGTCTCTGCCTCCTGTCTCTTGAATCCTCTTGTCTCATAGAATCTGACTAGCTTCTCCCTCTCCTCTTCAGGAGCTCCTCGTTTCCTAAACCATTTCCTTTCACTTTCTTTCTCAGTCACTTCTTTCTCCGACTTCGACGATAAATATGCACCAGCACCCATAGATATAGCTCCAGCAACTGCCCCAGCAATGCCTGCAACAAGAACCGGATGACTCTCCGTAATTGCACCGTAAACGCCGATAACCAGAGCCAGTATTGACACCAGACCATCATTGGCTCCAAAAATGATGTCTCTTACTCCACCGCCACCTCCCATTTCCCAGCCTTCCATCCCCAAGATGTCGTTTTTAACCTTCTCTACGTGTAGCCGTTCATCAGAGGCTATTCTAATCCATTCCTCAGACGCATCTAGATCCCTGATATTTGCAGCTATGGTGGAGAGGTTTGTGATGCTTTCATCCTCAGCGATTATCACCCACTCAAAGAATCCTCTTATACCTAGAATCCCCATCATCAGGCCAACTCTGTGATTTGAAAAAGTATCTTTGAAAGATCCTTTGTCATCATGCGCCAATTGCTGAATCTTCTGTGACCAATTTTCAAATTCCTTTAATCCGTTTGCACTTATCCCTGCTAGGAGTTGTCTGGTTCGTTCATCCTTGGCTCTCTTC
Source organism: Candidatus Bathyarchaeota archaeon (assembly GCA_050115965.1). GTDB lineage: Archaea > Thermoproteota > Bathyarchaeia > Bathyarchaeales > Bathycorpusculaceae > CAYGAG01. The sequence goes on from JASFPN010000001.1 coordinate 1,800, forward strand.
ACGATTCGCTCGTAACCCTTGGTTTGCATAAACTTGTAGGTCCTAATTCTCTTTGCCACGTCAAACAAGGCCTTTCTTTCCCCATCTGTCAAGCTAGTCATCATAATATTTCCAACCATGAATTATAACATGAAGGTCGCTAAATGCTTTTCATTCGCCAAAGGTAGAGATGATACGCACTGGATAATACGTGTTGACGCTTCTCTTTGTCTTTAAAGTAGTCTCCAAAACATGTTTACATGTATTAGCTCCATGAATCATGTTTATAATGTTATTTTCATACCCTTATGTGGAGGAAAGAGATTGGATTACGTCCCTACAGGCATTGCTGGTGTCGATCAGATTCTTGAAGGGAAAGGGATTCCTAGAGGCCACACTGTATTGGTTAGTGGAGGACCTGGAAGCGGAAAAACTACATTTGCTGTCCAGTTTCTCTATGCAGGGGCAATTGAACACGATGAAAACGGCGTCTATGTGACACTTGAAGAAGAACCGGTTGACATCAAAAAAAACATGATGAAGTTTCAATGGGATTTGGGAAAGCTAGAAGAAGAAAGGAAGCTACGGTTCATCAACATATCTCCCATTCGCGCTACACCATCTGAGAAGGGTGGGCTTATAGAGATCGGAATGAAAGAATTTAGACTAATCAAATTGCTTGAAGCGATAAAGCAAGGCGTCGAAGAGGTAGACGCAAAAAGAGTGGTTGTTGATCCCATAACGCTGTTCATGCTTCAGTATCCTGATGAAATCGATCGGATACATGCAATGAGAGATCTGATGAGAGAGCTGAGAAAAATCAGCTGCACAAACTTGTTGATCTCGGAGCTAAAGGGAACTGGATGGGAACGAGAGCATCAGTTTGAGGAATATTTAACCCAAGGAGTCATTCTACTCCGTACATCTCTCAAAGATAGTAGACTGATTAGAGCGATCCAAGTGGAGAAAATGCGTGGTCTAGCCATGGATAATCAGCCAAGACCTTACGAAATTACGGATAAAGGTATCCAAGTTTATCCAAACGCAACTGTTTACAAATAGAACAAAAAAGGAAAAGACAATGTGCGCACTGAAGTATGGCGCAGTATATGCTTCATAGCGCGCGCTAGAGAATCTGGAAGAAATAGCAAAGATCAACTCCTTTTCAGTGTATGTCATTTACTCCGAAAAGCCAATCAATAAATATGGAAATTGATGTCAATTCCTTGTTCGTTTAATGAATGCTTAGTCTTGTTGAATATTAAAACAAGTTAAATAAACCATGTCTGTTACTTCATAAATGGGATAATTGTTGGTTTCACTGGCCCAAATACAAAAAATACCACCAAATAAGACGATTCTCTTGGCTGGTCCTCCTGGAGCGGGGAAATCAACGTTCTGCGAGCAGACTGTTCTCCAGAGCTTGGCGATGGATATACCTGTCATCTTTGTGACGACAGAATCTAGCCCGTCCGAAGCCGAGAAGAACTTGAGAGAAGGGGGATTAGGTGAGATCGAGCCAGGTTCATTGAACTTCGTTGACGCTTATAATGAAACGGTAGGTGTCTCAGTTTCGGATAGGCCCGACACCGTTCGTGCAGACTGCGCGAATCTTTCTAGCATAGATATAGCCATCTCCAAAATAAGCGAGCGAATAGGAAGAAAAGGCATCTTGTTGGTCTTCGACTCCCTGACTTCTCCATACCTCTTCAATGGCGAAGAAGTCCTGAGGTTTATAAGGTTGACTCTCTCGAAGTTCGCAGCTGAAGGAAACGGGGTTCTAGCTTGCATGGACAAGGGATGCGGCAAATCGGAAGATCTCGTGGCTATGATGAGTATCTCCAGCGGGGTGATAAATATGTCAGTGAAGGAAGGAATGAGGGTGCTGAATGTTGTGAAGCATCCCAAGGTGGAACCGACGAGAATTGAGGTCAAGACAGCTGAAATTTGGGATAAGAAGATCTATGACCCAAATATTTGGGACCGGAAAATGATGAAACGTTTTCTCACGTTTTTTATGGAGTCCCCAAAGGACAGAGCAGTCAGAAGAGAGTATGAGCAATTTTCAGTGAACGTTTTTTGGTCGAACTTCGCGCGATGGAGTAGCATGCTCTGGGACCCCAAAAGGTTCTCGACGATGACATACGAGATTTGGAAGGAGTACATCGCCTTCTCGTTCAGCAAGACAATCCCGCTATTTCCTTGGTACAGAAAACTTCCATTAAAACTCTTGCCAAAGAATTTCAGCAGAGTAAAAGATATGAAAAAACTGTTGAAGCTTATGAATCGACAGTTTATGATACCGCGGCGCTACGGAATCCTGGAATATCTTGTAAGCGCTTCTAAAACTGATGAACACTACATCAGAGTGCATGAGAGCTATGAATGCTGGGGATTCGACAACGTCGGCGCCACGGTTGCCTCTTATCTCCCCCCTGCAATGGCAGGTCACTTAATTGGGTTCGAGAAATGGAAAGGATTGGTGAGGGACTGGAATGCTGTTGAAACGAAGTGCATAGGGTTAGGGGATTCTTACTGTGAAGTCAAGCTTGTGCCAGGTGAAATCGACGAGGTGAACGACTCTCTGGAGGCTATAGATAGCATAATCATTGAAAAGATATATGAACGGTTAACGCAGCGTCTCATGGAGTTTCTAATCGATAAGAGACCCCTTGGAGAGAGGCCAACGTTAGGAAGCGATTTCTACGAGAGCCCTGAGATGGTTCTCCCTGCTATAAGCCAGCGATACAGAATGGCCTTTGGAATGGGAGGAGCAAGGGCGGGAAAGAAGATCGGCGAACACATGATAGATGCAGGCATAAAAGAGGATCAAGCAGTGAAACGCATTCTTGCGTTCCTAGAACACTGTAAAGTCGGAAAGGTCACTTTAGATGAGACCATAAAAATGAAGGATAACTCCGAGAGCATCTGGACCAAGTTCTACACGTCAAGATGGGAAGAACCTTCATGCTTCTTCACAACAGGCTTCCTCAACGGCTTCTTCTCTGTCGTCAGAAACCAGCACGTTAAAGAAACCAAGTGCATAGCTATGGGTAACCCTTACTGTGAGTGGGAGTTCAGCTGAACAGCGAAACTAATTCAGAAAAAGAATTGAAGAAGCGAGCGCGCGCGATATCTCCAGTGCGTTGTGCGCGCGCGTCTTAGTCAAGGAAATACTTTCTGGACAAAATCAAAATGATGCTCTAAGGTTTTACACTAGTGAGATCTTGAACCCTGAATTAACGGATAAAGCTGTATTATCAATCGTTGAAGCTTTGGACGTTATTGATGAAAATGGGCATCTGACTAGATTATATCGCGCGCGCGATGGTTGTAAGCAAAAAGAAAGGTTACCAGACGAGGAGAACTCGTGGGGGAAAGAAACAGAAGAGAAGGTAAGAATGCCAAAAGCATTATGATTCGGAGACAACAGAGTATAGAAGTCTCACAAATTTTAAGATTGCTTGTCGAAGTTTTTCTTGGGTAGCTTTCCATTTATCTAGGGTGTCCCAATTTTCATCCGAGGCATCTATATAATCCTCAGTGGAAAGTCTGTGTTTTTCTTTATATTTTGCTTTCCACCAACTAGCATAATCCTTGGTTTGGTGAAATAAGTCCACAATTCGTTTGCCATGCATAGTTATCTTCTCAGCTATGGCAGGATTTTGTTTCTTTGCATAATCTGCAACCTTGAAGAGACGTTCTAAATTAGCCCAGTGTACTTCTGTGGTCTCAAACCACTCACGAAGTGGGTGGAAACAATCTTTGTCCCCATAAAGCATCTCTAGTTCCTCGAGAATCTTTGCGTCTACAGCCCTCATGACGTGCTTTTTTGGTTTGTTGAAGTAAAAAACTTTTTCGTAGCATGCACTGGACAGGGGTTGTTAGAAGTTCTTTCCATTAAATCGTATAAACCTTAAACATTAAAGGAGGCCAAGAGTAAAATCTACTCATGCTTTGTTCACATTGTGGAATATGCTGCGAAAAAACTGAGATGATGCTTGCTAATACAGACATTGAACGTATAGAGAGGTTGGGCTATGATAAGCAGAAGTTTGTCCGATACGGTAGACACGGTTTTGCTAGACTGAAGAATCGTCATGGGTTCTGCGTTTTCTATGATATCAAAATGCGTCGGTGCCAAATTTATAGGCATAGACCTTTAGGATGTCGAATTTACCCTGTAATTTATAGAGAACAAGAAGGAATAGCAGTAGATGACCTTTGTCCAATGCAAAACACCTTCTCAAAAATGGAATTAGAAAGAGAAGGAAAAAAACTATTTGAACTTCTACAGAGAATAGACAACGAAACGCACAGTCGTATGGTTGAGAATTTACATAGAGAGAAATAGTGTTCCATGCGAAAATTTTCGCGCGCGCTGATGCGCATTTTTCTAATTCACATTGCTATGTTATAAAAATGGGAATTTGCAGGAGATATCTCCATTATATGTGGATTCAATTTCCACCCTCCGCACTTTTTGATAAATCAAGTTGTTTTTCTGACCTAGAAACAAGCTAGCGCGCGCACTGAAAAATGTCTACACCCTATTTTCGCACGCGCTAATTTGGTAGGTAGTTTAAACCTTTTAGGCGTTGTAGTTGGCTGGTTCATGTATGGTAGATAATATTCTGTGCGTGTATTTCAGATTGGTTAGTAAATGATTTTATTGGTGATGAATTATTTTTAAATATGATATGGTGACGATATGAATTCATTTGAGAATAAAATTCCTAAAACTGGACGAATTGGAAGATTTGCTAAAATTATAAAAAAAGAAGTGCCAAAAGAATTGTTTCTAGAAGTTCTAAAGGATTCAGACAAGTACAACTCATTTAGTCCAAGTAAAAAAGCAGAATGGTGGAAAAACACTATCGTTCGAATGGAGAATGAACTTGGAACTGCAAAAACAAAAGAAATACTGAGTATATGTGGAAGTAAATGCTGCGGTTCAGGTCACAGAAAAATAGTAAGAAAGAAATTTGAAGAATCAAATTCCATCGAGGAATTTTTAAAAAAAATTAGTGTTAAGGGTGTTACGTACAAATTAATTGATGAAAATACTATTTTCGCTGAATATCAGAGATGTTTTTGTGGACAAGTTAAAGCCACTAAAACAACTTTTCCTAATATGACCTATTGTCAATGTAGTGCCGAATTTAACAGACAATATTTTTCTTCTGCTTTTAATAAGCCTGTAAAAGTAGAACTTATTAAATCAGTAATTAGTGGCGATGATAGTTGTCAATTTAATATCCATTTCTAATGGATTTAGCACGCGCGCGACAGTACGAAAATTCTAACACAAGAGCACACATACCCCATCCAGAAAAAAAGGGGTTTGCGGGAGATGTCTCCAGTGTGTTGTGCAAATGGGAGTTTTACATTAGAAAGTAGAAGAAAATTCAAGGCTGCAATTTCGGTGAATTCACTAGATAAAAGAAAATAGCCTAACTCTGAGTACAGATTATGGATTCATAAGAGTTTTAATTCTTCAGACTCAAGCTAGTTGGTTGCAGGGTGAATTACCTTGAATGAACAAATTCTGAAGGTTTGCATGGAGTTAATTGATGATGCAAAAAAAGGCTGCGCTGATATTGTGTTCAAAGAGATTTGTCTCGAAGTTTTATCCAGAGCACGGGTCGTCTTAACAGAAACACAGTTTAAACATCTCGTTACATATGTTTCTGAGAAAATTCAAGAGAAGCTACCTTTCGACTTACAAGAAAAACTGACTGTAAGTAGCTAGGGAAAACAGTCAAAACTCTATTTGCATGCCCAATTTTCGATAACTTGAAGTCAAGGGCAACACTCGGTGAATTCATCCTGCATAATCTTTTCTTTTATTTTTTACTTTAGTTTATAACCTATCTTTCTGAGAAATCTTTTCCTTTCTTCAATCTCCTGATCAGCTTCCATACCTTTGCTTTTCAATCCGTCGATTACACCTATTATCCCTCTACCCTGCTCTGTTTCTACTATTAGAACCTCCAAGGGATTCGCTGTAGCAGCGTAGATAGTGCACACTTCAGGCACATTCTTAATTTTATCCAACACATTTATGGGGAAAGCATTTCTCAAAAAAATAATGAAACTATGACCACACGCGATTTCATAGGCTTTATCCATTGCAGCCTGCCTAAGTTCTTCATCATTCCCTTCATGTCTTATCAAACACGGACCTGAACCCTCACAAAACCCTACTCCAAATTTAATGTTGGGTACAGAGTTCACTAAAGCTTCATAGATATCCTCAACGGTTTTTATAAAATGGGCCATACCCAAAATTACGCTAGAGCCTTCAGGTGCCTGAACTCTAATTAACTTGAAGTCAAACATAATTGACCCCTCCCAAAGAAATGTTAGATTGACTGGATTTTAACTTTTAGGCGCGCACGAAGAAAAAAAAGGTAAGGGATTAAGCAGTACTTCCAAAGTTTCTGGCCACAATTGCTAAATCTATCATGTTTACCTTCATGTCAGCATTAAGATCAGCTTGTTCATTCCATCTTGGATGTATTGACGTTGTACCGAATGCCCCAGCTACAATAATCAGATCTGCTATATCCACGTCACCATCTTCATCCAAATCACCAGTAAGTTGAGCCTTGCAAAGTTGTGTGTTAAATGCCAACATAGTCAAGCCAAGAAGGATAATTGCCAGGATTACTCCATAGCCTAGTCCTTTTTTCATCTCCCCTCTCCAACACTTTAGTGAATACACATCTAAATAAATAGTTAAGGAAAAATCTTCTATAACAAAAATTGATAACTCCAATGAAAACGCTACGATTCGTTCAAAAAAGGAATATTCATTTACATCTCGTACTCTGATTGTTTCGTAAATTCCAGTTTTTATATATCAGCACTGTGAATAATAGCAAGAACATTACCATTAAAGTAATAGCTAATGAAGGAAACTCTGGAATTAGTGGATAATTATCCTTGTTGTTTTCGTTTATATCGTATGGTGTGTTCCATATGCCTGAACCATTTATCTCTTCCGCGTTAGGGTATTTTTCTTCATAATCGCTCCAATAGTTTCCGTGTGAGCTATTATCCCAGATATTTGTTTGATTATCAATTTTGACATGCTTTGGATTATTGATAAAGTTATTGTGATAGAATCTGTTATCAGAAGAGCTGGCCAACTCAATCCCTAAAAGTTCGTTATTAGCCACTGTGTTCTCGACTATAGAATTATTATGTGAGTTTGACAGCCACATGCCATGATAGTTGTTTGTAAGATCATTCATGATAATTGTATTGTTGTAGGAGTTAGATGATAAGGTAATGCCATGTCCACCTGTAGAACTGTTTTCAACCCTATTCCTTCTTACTATATTGTTGAAGGAATAAGCTAAGGAGATACCTACTGTATTATCACTAAAGTTATTAGACTCAACCAGATTTTGGTACGACTGATAAATCGATACTCCATGACCATTGTTAGTAGCAACATTTTCTTTAACCTCATTATTATGGGAGGTCAAGAAGATCCCAATCTTATTTCTCGTAACAAAATTACCTGTGACATTACATTCCTGTCCGGACACCCGGATACCAGCAAATGAGGTGCCTGAAGATTGGTTGCTACGTTGTACTGTAAGCCTCTGAATCGTTACATTATTGGTAACTATTGATATTACAGTCCCTGTCCCATTACCATCCACAATAGTATTTTCTCTGGATTCACCAAAAAGAAAAATGCTCTTACTGATGGTCAAATGTTCATAATAAACTCCATTATAAACATGAATTGCATCTCCATTCTCAGCTTGATCTATAGCATCTTGGATGAATGTGAAATCAGCTGTTCCATCATCGTCGACAGTCCAAACCCGTGCTCTAACCGTGTTAACCTTAATAATCAATGTCCATACACTTAGTAAAAAAAGGAACACCCCAATTACTTTCACAGCTTTCCTTAACATCATCATCATACTCGATTTTTTAGAGAGAGGATAGCGATCATGTTACCCGGTCGCACGCGCGAGAGAGTTATATAAAGGTGACTTTAGTAGGCTTTAATGTTTTTCCAAAGCGAAGAGTATGCGTTGTTATATAGATTAAAAGGAATTATTCGAACTAATGTAAGGAATCCTTGATAACACCTAGCCTTGCAACCTCTTTATGAAACCTTCTTGGAGATTAACTACTTCAGTGCTGTCCTTCGCTTTTGCGTATTCATCCAGCATTTCATGATTTAACTCTAGAAAGGTATGTCCCCATTTAAAAATCGAGAGCAACAATCTAGCCTCTTGTTCCAAACCAGCAATAAATAATGCTGCAGCTAGAGCCTCCACTGTGGAAAGCTTGGTCCATACACCAAAGTTAACTGGGTTTCCAGCCATTAGGAGGGGTAGACAGCGCGATGTTTGAGATACTTTTTTCTGTAACATTTTCTCAGCATTTTGCCAACTGCAATCAAGAGCTGCTAATCCATACCGTTGGATGAAAGGTTTATCATTTCGAGAAAATGCTGTTCTTGAAAATGGGTTAAGAATCAAAGATTGCTTTGGCAATAAGCTTATTCGGTGTACGAGACGAATCAGTCCATGACGCTTAAGCTTTAGAGCAGTACATTTTTCAGGAGCACATTGATCAGCGTGGTATACTGAAATTTTGATAACCTTTTTCAATTCCGTCTCGCACCATCATGTGACTCATTGGGTCATCTATACTTTTTGGAATCCATTTGATCAAATCCGATGCCATCATGTGAAAACCTTTTTCCCCCCTGACGAAGTCTCCTGCAGCACCATTCACAAAAGCACCAGCTACTGCTGCCTTAAAAGGATTAATTTGTTGAGCTAAAAAGGCACCAACAACTCCCGAAAGAACGTCGCCTGTCCCTCCAACTGCCATGCCAGGATTACCAGTGAAATTAAGTTTGTAAAGTTCCTTATTGCACACAATATCAATTGGCCCCTTCAGTAATATCACAGCGTCAATTTCTAATGCCATCTTTTGAACTTCGAAGACCTTATCCCAAAAGGATTCTGGAAGTTTTTTACCAGTTAGAATAGTGTATTCTCCAGAATGTGGTGTCAATACAAGTGGTATGTTTAGGGATCGTTTAAACTGAGAGAAAGCCTTCAAACCATCCGCATCCAACAATAATGGTTTGCCAGCTTTTTCAATAACATCAATGATAGATCTGATAAATTCTAATGTATCAACATGTAGATCAAGACCTGGTCCAATAACGACAGCGTCAACCATTTTAACAGCAGTTTCTAAAGGTTGAACATTGCCTAAATTTAGATGTTTACCCTTCATTTTAATTGTGATCAAGTCAGGTGACATTGAGGATATCGCTTGCGCTGTTTTCTCTGGAGCTGCAATATAGGTCAAATCTACGCCAGAGCGTAAAGCAGCCAATGCAGCTAGGGCAGGAGCACCAGAAAAGAATTCACTTCCTCCAATGATCAATAAACGGCCAAAATCACCCTTATGAGCTTGTTGAGGACGTAACTTCTTGACAAACGTAACATCTCCTGGACCAGCAAGCTGTTCAAGTTCTTTTGGTAACCCAATGTCTTTTACTATTAGTTCTCCAACATAGTCTTTAGCTAGCTCAAGTCCTTTCTTAGACTTGTGAAAAGTTATGGTTAGATTTGATCGCACTGCGTTTTCCAAGATCTCTCCTGTATCAACATTTACTCCTGTTGGCGCATCAACAGCTACTCGGAACGCGTCTATACTGTTAATCCTTTCAACTAACTCAGAAACCGGTGACCTCAATCTTCCTTTTGAACCCGTTCCCAGAAGTGCGTCAACAACTAGCGCGCGCGCTTCAGTCTTCAATTCAAGTACAAGCGAGGCATCATAAGCTTCTTGAATAGAGACACCTCTTAATAAGTATTTTAGGGCCTTCCAATTCACCAACGCTTCCTTATGAGAAATCTGCTCTGCTTTTCCAGCAAGAATTACTCTCGTTTTGTAACCCATCGCGGACAAATGTCGCGCAGCAACAAATCCATCTCCCCCATTCCCACCCAACCCGCAAAAAAACACAATTTCCTTTTGATCTTTTATCCTTGCAGATACTTCTGCAGCAACATTTCGTCCTGCATTCTCCATCAACTGAAGGCGTGAAATCTGAAAGTACTCAGCATTCTGTTCCAAAGCTTGCATCTCTTGGCTGGTTATAACCTGATTCACGCGCCTTTTATCATTCATCTGAAAGACCGGTTATTAATATTGTATAAAAGAAATAAATTTGGTGCTAAGCAACTACAAAGAGGTAAACCAATTCCTTCTCTTATGGGTTTACAACTTTACAAGTATTCTTGGAAATTACAGGTTTATAATCGAAATTTATGTAGTAAAATATTTTAATAGATAGAAGGCAAGATTACACAGGAGATTTAAATGCCAACTGCATTTGTGTTGATAAATACTGAAATTGGTTCAGAAGCTGACGTTCTCAAGAAGCTCAAAACTGTTGAGGGAGTTGATGAGGCTTTTGCTGTCTATGGAGTCTATGACATAATTGCACGAGTCAAAGCTGACTCAATGGATAAATTGAAGGAAATTGTGACTTGGCGAGTTCGAAGACTAGACAAAGTAAGATCCACGTTAACAATGATAGTTGTGGAAGGATCACAGAAATAGCAGTCGTCTCCTTCCATCATTTTTCGATGCGTGCAAGAAAAACAGCTTCATCTACTTTGTAGTGGGTACTTTTAGTAGAGGGGCATGCTAATGACCAAGGAATTCATGCACATAGGACTAGATGACACAGATTCACCTGACAAGGGATGTACAACGTATGCGGCTGCCCTACTTGTAGACAAGTTGCAAAAACTAGAATGTAAGTTTATTGACTATCCAAACCTTATCAGGTTAAATCCAAACGTACCATGGAAAACCAGAGGTAATGGCGCTCTATGCATAAGAATAGAATACGATGAAAGTATTGAGGAAAGAATCAAGGAAGTTATAATATCTACTGTTGAAGAAGAAGCTGATCTAAGATACAAAGGAACAGATCCCGGAGTAATTTTTCTAAAAGGAAAGAAAGTTAGAAAGGAAATATCAGAGTTTGCTGAAACAACAATTACTGGAATTGCAGATCTGAGAAAAGCCCTAAAGCTTGTTAAAAAGTCTCAAGCCGTGGCAGTCGGGTATAAAAGAGGGCGAGGAATCATTGGTAGTTTAGCAGCAATTGGCGAAACACTGGATAAAGACTACACCTTTGAGCTTCTAGCATATCGAACTCTCGAAAACAGGGGATCAAAGAGAAAGATAGATGAATCTTCAGTAATTGAAATGAGCCAAGCAACAAAACCATACACATTCAACAATTTTGATTCAAAGAACAACCGGAATCTTATAGCTCCAAGAGGACCAGATCCAATACTTCTAGGTATAAGGGGTGAAAGCCCAACAATTGTAAGGAGAGCATTTAAAATGATCAAAGCATTTGAGCCTGTTGAAAGATGGGTAATTTTCAGAACAAATCAGGGAACGGATGCACATTTGAGATGTGTTCAGACGATAAAACAAATAGAAAAATACAACGCGGTAATCGTAAAAGGTACTGTTGCGACCAACCCTATAATAATTCCCAGAAGACACGTGATCTTTTCAATTAAGGATAAGAGTGGGCAGGTTGATTGTGCAGCCTATGAACCAACAGGTTCATTACGGAAAACTGCTAGAAAACTGATTGTTGGAGATAAAATCGAAGTTTTTGGTGGTGTTTGTGTCTCATCAAAACATCCACCGACGATAAACCTAGAAAAGATAAACCTGCTGAAACTTGTCCCAAAAATTATTCTACGGAATCCAATATGCTTCAAGTGCGGAAAAAGAACAAAATCTAATGGAAAAAACAAAGGCTTCAAATGTAGAAGATGCAGTCTGAAATATGCTGAAGCTAGGAAAAGTAGATTGGAGGTAAAACGAGAAATTAAAGAAGGACTATACATCACCTCTCCTCGATCCCAAAGACATCTTACAAAACCATTGAGACGCTACGGAATGGAGAAAACTTCTCGTGAAAATATGGAACCTTCAAAAGGGCGGCTGATTGCACAGTGGTATGGTCATTAGTGCACGTAGGAATTTATTGATGAAGTAATGTCCATAAATTTTTGACAATATGCATTTAAGTTAAACATCCACTAACATAATTGAGGACTGTTTTTATGAGTGGACTTCCCTCCGTAGTTGGATATCAACTAGGCATAGGGGGAATAGGCGGATTCATAGTTGGATATACATTGAAAAAAATCGCGAAACTCGTTATTATCTTGTTGGGTTTAGTTATTCTTTTTTTTCTCTATTTAACAACGAGAGCTATAATCAGTATAAACTATGCAGAATTGGGAACTGCTGTAGCCGAACTTCTAGGTTTTGCCAGTCAAGCAGCAGCATGGGCGGTTGGTGTTGTCTCGCTTCTACCATTTATGGGTAGTTTTGTGGGTGGCTTCTTACTAGGCTTTAAAATTGGATAGTGAAATGGTTAAATGCGTGTTCCATGATAATCCCTTCGAAAGATTTATTATAAAACTCAACAGGAGTCCAGCAGTTGAAGACATTTCCAAAAGAAGAGTACAATGTGCAATTCTTCAAAGAGGAAGATTACAAAAGAAAATTATGCCCTAAATGCGGAGGATATTTTTGGACACAGGATTCCGAGCAGAAAAACTGTGGAGAAGCACTTCCCGAAGGTTGCGCGCATTACTCTTTCATTAACAAGCCTCCAACGAGGGGACCTTTTAGTTTACAACAAATGCGCGAAGCGTTTCTATCATTTTTTGAGAAACGCGAACATTCCAAGATCGATCCATATCCAGTGGTTGCTAGATGGAGAGATGACATTTACTTGACACATGCTAGCATAATCGATTTTCAACCATATGTTACTGAGGGAATAGCAGATCCACCAGCGAACCCTCTTGTTATTGTTCAACCTTGCATCAGGATGACTGATATGGCAAACACTGGTCCAACCTTTGGAAGACACTTGACAATATTTGAAATGGGTGGACATCATGCGTTCAATTATCCTGACAAAGAGGTCTACTGGAAAGATCAAACTGTGAGATATCACCACGAATTTTTGACAAACGAGTTAGGAGTGAAATCTGAAGAAGTAATCTACAAAGAAGATATTTGGGTTGGAGGAGGAAACGCCGGACCAGATCTAGAATGCATAGTTAGAGGATTGGAAGTTGATACACTTGTTTTCATGCAATACAAAGTAGTAAATGGCGAATTTCTCAAGCTTCCAATACGTACAGTTGACACAGGGTATGGAATAGATCGTTATGCATGGCTTTCGCAAGGTGTACCTAGCTGTTTTCACACCGTATATAGCGGCTTACTTGAAAAAATCTTTAAAATTGCAGGAGTACTCAACATTGACAACACCCTACTGACAAGGATAGCAGAATATTCAGGCTTGATAAACCTTGATAAAAACGTGAATCGACTGACAGCTCGAAGGAAGATTGCTGCTATTACAGGTATTAAAATAGATGAGTTGGACAACTTCCTACTTCCAATTGAGAATGTTTTTGTGATTGCGGATCATACTAAATGCCTAAGCTTCTTACTATCTGAAGGTGTCGTTCCATCAAATATCCAAGAAGGGTATCTAGCGAGATTACTTTTCAGACGAATGTACAGACTGCTTGAAACTCTAGGTATAACAGATAATCTATTTGAAATTATGAGTATGCAGATTGACTTCTGGTCAAAGGATTACCCTCATCTTAAAGTGATGCAGAACGAAATTATGGAAGTAATTTCCATAGAAGAGAAAAAGTTTCTTGAGACAATTTCAAGAGGAAAGGGACTAGTTAAACGCATTGTTGATGACTTAAAAGAAAGGAAGATTCAGGTTATGCCTACACAAACAATGATCGAACTCTATGACTCACATGGTCTTCCTCCTGAGATTGTATCCAAGTTTGTTGAAAACGAAGGAGTTATCATGGATGTACCTGAGAACTTCTATGCTCTTATTGCTCAAAGGCATGAAACACCTGAAAAGCAAAAACAGACTGAGCAAAAACCAGCGTTCGAAGAAAAAATAACTGATTTCCCGGAAACTGAGGAATTATTCTATGAGGACCAATACATGAGACAATTTGAAGCAAAAGTTCTCGGAATAATGAATAATGATTATGTAATCCTTGATCGAACCTGTTTTTATCCTGAAGGTGGAGGACAACCATCAGACATAGGCCAACTAGTTTTTAACTCTAATGAAACAGCGGTCATCAATGTTCAAAGGCAACACAAAGTAATCGCTCATCAATTGAAAGGTAAGATTCCCAAAGTTGGCACAATTATTAAGGGATTCATCGATTGGGACAGGCGATACAATCTCATGAAGAATCACACAGCAACCCACATAATTAATGGTGCAGCCAGACGCGTCCTTGGGCAGCATGTTTGGCAATCCGGAACAGAAAAACGGGTTGATAGGTCAAGACTCAACATTTCTCATCCACGCAGATTAAAATTAGAGGAGATCCACAAGATAGAAACTCTAGCCAATGAAGTAGTTTCTCAAAACATCCCCATTGAGACTTTTTGGATGGCCAGAAGCAAGGCGGAAAGCCTATATGGCTTTAGACTCTATCAAGGCGGGGCTATTCCCGGCAAGGAAATTCGAATAGTGAAGAGCGGGGATTGGGAAGTAGAAGCATGCGGTGGAACACACGTGAAAAATTCAGGTGAAATTGGCTTTATCAAAATCATTCATTCAGAAAGAGTTCAAGACGGAGTAGAACGACTTGATTACTCAGTAGGAAGTAAAAGTCTAGAAACAATACAAGAAAACGAACAACTGTTATGGAGACTATCAGAGATTTTAAACTCGCCCATAGAAAAACTTGACAAAACCTCTGAAAAAATTGTCCGAAGGCTTAAGGATGTACTGTCAGAAAAGAAGAAGCTAATTAAAAAGTTAGCATTACAAGAAGGAACAACACTAGACGAGAAAATTGGCGAACAAGTGGAATTGATAGAGGGTATCAAGGTCCTTACGCGTGATTTTCAAGACCTAATTGAAGTCAACCACATGATTCAAACAGCAAAAGAAACTATTAGGAGAGATGGAACATGTGTCACAATCTTCTATGGTAAAGATGAAGAAAAGGCACACATAGTCGTCATGGCGGGAAAGAAGGCTTTGGAAAATGGAGTGGATGCAAGAGAAATTACTCAAGAAGCCGCATCAATTATAAAAGGCGGAGGCGGAGGAAAGACTGAATTTGCTCAGGCTGGAGGCCCAGCAAGTGACAAACTCCCGAAGGCAATAAAGAAGGCTCAGGAAGTGTTGAAAAAACAATTGGAACAGAATACTGAAAAATAACTTCCTTTAAACCTAAATCCTGATTTCCCAATACTTCTCAAGTAAACATAAAGAATTAAAATAAGTTCTGTGTATTTTCCTACGGTGTTAGATGTGAGGGACCGCGTTCTCGACGCCTAGAAACAAAACATTTAATAGCTCTCAAGCTGGTTCAGAAAGCTTCATGAACTTTTTCGCTGATATCGAGGAAAAATGGCAGAATAAATGGGAAAAAGCAGGAATTTTTCACGCAGACCCAGATACCAAAAGAAATAAGACATTCATCACGTTTCCATTTCCATATATTAACGGACCACTCCATGTGGGCCATTTATTTACAGCTGCCCGCGTAGACGCCTATGCCAGATTTAAAAGAATGCAAGGGTTAAACGTCCTCTTTCCTTGGGCATGGCACTGGACCGGACAACCTTTAACTGGGGCGAGTCAACGAGTCTTGGAAGGCGATGAAGAATTCATAAAGGTTTTGAAAGAAGTAGTTGGTGTTCCTGCAGAGGAGATAAAGAGATTTGTGGATCCCAAGTACATGGCAGCTTACTACACTGACGTTAGTCGTATGGCTGCAAAAAAGGCAGGCTTCTCTGTTGATTGGAGAAGAGAGTTCATTACAACAGCACCTTCTTTCATGAGGTTTATTGAATGGCAATACGAAAAACTGAGGATGGAAGGATATGTCATTAAGGGGACACATCCAGTCGTGTGGTGCCCGAGATGCTTGAGTCCAACAGGCGATCATGATCGTCAAGAAGGAGAAGGGGTCACACCTGAAAAATACTCGTTGATCAAGTTTAAACTCGATGAAGAAACAGGCTTACCAGCAGCCACACTTCGACCAGAGACAATCTATGGAGTAACGAACATTTGGATAAATCCAGATGCTACATACGTTCTTGTGAAGGTTGATAATGAAAAATGGATAATAAGTAAGGAAGCAGTAGAGAAACTTAGAGAACAAGGGAAAACTGTTATGATAGAAAGTGAACTCATAGGCAGCGAACTCGTAGGAAAAACTGTTCAAAACCCAATTAATGGAAACACTCTACTGATTTTACCAGGATGGTTCGTTGATCCTACTCATGCTACTGGCATAGTCTACAGCGTACCTGCACATGCCCCGTATGATTGGCTGGCGCTAAGAGAACTTCAAGAAGATCCTGAAAAACTTCATAGTTTCAGCATAAAACCAGAAGTAATAAGAAAGATACAGCCAATCTCGATAATCGAAGTAGACGAATTTGGCTTGTACCCTGCTGTAGAAATTGTTGAAAAAATGAAAGTGCTGGATCAAAATGATCCAAATGCAGAAAAAGCGACTAAAACACTCTACAAAAAAGAGTTCCACAGTGGAACCTTAAAGGATAACTGCATGAAGCATGCTGGGAAGACAGTTCGTGAAGTTAAAAATATTCTAATGGATGATTTCGAAAGAGAGGGCATAGCAGACATTATGTACGAACTTCCAGAATTGGTCAAATGTAGATGTATGACACCCTGCATAGTGAAGGTTCTGCAGGATCAATGGTTTCTCAAGTATTCAGATCCTGAATGGAAGGAAAAAGTGAGAGAAGCCATTAGCAAAATGGAGATGTTTCCTGAAACAGCCACCCATTGGTTTCTTGCCGTGGTTGACTGGCTTAACGATTGGGCATGTGCAAGAAGAACCGGGCTTGGGACTCCCTTACCATGGGAAAAAGGCTGGATAATAGAAACTCTAAGCGACTCCACGATTTACATGGCCTTCTACACGATAAATAAGTACATAAAACTTCATAAAATAAAACCAGAGAAACTTACAAAAGAAGTATTTGATTACATCTTCTTCTCGCAAGGAAACTTAGAAGACTTGGCATCTAGAACAGAGATCTCCTCTGAAATACTAAAGGAAATGCGTAGAGAATTCGAATATTGGTACCCGGTTGACGTAAGAGTATCAGCCAAAGAACTTGTGCCCAACCACCTAACATTCTTCATATTTCATCATGTTGCATTGTTCCCACAGAAACATTGGCCCAGAGCAATTGGAGTAAACGGCATGCTCATGATTGGAGGAAAACAGATGCACAAATCCAAGGGAAATTTCATAACAGCGATAAAAGCAATTGAAGAATATGGAGCAGACGCAACTAGATGTGCCCTTATATTAAGTGCTGAAGGCATGGATGATCCAGATTGGAGAAGAAAGAATATACTGAACATGAAAAACAAGCTTGAGACCCTCTTCGACTTCATTTTAAAGGTGAACAGTAAAACAGGGCCTAATGGAATCACGCATTTAGAAAGCTGGATCATAAGTAGACTTCAACATCACATATCAAATATCTCTAAAAATTTAGAAGAGATGAGAACCAGAACAGCTTTCGAAATTGCTTTGTTTGAAATATGGAATGATTTTAGATGGTATATGAATAGAAGTCGAGAACCTAATACTAAAGTCTTAAAGGAAGCTGCAGAAACATGGTTAAAACTACTTACTCCATTTGCACCCCATATATGTGAAGAATTGTGGAGTCGAATTGGAAAGAAAACCTTAATATCAATAACAGAATGGCCACAAGTTGCAGAACACTTGAAGCACTTGCAAGCAGAAGAAGAAGAAAACTTGTTGAAAGAAGTCATCGATGACACACAGAACATCCTGAGAGCAACAAAGATCAGTCCAAAGAAAATCTACTACTACACAGCTTCTTCTTGGAAATGGAAAGTCCAAATGAATATACTAAGAAAATTATCTCAAGGCGAAGTGATAGCAAAAGATGTTATGACAGAGTTAACAAAAGACGAGAGTTTAAAGGATAAACTTGAAATGGTGGCAAAATTTGCGTCAAAAACAATAGGTATAATGAATAAGATTCCCGCGAGAAATATCGAAAGGATGTTGAAAACGGGAAAATTAAATGAAGAAATGGTAATTAGAGACGCAAAGGAATTTCTGTCAGATAGGTTCCAAGCTGAAATTGTAGTGTTTAATGAAGAACAGGAAACAATTAATGATCCTAAAAGAAGAGCGAGACTTGCACTGCCATGTAGACCTTCAATCTATATTGAATAAGAAAATCAAACTAATCTATGGAGTAGATTCAACGTCAAATTATTGACCTTGATGTGATAGTTTTTCCGTCCACGGCTGGTTGTAGTTATGTAGAAATCATCTTCCTTGCGAAGCTTACTTCCATGTAGGAAGGCTAGGATCGTTCGACAGACATTCACAGTAGTTAGCTTCTCATTTTCAATTTTTTCTTCAATCTGATCCTGAAGTAGCCTTGGATTGATTGCATAAATAACTTCGGAGCCACCTGCTTTTTGATGATGATGCTCCATATCATGAATTATATGCAAAATAATGTCATAATAGGGACTTTTTTTATTTTGTATCAGATGCCAATAATTGTTAAGAGGTATTGGAAGCCTAGGACGTTCGACATCTAACATCTGATCTCCTCCATGTCCCCCATAACATCTAGAGGGAGATAGCGCTTAAATTTCTTGTGGAAAACAGGTATGAAAAGAAAAAATTAAACCTCAACGAAGATACACGTCTAAACATGAGAATGTTAGATTAGCGCGTGCAATAAGAATCAATTGCAACATGATCATTGCATACATTAACCAACCTTCAATACATGTAGTTTACGCTCGTTTACAGTACATTTAAAAAAGGATATCGAGCGTTTGCTTGGATTCTTCAGGAGTGCTGCAAGTTAGCTAATAAAACGTGAATCCAGCATAGAAGTAATATTAGAGAATCTAGATTAGGTAGATAATAGGGTCCGTGGCGCAGCATGGATTGCATAGCCCATAAAGCGCGCCGGCCTTCTAAGACTTTCAAAGAGAGCCGGAGATCCTGGGTTCAAATCCCAGCGGACCCGCCACTATAGTAATATTTTGCGAGTTTCTCAAGTTTTTGCGTTCAGAAATTCGACTAGTTAGTTTTATATTAGTAAAGCAATAATAGATTGTAACCACTCTGTTGTTTAACTTATCAATGTATATGAGAGAATCATTATGAGCACACATGCGGAAGAGCTTAAGCTTCGTTTAATGACAATCGAATTATTAAGAACAGCAAAATACAAGAGAAACATAACGTATAGAGAACTGTCTTCTAAGACTGGTTTACCTGTAACAGTTTTAAGCAGATATGCAAAGGGACACGTTCTACCAAATATTGAAAGAACGAAACAACTTTGGAAGGTTTTAAACAAAATCGTTGGATTAGAAAGAGAGCTCCGACGTCGAATAAGATTCAATGAGGAAGGATACTTTGACAATACTGAATTTATAGGTGACGTAAGTATTCTTAAACAAGCAGCTGATCGTGCACTCGCTCGTTTTGCTGGAAAAAGGGTTACAAAGATCTTAACAGCAGCTGTTGACGGAATCCCACTGGCAACAATGGTCGCTGATTCACTTGGAGTTGATCTTATAATAGCAAAAAGAAACAAGGAAGTAGGAGTAAAGAATTTTCTTGAGGAGACTTATGCTCTCAATGACTCTGGAGTTACATTAACGCTTTACATACCAAGGATAGCTATCAAAAAGAAGGATAGCGTATTGATTGTGGATGACATGGTAAAGACTGGAGATACACAGGTGGCTCTTGTTAACATTGTTAAGAAGATTAGAGCTGAAATATCAGGTGTGTTCTCTCTAATTGCAGTTGGAGACAAATGGAAGGAGAAACTAAATCTACGAGAGAAAGTACCTGTAGAGGTAATAATCCACCTGAAGGAACCATAAAGACTTAAACATACACTATTTCACTCATCCACGATCTTATAAAAAATAGATACTTACTGATGCTACATCCTCAAATCCTACAAGTTTTATACTTCCTATCCCTAAAATCGTCTATCGAGGCAGACCCATGAGAACCATAGAATGGAAAGATGGAACCGTATTTACAGTGGATCAGACAAAACTACCTCATGAACACAGAATCATAGAGATGAGAAATCTTGATCAAGTGGCAGAAGCAATTAAAAATATGAGAATGCGGGGTGCACCACTCCTAGGTGCAGCTGCTGCTTTTGGATTGGCTTTGACTGTCTACCATTCGAAATCAACCAAAATGGAAGAGCTGATTGAAGAATTGGAAAAAGCAGAAGAATCCCTTAAAGGAACTCGGCCTACAGCTGTCAATCTGTTCTGGGCAATCAACAGAGTAATGCAAAGAGTAAGAGAGTTTTCAGGAACCATTGACGAATTGGTGAAGTTTGTAGTTGAAGAAGCGAAAGAAATAGCTGACGAAGATGTGAGAGTAAATCATTTGATAGGCAAGTATGGCGCTGAGCTAATCAATGATGGAGACACCATACTTACACATTGTAATGCTGGTGCCTTAGCAACAGTTGATTATGGCACAGCCCTAGGTGTAATAAGGAGTGCATGGAAACAGAACAAGAACATCAAGGTCGTGGCAACTGAGACCCGACCAAAATTGCAGGGTGCAAGGTTAACGACTTATGAACTAATGCGAGACGGAATTCCAGTAACCTTGATAACTGACAACATGGTGAGTTATGTAATGTACAAACGAATGATTGATAAGGTAATAGTTGGAGCAGACAGAATAGTTAGGGACGCAGTTATCAACAAGATCGGCACAGCCTCAATTGCTATCATTGCCAAAGAACATAAGATTCCATTTTATGTCGCTGCTCCAAAATCAACATTCGATCTTGACCATACTTCGAAAGATGTCATTATTGAAGAGAGACCTCCAGAAGAGGTAACTCACATAGGATCTTTAAAAATTTCAACTTCGGGGGTAATCGCTTTGAACCCTGCATTTGACATCACTCCATTGGAGTATGTGGAGGCCATTGTTTGTGAAGATGGCGCTCTAAAAGTCGAGAACATGCTTAATTGAAGTTGTTTTATAGGCAGAAAACAGCTTAATGTTTTGAGGACCCTGCATGAATGAAAATGAGGGATCTACTGAACCTGAACTTGGTTTTAAAGGCTCACTTGTTCAAAGTGGCGTCAAGGTTTCTTCGCATGAGAGTGTTGAAGAACTTTCAAAAAAGGGATATGGGATTGATGAGAGTGGAGTATGGCTACTATCGTTTTACGAAGCTCTTTTCCTTCTTGGTAAAGGAAGATTGGAGATTGAGGATGATAAGGGGGAAATAGTTGATTTTCAAAGACTACTACACATCTTTGAAGATGATGATGAAGATGCATGGATTAAATATTTGACGTATCGTGACTTGAGAAGCCGAGGATACGTAGTTCGTAAAGGTTTTGGTTTGGCTGTAGACTTCAGAGTCTATGACCGGGGAGAATATGGAAAAGACACTGCAAAATATCTAGTCGTTAGCGTGCAAGAAGGAAAGCCATTGCCGCTAGAGAATTTAGTGAAGATTCTTAGACACTGCCAAAGCCAAAAGAAAAAATTAATATTAGCAGTTATGAACCGGAGAGGAGAAATAGTCTATTACTCCATTTCTCAATTAAATATGAAAGAATAGAGGCGTATCTTGATTGCCAGATTTCAAAACAGTTCGGGGAATGCGGGATTTTCTTCCGGAACCAACAATGAAATTGAAGGTAATAGAAAAAAAAGCTAGGAGAATAGCCCAACTTTATGGGTATAGCGAGGTGATTACTCCTATTCTGGAATCTTATGAACTTCTAACTTCCAAAATCGGTGAAGAGATCCGATCACGAATGTATGCATTTAAAGATTTAGGTGGGCGTAATGTAGCTCTTAGACCCGAATTCACGGCGTCTATAGCACGCCTAGCATCAACCACTCTAAGAACTTGGCCTAAACCCTTGAGGATCTTTTGTGCAGGTAGACTGTATCGGTATGATGAACCACAGCATGGCCGTTTCAGAGAATTTTGGCAAGCAAACTATGAACTACTTGGTTCAAGTAGACCTGAGGCAGATGCAGAAATTATGCTGTTAGCAAATGATTTTCTCAAGAAACTAGGATTGAAAAATTTTTCATTTAAGATTGGGCATGTCAATGTCTTGAAGGAGATTCTAAAACAGGAAGAAGTAGAAGAGCCCACCATAAACAAGATCATGCACTTGATGGACAAGAGACAGTATAACAAAACTTTAAATCTCCTTAGAAAAAATGAAACCACCAATTTGTGCTCAAGAACAATTGAAGAACTCGTAAAGATCCAAGGCAGAACATCCTCTGAAATTATGGAAAAAATGGAGCAAAGCGTTGAAAAATACAAAAAAGCTGTTAACGCGATTGACAATCTTAAACAAATACTCGAACTAGTCATGAATGTTGATGAAAACATCAATATAAAAGTTGAACCAGGGTTCGCTAGAGGATTAGAATATTACACTGGTATGATCTTTGAAATATTCGTTCCTGAAATGAACATCGCATTAGGCGGTGGAGGACGATATGATAAGCTAATAGAACTGTTTGGAGGAGAGCCTACTCCAGCAGTCGGAGTTGCTCCAGGGTTAGATAGAATATTTTTGGCAACAGAGAAACAGAAAATAATTGTGGCAAAAAGAAAACAGAAGAAGCTTATTGTTATCCCTGTTCAGAATGAGTTGATAATTGAAGCAACCAAGGTTGCTCATACGATCAGAGAAGCTGGGATACCTATTCAAGTGGAGGTAATGGGAAGAAACATGACTAAAGCATTGGAAGATGCAGATAGAAGACAGAAAGATTATGCCATAATTCTAGGAGATAAAGAATTAAGAGAAGGCAAGATGGTCATCAGAGATCTGAAAAAAAGAACCCAACAAACCATAAAAATGGAAAAACTTGCTGAATTTCTAGGAAAAACCCTTTCCTGAAAGTGTGTCTCTCTATGGGTGGCCCAACTTTTCCATGGTGCGGCTGCCGGGATTTGAACCCGGGTCGTCAGCGTGGCAGGCTGATGTCCTATCCAAACTAGACTACAGCCGCTTTAAATAGATTAAGAACATTTATTGACGCTGATTTATTTTCTTTTCTTAACAACACATGCAGAATCGTTCATTGCAATTTTTCGAATCCTAATAGGTTTATGTGACTTTTACAATTATTGCATTGTATAAGTAGCCTCTGCAGATTGTCTTTTTTCATAACTGGTTCCAGAATAATGTATGTTTCCTCGGTTTTATCATCCGGAGAGATTTTGACTCCACACCCTGGACATTTAAAATCACCTTTTCCTCCGATCTCAACCAGGTTAATAGTGTAAGAACTTTTTTTACTGATTTTCTTACCGTCCATTCTACTTTTGAAGTAGTAATCCGATGAATACTTAAGGTTTAGTAAAAGCTTAACTTGCCTTGTGCCTGCTTAGTTAGCTGCAATTTAACAATCAGTAATTCCCCCATTGGATCTTCAAAGAACTCTGAAAATCGCACAGATAAATAATTATGAGCCAGGAAGGTCATGTTCACTTCTTGTCTCTGGTTGTTTCTTCTAAAGCTTCCTTTTTCAGTTCTTTTATGATGTCCTGGGCTTCATCTATTAACCTTATATTGTTTGCAATCTTGTCAAGATATTTAGGAAAGTTAAGTATCTTCAAAACTGCAACGCCCCTCTCAGTAACAGCGTATAAATGCCTATTGGGTCTTCCTCTTACGTCTACAAGACCGTTCTTTACAAGAAATTCTAAACCTTTTCTAACAAAATCCACTTCCACCTGAGCCATGAAGGCTAATTGTTCAATAGGTAACGGATTGCTGATCAACGCCTCCAACATACATTCATAAGATTCTAGTTTTGACCTTCGCATTCGTATACCCAGTTTCATTTATCTTACATATAATGGATAAATCCCTTGTGAATTCAGAATCTAGCACAGGAATCCTTGAAAGACATTTGTACGCTAAGCTAGAAATGTGTTTTATTGCTAATCATAAAGTCTTCTATCCCTTCTACAATTCCGCTAATATCATGATATGAGATAATATCCTCTTTCCAGTCGATTGGTAGTCTCTGTTTGAATCTTCCCGCTACACGGTTATCCATCAGAACTATTATGCCTTTATCATCAGGACTACGCAGCAATCTCCCAGCGCATTGAGACAGAGCATTCAAGCAAGGGACATCGATTGCATATTCTATTGATTTACGACCAAATTTTTCCCTGAAATACTTGATTAGGGCTTTCTGTAGATCTGTCTTTTTGGGGTAAGGTAATCCTACAACAATCACAGCGGAGAGAAGTGATCTTCCATTCAGAGACATGTCGACTCCTTCACTGATCTTGCCTCTTGCGACTCCGAAGACAACGCAATTTTGATTGCTGCTCATAAAATTAAGAACATCTGAGATTCGTGTTTTTCTTTTTTCTATGAAGACTGGTAAATCAAGATTAGTTAGTCTTACAACATTGTGCATTATGTTGTAGGAAGGGAAGTAAACCGCTACTCTCCCCTTGATTTGAACAACAATTTTAATAATGTTGTCAGCAATTTTCTTCCATTGAGCTATAGATCGTTTCTCATATTTCGTAGTGACTGACAGATCTGCAAAAATTAATCTGTTTTGTCTTGGAAAAGGACTTGGAAGCTTGGTACTTTTCTGACGGCTCACGTCAATACCTAAAACATCAACGTAGTAGTTCATGTTCCAAAGAGTACCTGACATGAGAATGGATGAGCGAAGGCTATTTATGACACCAGCAGCAATTGCTGGATCAAGACATTTTATCCCGATCGTTGGTTGTACTTCTCCTTTTTGACTAGCATCAATTTTTAGGTACTTTGCATAACCGGAGCCTTCAAGGCTGAGCCAGTCTTCTAGAAAATTTGCGCATCTTGACAGGTAAGAGATCGGTTTTCCTCCCTCCTCGGTCTTCTTGTAGCGGATGGTCTCTCCTAGATCTGAAAGCTCTGTGATTAACTCAGATAATTCGTGTGTGGTAAGGCTTAGCCGTTCAGTCAACAATTTGACTATTTCATGACCTTCCATAACATGTTCTGCTCCGAAGCGATGATTTGGGTTTGATACCCATGCGTAATCGTTCATGACAGTGTAAAGAGTGTGTGGTATGTCGAAGTCGTCGACTTGGTAAGATTTTGCCTCCCTTTGTGCTCTCAAAGCAGAGATAGCTGAAAGCTCATTTGAAAGAACGTTGGTTGCATATTGCGGCAGGCTATGGGCCTCATCGAAGATACAGTTAATCTCCTCCAATCCGATCCCAGTAATGGCAAGCAACGATTTTCTAATTGGGTTTACAAGAAGATAGTTGTAGTTTCCCACAATGATATCAGCGTACTTGGTGAGAAACCTAGTAATTTCATAGGGACATAAGCCCTCATTTGAGCAAAGACGGTAGACCTGATCGGGAAGAAGGGGGCTTGTCTCTTTGATCTGAATAAGGGTTTTATATGCTGATCGACTCAATTTTCTTCTTTTACAGGTTCTATTATAGTACCTGCAGGAATTTCCAAAGTTACCGTTCCTCAGGTTTCTGCAGTATCTTAAAAAATCACCATAGCTAATTTTTCTAAGGCTTTTATCCTCTCGTAAAAGAGGGCACATCGCCATCCTGCTTTTAAAAATAGAAGATACAAAGTTTACACCTGAGCATTCCTTAATTTTCCTAAGTTCTCTGCAGTATATTTCAAGCTGGTTTTTTGTTCTGGTTAAGATCAGAAGACGGCCCAAAGAATCAATCTTCTCCCTAGCTAAGAAAAATGCTGTTAAAACAGAGATGGATTTTCCTGTTCCACAGGGGGAAGAAAGCAACCCGATCTCATTACTTGAAATGGTAGTTAATGCAAAGTTTATAGCCTTTTTTTGAAATGGGCGGAATTCATTATATGGAAAGTATTTTTGGAGCCCAGAACTGCTTTGCTTTCGGATTTGTCTTGGAACATATCCGGTGGTTACGCGTTTCTTTCTCAGATAGGTACCACATTCCGAGCAGAAGAAACTCTCTTGGCGATGTTGTGTAGAATGTATCAAACCGCATTTAGGGCAAACGTATGATGTTTCAGAGGGCATTTTAATCAGACCTGTGTAGTGGACTCCGCACGTACTCTCCAAGAGAGGAAATGATTAAGAGGCGGATGCCGTAATTTGACTTTCTAAGATTAATGGCATGGAAGGAAATAACTTTTGGGATTCGTTGATCCATTGATCGCACTGATCATTTCATTCTGTTTTCTTGGTATAATTCTGTACAAGCGTGTGAATCTTGGAGTATCTTTGAGTTTGACAGCTCTGCTTTTGGCTTTACTCTCACTTGATTGGAATATGTTTCTATTTGTTATCTTCAAGACTGTTACTGATGTGTCGATGATCTCAGTGATGTTTGCAGCCTTTGGAATAATGGTGATAAGCCAACTTTACAAGGAAACGAAGGCCATTGGGCGACTTAGCGATAGTCTAAGTAAGATGATTCACAATTCAAAACTTGTCGTTGCTGTGCTTCCAGCAATTATTGGCCTTCTACCAGTTGCTGGAGGAGCGTTAATGTCAGCTCCTCTTGTTGAATCTGAAGCAGATAAACTTGGATTGAGTCCTGAAAAGAAGACTTATGTCAACATATGGTTCAGACACACGATATTCCCAGTCTACCCAATAAGTCAAGTTCTCATATTGACTGAGAAACTTACTGGTGCAACTGTAACCTCTATCATTATACGCCAGATTCCAGTAGTGATTTCAATGATAGTAGTTGGGTACTTCCTCAGTTTTTGGCGTATAAAAACGGTGAACGAAGAGGAATTTTCAAGCACCCATATAGGTTTGGAGTTGAAAAAGTTCATCGTTGCTTTTTCCCCAATTTTTGTTACAATAATCATTGCTGTATTCACTAATCTTGATGTTTCCGTGGCTATACTAGCAGGGATAATCACTCTGCTTTTGATCACTAGACCCAGTATAGCCGCAATTAAGAAGCCATTCAATAACTCAACAACATATAGCATTGCTTTCGCAGTTTTTGGCGCCTTTTTTCTTCGCAATATTGTTGAAAGAACGGGGATATCTCAGATCTTCGGTTCTTTGGTAATTGATGGAAGTAGCGGATTACTTTTGCTGTTGATCCTTGTTCCGGCTGCTTTGGCCTTTTTTGTAGGCTCTCCATTGGGTGCGATAGCGATAAGCGCATCCCTATTAGGAAGTCTTGTGGTTTTCAATTCGCGAAATGCAGCATTACTGTACATTGCCAGTTATCTTAGTTATGTCGTTGCACCTACTCATCTCTGCTTGGTCTTGACCGCTGACTATTTTAAAGGTTCATTTCAGAAAATCTATAGATGCCTCATACCATCAGTTGTGGTTTCTTTGGCAACAGCAGTCTTGATTTATGTTTTTGTATGAACATGTGACGTACACTACCCAAAAGCGCTTGCGGAAGGCTAACAAGGAATACCAAAAAACTAAGGAATACTTTATGTCAAGCAGCTATTGGGACATAAAATATCAAGAACACTTGCTGTACACACAGTTAGTGAAGTTTCAAGAAGAGGGCGAAGATTTCATCTGCAAAGTAGCAAGGTCCCCAAATGAAGTTCAAGAATTAATAGCGCGAGTGGTTTATTCTAAAACCCATAAAAGTGCCGAGGGCCGGGTTTGAACCGGCGACAACCCGGTCTTCAGCCGGGCGCTCTCCCAGGCTGAGCTACCTCGGCCTGCTTTAGAATAACCCTAGATATCATTTATGTTTTTTACATTATTTACGTTTTCCGAGAAAAAACTGATCATACAATTGTGTTAATTGATTTTCTGTCCCATTTCTTCTGCCAATTCAGATAACAGTTGTCTCTGGCGTCGTGTCAATTTTGTAGGAGTTTGGACGTTGATTCTAACGAATTGGTCTCCTCTTCCTCTTCCATGCAGACGTGGAATTCCTTTTCCTCCTAATCTAAGCATTGTTCCTGTCTGTGTACCTGCTGGGATTTTGAGTTTTGCTTTTCCATTGATGGTTGGAACGTGAATTTTTGTGCCTAGGGCTGCTTCAGGAAAGGTTATTTGTGCTTCATATAGAATGTGTTCTCCCTTTCTTTCTAGGACTCCATGAGGTTTAATGTGGATAACGACGTATAGATCGCCTTTTGTTCCGCCTTGAAGCCCCATTTCTCCTTCTCCACGTAGTCGCAACCTATGATCATCGTCGATTCCTGGAGGAATCCTCAAGTTTATCTTCCTGAGAGCCTTTATTCTTCCTGTACCACTGCAAGTTTTACACAGGTTTTCTTTGGATATTCCTATCCCATTGCATTTATTACATGGCTGTATCTCGGTAAAATGCATTGAACCGAAATTTCTTGTGTGCCTAATTTCGCCAAAACCGTTGCATTTAGAACACTTTTTTTGATCAGCCCCAGGTTTTACTCCACTGCCATTACATGTGTTGCAAGCATCGAAACTTGGAACTTCCAACTCCTTATTTACACCGAATGCAGCTTCCTCTAAAGTAATCTCTAGATCATATCGTAAATCTGAACCTCTTCTTGGTCCCCGCCTTAGATTGCTTCTTCTACCGAAGAACATGTCAAAGATTGAACTGAAGCCGCTGAAGCCAAAACCTAGATCACTGAAAACAGAGTTGAAATCGGTTCCTCTAAAGATGTCATCCCATGTATATCTTCCACTTATTCCTTCATGACCAAATCGGTTGTATTGTCCTCGTTTCTTCTCATCAGAGAGAACAGCGTAGGCTTCCGAGACTTCCTTAAATTTTTCCGAAGCACCTTTCGACTTATTTCTGTCTGGATGAAATTTTAGGGCAAGTTTACGGTAAGCCTTTTTTATATCTGCTTTTGACGCATCTCTAGGTACACCAAGAACTTCGTAATAGTCGCGTTTGCTAGTCATTAATTATCAGCCTAAAAACGGGGAAACCTGATTTTCTACTCTTTTACTTCTTCATAGTCAGCGTCTACAACCTTCTCTTCAGCATCTTTGGTCTGCTCTTTTTTTCCCTGTTCAGTCTTTTTAGCTGCTTCCTGTTGGTAAATAACTGTCCCGACTTCTTGTAACACTTTCGCCAATTCCTCATTCTTTGATTTGATTTTTTCAACATCTGGATCAAGTAGCGCTTTTCTGAGTTCAGCGACTGCATTATCAATTTTCTCTACATGCTCCTTTGCAAGTTTAGCAGCCAAATCTTTCTTTGTCTTTTCAGCTGTATAGATCAGCGAATCAGCGTTGTTACGGGCTTCAGCTTCTTCTTTACGTTTTTTATCTTGTTCAGCAAACTCTTCAGCTTCCTTAACCATTCGTTCTTTCTCATTATCAGAGAGCTTCGTTGAGGCTGTTATGGTTATTTTCTGTTCTTTTCCAGTAGCCATATCTTTTGCTGAAACATTCAGTATGCCATCTGCGTCTATATCAAAGGTAACCTCTATCTGAGGAACTCCTCTGGGAGCAGGAGGTATTCCAGTCAGGTTAAACATTCCCAAGGAAGTATTGTCAGCCGCCATTGATCTTTCTCCCTGCAACACATTTACAGTTACGGTGTCTTGAAAGTCAGCTGCTGTTGAGAAGATTTGACTCTTTTTAGTTGGGATAGTTGTGTTCCTTTCTATAATCCGCGTAAAGACACGACCCAAAGTCTCTATTCCCAAAGAGAGGGGTGTCACGTCAAGAAGCAGTAGATCCTTTACCTCACCAGCCAATACTCCTCCCTGGATTGCAGCACCGACAGCAACGCATTCCATTGGGTCTACACCTCGTTCCGGTTTCTTCCCTAGTAGGTCTTCGACAAACTTTCTGACGAGAGGCATTCTTGTTTGACCTCCGATTAGTATTATTTTCTGTATATCTTTTGGTTCGAGTTTTGCATCTTTCAGAGTTCGTATTATTGGATCCTTTATCTTTTCAATGATTGGTCTGGTAAGTTGTTCAAGCTTGGCTCGGGTTAGAGTAGTGTGAAGGTGCTTTGGTCCGTTGGTATCCGAAGCTATGAATGGAAGATCGATGTCCGTTGTCAGGAGCGTGGAGAGTTCAATTTTTGCCTTCTCTGCTGCCTCTTTGACTCTTCGCATTGCCATTGGGTCATTACTGAGGTCGATGGTCGTTTGCTCTTTGAAATCCGTTATGAGGTAATTAACGATGGCGTTGTCCAAGTCGGTTCCACCGAGTTTTGTGTCACCGCTAGTGCCTAACACTTCGAAGACGCCACTGCCAAAATCCATGATGGTGGTGTCATTGGTTCCTCCTCCAAAACTGAATACCAAAATCTTCATTTCTTTCTCGAGTTTGTCGAGGCCATAAGCTAGGGAGGCTGCTGTTGGTTCATTTATTATTCTTGAGACAGCAAAACCTGCAATTTCACCAGCGTCTTTTGTGGCTTGTCTTTGATTGTCATTGAAATGTGCAGGTACCGTAATTACACATTTCTTAAGTTTCTCGCCGAGGAATGTTTCTGCGTCTCTCTTTATCTTTTGAAGAATAAAAGCTGAAATCTGTTGGGGTGTGTATTCTTTTCCATACATGTTCTCTTTATGATCTGTTCCCATTTTTCTTTTAATTTCGAACACTGTTCCCTCTGGGTTTGTGACGGCTTGTCTTTTAGCTGGTTCACCAACAAGGAGTTGTTCATCTTTTGTGAATGCTACCACTGAAGGAAACATCTTTCCAGCTATTGTGGGTCCTTCTGCGCTAGGTATTATTACGGGTCTTCCAGCTTCCATTATTGCGGCTGCTGAGTTGGTTGTTCCAAGATCTATTCCTAAAATTCTCTCTCTTTTTTTTGTTTCATTCATTTTTCTTCTCACCTGATTCTTCCCAAGCAATCTTAACTACGCTAGGTCTCAGAACCTTTCCTTTAAACATGAAGCCCTTTCTTGTTTCTTCAATGATTATCCCTGTTTTTTGTCCTTTTTCAGGGATTTCGCTTAAGACTTCATGTAGGTTTGGATCGAAGGGTTTTCCAACACTTTCAAGTCTTACTAATCCTTCGTTTTCCAGTATTGTATCTAATTTTTTTTGAACAATCTGTAAACCTTTAAGAAGCGCTAGTTTATTTTCCGTGTTTTCACCTGCTAAAATGGCGTTTTCAAGATCATCCATCACTTCAATGATGTTTGAAATCAACCTTTCATTGTTTCTCTGAATTGCAGATTGTACTTCTTTCTCCACACGTTTTCTATAATTCTCAAAGTCCGCTTGCAGATATTTTAGGCGGTTTAAGTAATCTGCTGCTTTCTTCTGCTCTTCTTCTAATTCTTCCTCAAGTTTCTTCACTTTCTCTATTGAAGATTTCTTCATGAAGGTTCCACTAGCTTTAGTGTTTGGTATCTGTTTTTTCTTCATCATGATCAACGCCAAAATTAAAATCCTTTTTTAGTTTAAGCAGCACTCGATGTACGACAGCCTCCCTCAGGTTCAGTGATTCAGAGATGTTTCTAATACTGATGCGCTGCTCTTCTAAAGTGTGATAAAGTATTTTACGCATTTTAGATTCTTCAAACCTGTCAGTTGTAAGTGATGCATCATCCATAGCGTAATTCCTGATATATAACAGAATAGTTCGTTCATTCTCTAAAATTTCAAGTTTCTTGTCAATGTCGAATATCATGGATTTGAATGGGCTAATTTGCCCAGGTTCTTCGCGTGCACTCGAGGGAGTGAATTTTTCTGATACGTCTTCTTTTCTATTCGTGTGTTCAGTGTCAAAAGTAACTACTTTGGTTCTAAACAGATTTGGAGCAACATCCAAGGTTAAAGATACACTCTTGCTGAGGACGTAGATTTTTCTATCTGGTCCATGTGGGCTTGACTCCATAGAAGATTTAACCACTCCTGCAGATTCCATTACTTTCAAATGTTTTGCAACAAGTTGTTGGCCAAGACCTAAGTCTTTAGACAGTTGAAGAGGATAGCTAGGCTCTTTACTGAGTCTTTTAATGATCTCCCGTCTCGTTGGATTTTCGAGAATTGTTAAAATCAAATTAAATTTGTTTTCCATATATATCTCTCAAACAGTATGCACGCAACGATTTACACAAAGACGTAGTTTTGAATTTCTCGGTAACATTACAATCTCCACTATACTACTACAGGTAGCATAGTGACTAAATGCCGCTATGATAAAAACTTTTTGCTTAACTCAGTTTTCCTTGTATAACGCATTTCGGAAAATGCATAGTGCACCAGTTGGGCGGTAAAATTTAAATTGTATGCCAAGGTCCTTCTGGAACGAGCGTGAAAATGTGATTGCGGAACTTTCCAGTCAAAACATAAATCATTTTTACGCTGCAACTAAAAGAGCTTAATCAGGTGAACGACTGGTGAAAAGACTTCAACATAATGGTGTTCTCATTCCTCCCCAACATGAAGGAAAAGGTCTTAGCATCAAGGTAATGGGTAGAAGGATTGTACTTACAGCAAAGCAGGAAGAAATGGCACTAGCTTGGGTTAAGAAGCTGGGAACGCCCTATGTCGAAGACCCTGTTTTTATTGAGAATTTCCATCAGGACTTCTCCAAAAGATTGGGGGTAGATGCTAAGCATAGAGATGTCAATTACTCAGAGGTTCTTTCCCTTGTCGAAAAGGAGCGAGAAGAAAAAGCAAACATGTCGAGAGAGGAAAAGAAGAGATTGGCCGCTCAAAGAAAGATTGTGAGAGAAGCCAATAAAGAAAAATATGGTTATGCTTTGCTTGATGGAGAAAGAGCTGAAATTTCTAATTATGTTGCAGAACCCAGCTCAATCTTCATGGGACGGGGAAAACATCCAATGCGAGGTAGATGGAAGGAAGGCCCCAAGAGGGAAGACATCACCTTAAATTTATCTCCGGACGCCTCCATCCCCCCGGGAAATTGGAAAGAAATCGTCTGGAAACCAAACTCTATGTGGATTGCATGTTGGCAGGACAAACTCAACGGCAAGATGAAATATGTCTGGTTCTCAGATTCAAGCATCATAAAACAAGAGAAGGAAATTGAAAAGTATAACAAAGCTATGAAATTCGGGAAGAAACTTTCCAAAATTCGTAAACACATACAAAACAACCTTGAATCCGACGGTCTGAGACGGAGAAAAATCGCGACTGTATGCTTTCTTATTGACAACTTAAAAATCAGAGTCGGAGACGAAAAGGACCCAGATGAAGCAGACACCGTAGGTGCCTCAACGCTTCGATCAGAACACCTTCAATTTAACAATGATGGAACTGTGATCTTCAACTTTTTGGGTAAAGATAGCGTGCCTCACGTTTTCAAAGCAAAACTCCCAGAAAACGTAACAAGAAACTTGAAAGAGTTCTCAAAAAATGATGAAACAACCCTATTTGATGGCATCGGGTCAAAACAAGTTAGCGAATTCCTCGATGAAGTCATGAAAGGACTTTCATCAAAAGTTTTTCGAACATATTATGCCTCCAACGCAGTAGACAAACATCTACAAAAAACTCCAGTGACTTCTGAAGACCAAGAATACCATAAGAAACACATAGCCACCATGGCAAACCTTGAAGCAGCAAAAATCTGTAACCACAGACGCACGATCTCTAAGAATTGGGAACCATCACTAGAGAGAAAAAAAGAAAGATTGAAGTTACTTAAGAAAAGAGCAAGAGAAGCTCAGTTAAAAATTCAACAGAAGACAACTGAAAAAGAAAGAAAATTCATAGAAAGAAAGGAAAAGCTTGAAAAACAATTAGGCAAAACCACTGAGGAAACAAAGAAAATTAAGAAACAGATAGAGGCAACGAAAAAACAAGGAAAACGGATCGCTGCTTTAGAAAAAAGACTCAAGTCAAAACGAAAATCGATAAGAATCCAGAAAAAACGAATTAAAGAACTCAACGCTAAACATTCAGAAGGACGAGGAAAGTTAAAGCAAAGATCAGAAGATAGAAAGCTTAGAGACAAAACTGCCATAGATAAACAGGACCTCAAAATCAAAGCTCAAAAAAAGACCCGTGACTATAACTTAACAACATCTCTGAAAAGCTACATAGACCCTAGGATCTACTATGAATGGGGCCAAATAGTAGACTACGACTGGAAGAATTACTACTCAAAATCTCTTCAGAAAAAGTTCAGTTGGGTTGAGAAAAAAGAAAATTAACAGCATAAAAATCAGCGCTTTCCTACGACTAAATGGTGTAAATGTGGTTCTCTAAGTTTTGCATGAAAGAAGAACAGGGTGCAGTTTAGTTTCTCTTCATCACAGAGGGGAGAAAGGAGAAGGGAGACTCAACTTGCACCCTGAATTTAATTATAGGCACTTGCAGAAAAATTTTATGAAACATTGTTTCATAAAACAAAAGCTAGCTGCGATGTAACGGGAAAATAAGTGGCTGTTTTTTCTATCAATTCTCCTCAAGAATCATCCAAGAAAAGACATAGTAAAGATTATGAACGGTTAATCCAGAATAGTTAGCTGAAAAAGGGCTCGTAGTCTAGTTGGCCAGGACGTCGCCCTCACGCGGCGAAGATCCCCGGTTCAAATCCGGGCGGGCCCACCAACTATAAATTCAGGATCCAAAAAAAACCAGGTTCGGGCACACATTGGGAATAAAAAGAATTGAAGTTTATTCAGTTGAACTTTACTATAATGAACCCTTTAGAATTTCCGCCGGAGCAAGTGAAAAAAGCAGTAACGTTGTGGTGAAGATGACCACAGATTATGGAGTTGTAGGATGGGGAGAATCATCACCATCCCAGAGAGTGACTGGGGAGAACCAACAAACGGTCATTGATGCGCTGGATAAAATTGCTCCAAAGCTAATTGGTAAGTGTCCTCTAAGAATCGAACATGATGTTGAACTAATGGATTCAATAGTCAAAGAGCAGCCAGCAGCAAAAGCGGCTGTAGACATAGCTTTGCATGACATTTTAGGCAAGACTGTCAAGAAACCTCTTTTTATGTTGATGGGAGGATATCGAACAAAGGTTTTTACCGATATTACTTTAGGCATTAAATCTCCTAAAGAGATGGTTGAAGACGCAGTTAAAGCCGTAAATAATGGATTTAAGGCTTTAAAGGTCAAGGTTGGAGTTGATCCAGTTGATGATGTTCAGCGAATTAGGCAGATTCGTACCGCTGTTGGCGATGAAATTGAGATCAGAATAGATGCAAACCAAGGTTGGACAGCTGAACAAGCCATACAAATTCTGAATCGCATAGAACGATTTAATATTAAATTTATTGAACAGCCGGTTCCCGCGGATGATATTAGAGGTTTAGCACAGATCAGAAAAGAATCATCAATACCTGTTATGGCTGATGAAAGCATACATTCACCTGAGGACGCTTTCAAGCTAATTCAAAGGGAAGCTGTTGACATGGTGAACATAAAGCTGATGAAGAGTGGAGGAATTTTCAGGGGACGTAAAATCGCTGAGGTCGCTGAAGCTGCAGGAGTCCCTTGTATGATTGGTTGTATGGGTGAATCTGAGATAGGAATAGCTGCTGGTGTACACTTGGCAGCAGCAATCCGTAACATACAATTCGCTGACCTAGACTCTGATTTATTACTGAGAGAGGGACTTGTTAAGAAAAAATGGGCTGAAATTGAAGATTCAACACGTGCAATTCCTGAAAAATCTGGATTAGGTATTGAAGATGTAAATCTAGAACTTTTGGGCCATCCGAAAAAGATTTACAAATAACGCGTTATATGTGTATGCGAGGAGTACAGGATTTTGGTCTCACTCAGATCATTAGCTCCTTCTCTGATGAGGATAACAACTGCTGCAGCCGTGGGAGCTGCAATGCACATTGGCCAAGGAAACCCGAATCTAATCGATGAAAAAGCTGTTGAATTCTCACGAGCAGTTCTAGCTCAGACTGATGTGGAAGGCTTGGTTATCTCCTGTGAAGGACCTAAAGACGATGCTCCAGCATTTCTAAAGAGAGAGCCGGTTGGTACAGGGAAAGGTCCGAAAGTCGAGTTTGTGATAGATCCTGTTGATGGCTCAACAGCTACCTCTAAAGGCAGAAAAGACGCAATTTCGGCTCTAGCTTGCGCACCTGCTGGTTGTTTTCAAGTTCTTCCAGACGATGGCTACTACTTCAAGGTTGCAACCGACCGCCACTCAATGAAAAAAATCTCTTTAGATATGCCTGTTGAAGAAATTGTAAGCACAGTAGCTCGGGAGAAAGGGTTACACCTTGAAAATTTCACTGTTATTATGTTGGAAAGAAGAAGACACTCAGATATTTTGAGAAGGATAAGAAAGCTAGGAGTCAGAATAATATTGATACCTGATGGTGACATTGCAGCTGCAGTTGTCACATGCATCCCCGAATCAGGGGTTGACCTACTTGTTGGAGCTGGAGCAGGACCAGAAGCGACCATCGCAGCCACTGCAGTAAAATGCTTGGGTGGAACCATGTTGGCAAAAATCTGGACAGACCAGAAAGATGACAATAAGCGGTTAAGTAGATTAGAGAAAGAAGGAGTCGTTATAGATAAAACCTATAGTCAGGATGAACTTGCTAAAGGAAATGAACTGGTTTTTGCAGCTTCAGGGGTAACGAAAGGAGAACTCTTGGATGGTGTCCGTTTCATCCAGAATGGAGCGATCGTCAACTCAATGACCATGAGACTGCCAAGTGGAACTGTAGAGAGATCCGAAATGAAACTACGTTTCAAGGGGCACCCAGTATATCAACAGTTCCTAACATAATAAAATATTAAGACAAACAATCCAAAAAAATGGGATAGGGAGCAAAATTTCGAGGAAGCTATTCACCAAAATGGCGTGCAACCAAAGCTATATCAACCATGTCTATACGACCGTTCCCATCAACATCCGCTCTTGGATCAAACCGCGGTCCCCCCTCAAATGAACCAAAAGCTCTTGCTACGATAGCTACGTCCCGAGTATCTACCTTTCCATCACCATCAAGATCAAATGGACTTGCACACAAAACAGGAGAGAATATCACAAGCAACGATAGAAGCAACAGCACATAAACCGCTATTCTGCTCAAGTTTTCACCTCCAACCAATAATTATGCATCATTGAAAAGTAAAAAATCAGTGTCTACAGAACAAATGTAAATGTTGAATGCATTTCTACTGAAAATCTGTTGAAAGAGTTTAAACTATTGAAATTAAAACATCACCTTGCGAGCATTGGACTGTGCTTTGTTTTTTTGATGTTGGACACACAC
Source organism: Candidatus Bathyarchaeota archaeon (assembly GCA_050115965.1). Lineage (GTDB taxonomy): Archaea > Thermoproteota > Bathyarchaeia > Bathyarchaeales > Bathycorpusculaceae > CAYGAG01. The sequence goes on from JASFPN010000001.1 coordinate 39,130, forward strand.
TATTTCAGCGGATCCCATTGAAATCTGATTTGATTTTAGGCGTTTTTGAAGCAAACTTGGTCCCAAAATATTAAATGTGACAATCATGACTCGAGTTAGGTAAAAGGAAGGAGAAGGTAACAATTCAGACAACAGTTGAGCATAACATGGTGAAAACAACTAGACCTTCAGGTATGTTTGGGTTTACTATCATATGGATAGGTCAGTTGATCTCTCTTCTAGGTACGGCAATGACTGGTTTTGCACTCACCATTTGGGCTTGGCAGATTACTGGAAAAGCAACAGCGCTGGCTTTGGTTGGGTTTTTCACTTTCGTGCCAACTTTAGCAGTCACACCCTTTGCTGGTGTACTGATAGATCGCTGGAACCGAAAACTTGTGATGATGTTAAGTGATCTGGCTGCAATAACATCTACGACAGCTGTCTTGCTTCTGTATAGTACGGGTAACCTGCAGGTATGGCATCTTTATGTAACTGGCGCCTTTGCTGGTGCATTTGGTGCTTTTCAATTTCCCGCGTATTCCGCGGCAATCACGACCATGGTGCCTAAGGATCAGTTTGGTCGTGCAAGTGGCATGCTCTCTACGGCACAGTTCGCCTCCAACATCTTTGCGCCAGCGTTGGCAGCCATCTTCCTTAGCATTATTGGTATTGCTGGGATCTTGACCATTGACATGTTTACATTCCTTGTAGCAATTGGAGCCTTGCTTGCTGTTCATGTGCCTCAACCGGTTGTGTCCCAAGAAGGACAAAAGAGTAGAGGTAGTTTGTTGGCGGAGTCTGCATATGGTTTTCGTTATATTTACGCAAGGAAGGGGCTATTTGCCCTATTATTGATCTTCTTCTGTGTGAATCTCCTTGCTCCTTTTGCCTTCACTCTTTTGGCACCTATGATTTTGGCGCGAACTGGGAACAATGAAAGAATTCTGGGATTAGTACAATCGGCTATTGGAGTGGGTGGATTAATGGGGGGATTGGCAATTAGTATTTGGGGTGGTCCAAAGCGTAGGATACATGGAACATTGATCGGGTTGATACTTGTTACGATGGGTATGTTGATGATTGGACTGGGACAGACACCCTTAATGTGGGTTATAGCTGCTTTCTTCACAATTTTTTTCGTACCCATTATCAATGGTTCAAATCAAGCCATCTGGCAGAGTAAGGTAGCTCCGGATGTACAGGGAAGAGTGTTTGCTTCTCGAGCAATGATTGCTCAACTTGGCGCACCAGCTTCCATGTTGATTGGGGGAGTTTTTGCTGATAATATCTTTGAACCAATGATGATGCCTGGAGGTAGCGGAGTACCACTGTTTGGTTGGTTAGTGGGTACTGGTCCGGGAGCAGGCATGTCTCTCATGTTCATAATTGCTGGAGCACTGGGAATATTAGTGGGTTTAGGAGGTTATGCCCTTCCAATTGTACGAAATGTTGAAGACATTTTACCAGATCATATTCAAGATGACAAATCTTCAACAATCACGTAAAATTCTTGGCTCAAACAACGCCAAAATAAAATCAGTGATTGGTGGGGCTGGGAAGATTTGAACTCCCGTCCCGAGCGCCCGAGGCTCAGAGCCTAGACCAAGCTAGCCGACAGCCCCTAAGATAGACCTCATTTCCTCAGGCATAATTACAACTAATAAAAGCTTTGACCGAAAGTTTTGTCTAAGCAGCATGTTCTAGAATCACTGGTGAACATAGACCAAACTTACCTTAGAATTATGAAAGTGAATCAGAAGGCTCAATAATTAATTTCTATCATGTATCCTAATTCATAAAGTATAAGTCAATCTTGAATGGGTGATATTAGCTCGATTGGTTATGCACGAGAACCTGGATATTTTGATTGAGATACCATGTTTCAAGTGCTTATTCTGGAACCCAAAGAAGGAAAGTTCCCTTTATTGTGATCCTAATGTATGTGAAGAGTTGACAAGCTGGCTTCTAAATCAGATTGAAAAACAATCAAGTGCTGATGAAGCTACGGCAGATACAAGCACGCTTGTTGTTGATGTTAAAAGATCGACATGATAAGATCTTGAATCGCGCGCGCGCGCCGAATCTTGCTTAGATTAATGAAGTGATTGGGGTTACGACCCTCTTTTGACGCTGCATTGAAGTACTTTAGGACATACTAGACAATCATCGGGTAATAAGGCATTATTTGAAATCGAGTCTAATAGGCCCGAATAATGTGCACACTTTGCTGGTGAATCGAAGACCTTAGGATATTCGTTTGCAGCAACCTTCATGATCTTGACCCCTTCTGTGATTATGTCGAGTTTCGAGTTACAATAAGGACATGCATAATATGTCTGTCTGGGAATCGTGGAACAGTCCATCTGGACTGTTGGTTTGTCAAAGTCTTTTTCACACCCTTCATATGGGCATTTTAGTTTTTCACTATGAGAATTTAGAGGCATGTCCATCTCTCTTTAGGGAGTTCTAATAATATCTTCAATCTTAATATTTAATAAGAGTTTCTGTATAGGCGTGCAACAAAAATACAGTACTTCAAACCTCATTGTATGAAATATTATAGAGCATGCGTTTGAAAGGATCATTTCTAAAGCGCGCGCGGCTACTCCTCCATCCTTACACGCTAAGCGGAATAAGGCTTAATTGGAATTGTATCCTGTATGTTATGTTAGAGTCTGCATGAAAGTAGAAAGAAAACACCTATTTGTGATTGGCGTAGTTCTAATTGCGGTCTTTCATGTAATACTGTTTCTTCCGATAATACCTGTTGCAGAATCTTCTCCTTCAAAATCTCTCTACCTAAACCCAAATGACCGTTTTGCCACCTTTGAAGTTGTTTCAACAGAGTTTGTAGAAACATGGAGTTTTAAAAGGGGAGAGTATGTTAAGTCCAAGATTGTCTTGAATAACACTGATTCTTGTGGTGGAGTTTACAAAGTCATCTTCTTCTTCTTCAATCAATCACTGGATGCCAAGACTGGAAGCGATTACCAATTGGTTGGAGAAGTTGACACAATATATGAGTTTTCTAATTGGGAAATCTACCGTGGCAATGGAGTTATTGGCATTCTTAACATAGATGGTGGAATTCCTTTAGTGGTACTTACAATTGACTATGTAACAGACGAAGCTTTCATTGAAAATGGACAAACAAAGAGTTTTTCAGCAACATTTGAAGCTCAAGACCTCCGAGAAATCAATTGCGGATATACGGTCCTTCCTCCACGCATACGACCAGTCTACAAGTCGATAATGGAACTACTTTTAGGGAGCTAGTTTTTTCCTGAGGAAAGTTTGTTACAGAAAACATCATGTAAACTTAAGGCTGATTTTGGTTGGGCTAGAATTTAACAATAAACATGCTTACACAAAACTTATTTTCTCTAGACTTAACAATATTATCAGAGAATATAGGAAAGGATCAATGTGCAAAGAGTTCTATGTCCAAGGTGTAAGCAGGATGGAGTTCTACAATGGAAGAATACTATAACACTAGCTAAAGGTAAGAATTACCATTACAGGAAACTCTATGTCTATCACCATAATCCTACAGAACATCCAGGGAAACCTAAATGGTGCTATCTAAACAAGGAACATCTGCAGACTTTGGGAATTACACAAAATAAAAGTCTACTTACGCAGAATCTTATACAAAACAAAGTTAAGTCAGATCTGCCTATTTCTAACTCTTTTCAGGAAAATAAGATAGGTGAATGGAGCCCCGAGCGGGATTTGAACCCGCGACCAACAACTTACGAGGCTGCCGCTCTACCGGGCTGAGCCACCGGGGCTTGTAAATCATTGATAGAAAGCAGATTTTAAGTGTTCGGAAGCTCAAGAAGAAGATTGCACAAGTCCAAACCATCTAATATAGGGAAAAGTCATGATCATAGGTGGAAAAACAGTTGCGTCAAAAACTAGGAGAACGAGAAATAATAAAAATTATTGAAAATTGCCTAGATAAACAACCAGGTATGCCTGTGCCGTTTGGCGACGATGTCTCGGGATATGATGTTGGAAATAGGAAGCTAGCAGTCTTAAAGACAGATATGCTGGTCGATAGAACTGACATGCCGCCAAATATGACTCTTTGGCAAGCTGCTCGTAAGGCAGTAGTTATGAATGTGAGTGATTTTGCAGCGAAAGGGGTTAAGCCAGAAGTTGTCTTAGTATCTCTCGGATTGCCAGCTAAACTATCAGAGAAGGACATCGAACAAATAGGAAAAGGATTGAATGCTGGTGCACGTGAGTACGACACATATATTATTGGAGGAGATACGAATGAAGCCTCAGATATCGTTATCAGCATATCAGTCTTCGGTGTAGCGAAAAAAGATCGGATAATGTTGAGAAGTGGAGCAGGACCTAGAGACTTGGTAGCGGTTACTGGATCGTTCGGAAGGACCTCTAGCGGTTTAAAGATCCTATTAGATGGATGCGAAGCCCCAGCTGAGCTACGTGAAACACTGGTTCAATCAGTGTTCATGCCTAATGCTCGTTTACAGGAAGGATTAGCTCTCAGCCATACACGTGCTGTTACAGCTTGCATCGATTCTAGTGATGGTCTGGCGTGGAGTCTTCATGAAATTTCACAAGCCAGTAATGTTGGATGTCTGATTGATAGTATTCCAATAGCTGAGGAAACAGAAAGATTTGCAGAGATTAATAATTTAGATGCGAACGAGTTGGCACTTTATGGAGGAGAGGAATACGAACTTGTCATGACAATAAAACCTGAACAATGGAAACACGCTGAAGTAGCTGTACAAAATGCAGGAGGAAAACTTCTACCAATCGGGAAGGTGACTCATCAGAACCAAATTCTCCTAGAAAGCGATGCGAAAAGAGTCCAAATAAAAAGGGTCGGATGGGAACACTTCAGAACATCACGAAAAAATTAGCATTTGAAAAAAGTTTAGATTGTATTTGCGCATAAGAAGAAAATAATCAGGTTATGGAACAACGAAATTCATCTACAGCATTTAGCAACAAAATCTGAGTGAGAATAAGATTATTCAATGGTGACTTTTGACATTTCTGAAGGAAACTTTTATGAGGTGCTCGTGGTTTCTAATTTATTCTCGGTTCGCGATTTACGTTTTAGTGGCGAAAACTGAAAAAATTATCTTTTTCTGGAGCTTTTATCTTTCTTCTTTTTCACAACGGTTACAGATCCAGTTGGACGCAATTCTATCTTCGCTTTTGGAAAAATCCTTTTTATGCGTTTCAGTATTTTGGCAGTCTCAACGCGACCATAGGTTTTCACCATTACGATTGGTTTTTCCTTTTCATCATATCTAACGGAAAGCGTATATCCCGAAGCAATTTCTACCTGTGTTGGCTCTAAAATAAAGCCAATTGGCTCACTTTCAAGTTCAATTGACGTCTCTGATTCCTGCTCTTCCCTTTCACTGGACATAACGTTCACAACTTCTAGAAGGATGAGTGTGAAGATTAAAGGTTGTCACATTTCAATAAGGATCAAGCGTCAATATTTAGAGGATTAATGGATCATCATCTTCTTTTCATATTTCTTGAGGTGTTGCGTTGCTTCTGATATATCCATAAACAGTTGGTTAACACGTTCAATATCGTTGATTCTAATTTTGTTATGTTTGGCGCTTTTAGCGTTTTGAGCTGCCAGACTCAATAGTTGAACTGAATACCGTAGGGAAGTCTCAGCTCCGATGGTGGTGAGTTTTGACAACGCTTTGGTTCCAATGTTTATCTTCTCTTCTTGGGCTCGGATCTTCAGAATCATGCCTATGCTATCTGCGTCATACTCATCGGTTCCAATGATGACTGAGCGGTCAACAAGATCTAAGGGGAATCCTAGGGGGCTTTTCACATCTGTTCCTCTAATAGTGGTGACGCCACGGTTTGTTGCCAATATTATTATAGGTATAAGCTCGCTCTCGATTGCCCTACCTAGAAAGCTGAAGGCTTCCAGGTCTAGGAGATGTGAGTCGTCTATGAACAAGACTCCCGGGTGAATGAAGGCTTTTTCTTCATCTACCATCTTTTTTACTGCTTCGTCCACTGCAGTGCGTACTTCTGTGTTGATCTCCTTGGTCTCTGCGCCTCCCATGAACATGGAGAAGATTCCGCCTCCAAATCTTTGGCGAGCATTCACTTCATCCATATCTGCCAAGGTTAGTGTGTATACAAACTCCTTATCCTTCAATACGTTTCCTTTTGGGCGAAGGATCTTCTGTCTTGTGTCTATGTCAAGCGTTTTGCCTTTGGTGTTTTCCATACTGATTCCTAGGTCAGCTACTCGCCCGGTCTCAGCATCGATCTGTACAACATGTCCTTCTGATATGTTCTGTTTTATGATCTGTTGTGCAATGCTGGTTCCTGCTTCGATGGTCTTCTCTTCGTCCTCGGTCTTCAGTGTTATTCTGATGCTTTCTGGAACCTTCTGGTAAGGGTTGTATGGGTGTGGAGCGGTCTTAATGTCCATGCTAGCGAGTTCCCCTTCATAGACTTTGCGCATTTCATGAATCTCTACGCCTATGCATTTGCGTAAGGCTTCAAGTAGTATCTCCGTTTTCTTTCTTTCACTGCTGTATATTTCGCTGCCGCTGATCTGGATGAATGGAACGTTCGCGCCTAGTTCTTTTGATATTGCTACGGCGATCGCTGTTTTTCCTGTTCCAGGTGGGCCAGCGAGGATTGCGGTTTTTCCGCTTAATTTTCCATCCTTTATCATTTGAACTACGAGGCCGGCAGCTTCTCTAGCCCTCGTTTGGCCAACCATGCCATCCAGTATTTTAAGCGCTTTTAAGTTTTCATCTAAGCCCAAACCTTTAATGTGAGTGTGGGCACCAATCCTCTCGAATTTTGGGGTTGATCTTGTTGGTAATTCTTTGATAGATGCCATAAAGATCACTCATGAAAATGGAGTCGGAAGTAGAAGAGAAAAGAAGTGTAATATAAGTTTCACTCAGCAGTTTCAAGTGACTGTCCGATCTAAAAGATAATTGAGAATAGTAATACAGGACGCAGCCAGGTATCTCTGTTTTCCAAGAGAAAACTTTTTGCCATATCTTAGAGCAAAACCTTCAACTCTTTTTGGAAGCCCTACATGATCTCCGAGGACAAAAACAGGATTCTTGCCAATCTTCGTCTCAGAAATGTCCTTTCCACCTTCTTCAAGAATATATATTTTTGATGATTTCGCTTTCTTTCTTATCAGAGGTTCAAAACCACTTTTTGTTACACTAATTCCTGGGTGGTAGTGTCCAGATAGAACCCTTTTTAGAATTGTTTTCCAAGTGTCTTGATCGGTGCGTACATCAGTAAGAAGACTGCCATCGATCTTCAGGTGTAATGGTGGGTTTGGAGGACCGTTTAACAGGATGTGTAAGATGACGTTTCTGCGAATTCCGTGAGAGACAAAAAGGCTGGCCTCGATACATTCATACACAATGTCTAATCGCCCAGCTTCCCGTAAGCTAGTAAATCTTGAATCGGTTCTGCCCAAACGGGAGAACAAAGCAAACTCACGTTTCTTCATTAAACTCATAGAATCCAATGTGTACCCTTTAATGTTTATCTAGGGTTTGTAAACAAGACTTGTGGTTTAAAGCCCCGGGCGGGATTTGAACTCGCGACCTACGGCTTTCCTGATCATAGCAGCATGTACAAGGCCGTTGCTCTAACCGCTGAGCTACCGGGGCCCGTCCGTTATACGAAACCTTACATCAAAAATAAAAGCATTCTCTCACGAAAACCCTGTCCAAATACGCATTAAAATGATGTGCAATCTTTGATTTGAAATAATCGCAAATACTTGTCACACATGATCATCCATTATCATCTAAAATTGCACTATGTATTATATGCGAGGCAAATCGAGCTGCAACCTCATGCTGCGTTATTCACTAAAAAGACTTATTATTCACGGCATAATACTTATATTTGTGAAAACTGCTTCACAAATGTTTTAGACGTGTTCCTGACAAGTCAAGAATTTGGATGCAACTCCCATCAACCGGATGAGGGGTGAAGGGTTAAAGTGGGTTTAAACCCATAATGAAACCGTGCATAGGCAAAAGTTCACTGTGAACGCCAAACAGATACTGCCACAAGGCCCAACATGCTACGCCGTCTGGAGGATGGCTAGGCTTGAGCGCTGAAGAAGGGCGTGGTCAGCCGCGAAAGAGCCCCGGGTAAGCGTATGCAGCTTTAGAACCGGGGATTCCTGAATGGGACTTCCCACTGTGGTTCTTCGGAACCATGGTGCTCCCTTTTGGGAGCGGGAACCCTCCGAATTGAAGCATCTCAGTAGGGGGAGGAAAAGAAACCAATTGGGATTCCCTTAGTAGCAGCGAGCGAAAAGGGAAGAGTCCAAACTGAACCTTGTGAGGAGACTCATGAGGGATGTAGGGTTATGGGCCCAGCTTCCTCCTAACCAGTAAAGCTGAAGTGGCCTGGAAAGGCCTGCCATAGAGGGTGAAAGCCCCGTAAGTGTAAGCTGGAAGGAGTTGAGCTGGGATCCCTGAGTACTGTACCCTGGTTTGGGTGCAGGAATTTGGAAGCCATCAATTTCCAAGACTAAATACGTCTCAAGACCGATAGCGCACTAGTACGGTGACGGAAAACTGAAAAGCACCCCGGAAGGGGGGTGAAAAGTGCCTGAAACTAGACGGTTACAGACGTGTGCAGCCTGGAAGGGTAGATCCCTCCTTAAGGAAACCATTGTGAAGTGGAAGTACGAGGGAGGAGGACCAGGGTTGCATGTTCCGTCTCGAAACACGGGCCGGGGAGTTCACAGTTGTGGCAAGCCTAAAGGCATAAACCCTGAAGGCGTAGGGAAACCGATGAGCACGCATCCAGTCGTTAGACTGGCGAGGTGCAGAGTCTGAAATGGCTTAGAGTCACAATTGTGAGACTAGAAACCGGGCGATCTAGCCCTGGGCAGGGTGAAGTCAGGCGAAAGCTTGGTGGAAGCCCGAAAGGATACTGACGTGCAATTCGTTCCCCAGACCTGGGGTTAGGGGCTAAAGACCAATCTAGCCCGGTGATAGCTAGTTCCCTCCGAAGTGGGTCGCAGCCCAGTCCTGAACGAGGCAGCCGATGGGGTAGAGCACTGATTGAAAAGTGAGGGGTCGAAAGGCCCCGCTTTCCTTTCAAACTCCAAATCCACCTGCGTTGTAGACTTCAGGAAACGGGTTACGGGGCGTAAGGTCCCGGACCGAGAGGGGAACAACCCAGACTGAGGTTAAGGCCCCCAAGTGTTGGCTAAATGCTAAACGGAAGGGCGTCATAAGCCTTAGACATCGGGGAGGTAGGCTTAGAAGCAGCCACCCTTTAAAGAAAGCGTAACAGCTCACCCGCCGAGGCTTATGGCCCTGAAAATGGACGGGGCTAAGCCAACCGCCGATACCTTGGGACGCAACTTAGCGTTGCGTCGGTAGGAGGGCGTCCTGGCTGGATGGAAGCTGGGTCGTGAGATCCAGTGGACCGGTTCAGGATTGCAGATCCCGGTGGTAGTAACAGCAAAGAGAGGTGAGAATCCTCTCCGCCGAAAGGGCAAGGGTTCCCCGGCAACGGTCGTCAGCCGGGGGTAAGTCGGTCCTAAGACATGGCTTAATTGACCATGCCGAAAGGGAAGCTGGTTAAAATCCCAGCACCATGAAGGTACACGCGGCAACGCAAGCCAAACATCTGACGCTTTGAGATAGGTTGAGCAAGGTCGTCGCTTTGTTTAACCGTATAAACCTGGGGAGTGCCGTAATGGCGAGAACCAGGTGAAATCGGGAATAGCTGCCCGTTTAGGGCGGTTCAACCAATTCTTGGAGCCAGTGAAAAGGATGTTTGGAAGGATTCTTTGTGACCGTACCCAGAACCGACACAGGTGTCCCTAGGCGAGAAACCTATGGCGTGTCGGGTATACGCCAAGCGAGGGAACTCGGCAATCTAGCCCTGTACCTTTGGTATAAGGGGTGCCTGCATTTTTAACCATTGGTTGGAATTGCAGGTCGCAGTGGCAAAGGGGTCCCGACTGTTTAATAAAAACATAGGAAGCCGCAAGCGCGAAAGCGTGTGTACGGCTTTTGAATCCTGGCCAGTACAGGTACCTAAAACCTGGGTTCAACTGGGCTAAGGGCCTGCAAACGCCGGGAGTAACTCTGACTCTCTAAAGGTAGCCAAATGCCTTGTCGGGTAAGTTCCGACGTGCATGAATGGAACAACGAGGGCCCCGCTGTCCCCACTTGGCACCCGGTGAACCTACTTAACGTGGCTGAATAGTCCACGAACTCCCAGCGGGACAAGAAGACCCCGTGGAGTTTTACTGCAGTCTGTCGCTGGAACATGGTTGTGGATGCAGAGCGTAGACGGGAGCCGCTAATCCCAGTTTCTCCGGGAACTGGAGGAGGCAACAATGGAACACCGTCCTTCTGCAATTGTGTTTCTTACCAGTGCTCAAGCGCTGGAACAACGGCAGATAGGCAGTTCGGCTGGGGCGGCACGCCCTTGAAAAGATATCAAGGGCGCCCTAAGGTCGGCTCAGACGGGACAGAACCCCGTCGTAGAGTGCAAAGGCAAAAGCCGGCCTGACTGAATCTCGAACAGTAAGGGATCCAGAGGCGAAAGCCGGGCTTAGCGATCATCCATGTCCTCATTGATGGAGGCTGGATGTGACAGAAAAATTACCCCGGGGGTAACAGGCTTGTCGCGGGCGAGAGTCCCCATCGACCCCGCGGCTTGGTACCTCGATGTCGGCTCTTCCTATCCTGGCCCTGCATAAGGGGCCAAGGGTGAGGCTGCTCGCCTATTAAAAGGAATCGTGAGCTGGGTTTAGACCGTCGTGAGACAGGTCGGACTTTATCTGCTGGGAGTGCTGGCTGCTTGAGGGGAAAGGGTCCCCAGTACGAGAGGAACGGGACGCTGTGGCCACTGGTTAACCGGCTGTCTGACAAGGCATCGCCGGGCAGCTATGCCGCGTTGGATAAGGGCTGAAAGCATCTAAGCCCGAAGCCACTCCCGAAAATAAGCAGCCATTCCCCCTCAAGATTGGACTGGTAACAGCCTGATCAACGGGGACAAGGGCTCCCATAGAAGATGGGTTTGATGGAGCCGGGGTGTAAGTTGGAAGGTTTCGACCGACCAGCTCAGCCCGCGGCCCCCAACCGCCTGAGGTGTCGGGTCCTAGCAGTGTCTGAGCGATATTTGCAGTGGACTTTAGGAAGCCTATGCATGGAAACAAATTTTCTCCCAGAAAATTACATTTACTGAATTTAGATAGCGTGAGCTGAAAAAAGCACGTGGGAGAATGTGGCAAAAAGTAAATATTCTGCACCGTTAATTGAAAGCGCGTACAAAGAATTGTTTCCCGTTAAGGACGTTAACAGGGCCTTATTGACCCCCCACATCAACCGAATGCTGATAATAGTTAACATCATGATTTTTCTGATGATGATGCTCTCAGACTTTAGAATAATAAACGGGGATTTTGCCGTTGATGTCATGGAAAGGTTCTCTATGACCCCAGCCGAGATCATTAATGGTGTGAGGGTTCACACACTTTTCACTTCGATGTTTCTGCATGCAGGATTTTTACATTTGTTCGGCAACATGATCTATCTTTACATCTTCGGAGATAATGTCGAGGGGGTCTTTGGACATTTGAGTTATCTGGTCTTTTATGTTGTCTGCGGGTTAGCTGCTGGCTTAACTCACATTTTGGTTATAGCAGATCCTCAGCTGTACAGTGTGCCTGTTATTGGAGCCTCTGGCGCTATCTCTGGGGTTCTCGGCGGATATCTTGTCCTTTACCCAAAGGCGAAGATTCTAACTGTGGTCATCTATGGACTTCCTATTGTTGTTCCTGTTCCAGCCATACTTTTTCTTGGTTTCTGGTTTCTGATGCAGTGGTTGCTGGGGATTTATGATGTTTTTATCTTTCAGGGTTCAGGTGGTGTAGCATACTGGGCCCATGTTGGAGGATTCATTGCAGGTTTGATCTTAGCGCTTTCTTTTGGATTGAAAAGGAAGAAGGATCGAGAAGCACGCTTAAGAACATGATTTTTTGGGGTCTGCCCGTCATGAGATCTTCATCTGCATAAGTTCAGACTGGGACGGCTACATCATCCCCCAAAGAGTAGATAGGAAACAGATAGATAAGGTTTCCAGTTTAGTTGTCAATACTCTTGGCAAGTGCTTTTTTTGTACCTGAGATCCTCAGTACATGTACAGCGACTGAAGTTTCACTGATCTCTGTAATAGATGCTATGGAAGTTCGAACCATGGCAACGCTTTCATGCGATGTTCGTACTACTGCAAACCCTTTTTCAGAATCATAGCTGATCAGTGTTATTCTGGTTTTGCTAGCGCCATATTCACCATAAAGCCTGAATAAAGACTTAAACATGGCAGACATAAGTTCTGTTGAGTTCGGAATCTTGTCTGATTCGATCCTCAATGCAAGATATCTCGGCCTAAATCTTTTCAACAATCTTTCCCTCTTTTTATCAACTTTATTCCAGGAGCAACGTAGCTTGGATCCAGCTTTTGCCTGTTGCTTTTCACAATCGCTGTACAACTTTCCGATATTGCGGTTGTTGCTGAATAACTATCAAGATCAAACAATGATGTTAGAGCCACTACCTCGCGAGGTCTTCGCATGAGTAATTCACTGGAGGCTCCGCTTGAAACTATTATTGGAACATGAAATTTCCTTGCTATCATGGCTTCTCTTCTTAGGCGAGACATTAGTTTGATCTTTTTGGATCCTTTCAGGGTTAGTAGAGGGGCGTAATCTATCTCTAAAGCAGCTGAAGCCTTTGAGGCCAGCCTAGCTTCTGCATCGCTGAAGAAGGCTTTTCTATGGATGAAATGTGGATAGTTTAGGAGATCTACTCGGTGATCTTTAGCCGCCTGCCTTGACACTTCCTTTGAATCACATATTACGGCAATTAACTCGAACTTTCTTCTTAGTCCGCTCAGGATTTTGGTCAGCTCCCTTGGTCTTCGCGCGCTTAAATCCACCCGTGTAACGAAATCTACGTTGTTCTCTTTGCCTATACGTTTTAACCTGTTTATCTCTGATGTGGATAAGGATTTGGGAAGGGAAATTGCTATGACGCGGTATCCCAGATCATAAGCTTTACCAATTATGCTTTTGTGTGCGTAATTTTCTGAATGAGGTGTTAAATGTAGATCAGCGTATTGCTTTTTCATTGTATTAATCCTGCATCTCTGCATATTCTCCTTAGTTCTTGTGGATTAGATTTCGTAAAATGAACTCGAAAATGTATGGAATCATTGGGGCTAAGCATGATTTTGTTCAAGTATGCAGATTGTTTGTCAAGGCGAATATATAGGTCACCTTTATCCAAGTGCGCCTCGAAAGAACTGTTCAATGTTGCCTTCTCTGTGGCACTTATCTTTAAGCCTAGTTTTTCTAATATTAACTTAGTTTTTTCCTTGTCTCTTATTCTGGCTTGTATAAGCATAATCTGGTTTTTGTAATGTCCTTTTAGCAAGGTCTTCTTGAAGGAGATGGAGTTTAGAAGACTTTTGGGAAGTGTGTTGTGGACAGCTTCAATAACCTTTTCAAAATCCTCAGTTGCGTGAGCGATCACACGTATGTCTATATAAGTTATTGGTATCCTATAAGACAAGGTCCATCAGACATTATTACATGCTAACTCTTCAGTTTTTTACCTTTGTCTTTAAGAAGCTTTCTTAAGGTGGTTATATTCTCCTTGTGAACCGTTTTTCTTCTAGGATCAATTAAAATGGAGTGTTTTATGGCTTCTTTAATATTTAATCCAGCTTTTTTTAGCTCATCACGGCTGAAGCCTTTTCCATAGCGTTTTCGAGCATCTTTTTTGAAGACAACTGGCTTGGTCTTTGTCATCCTTCATTTCTCACATTTTAGCCGCTTTTCGACTTGGTCGCACTTTTTCAGCTCCTCTGCCCCTCGTTCTCAATGCCCTCACTTTTTTACCTGCGCTTGTCAAGCCTCTGAAGACTCGTCCATCATGTTGTTTCTCGCATATCCAGTTGATTTTGTCATCTGCCTGTATTGCTGGATGGACGGGATCTACCAATATTATCTCGAACCATTTTGATTGGCCATCTTCTGCTACCCAATAGGAGTTAAGGACTTCAAGGTTGGGAAACTTTCTTCCAGCCCGCTCCTCCGCTATCAGTCTGATGCTCTTTGCTGGTTTATGTTTCTTTATTCCCATGCGTTTCTGTCTTCTTCCAGCTGTTGCCCTTCTTTTTCTAAGACCACCTCTTCTGACTCGAACACGCGCCATAACAAAGCCTTGCTTTGATCTATACCCTAGCTTTCTAGCTTTGTCTATACGTGTTGGCTTCTCCATCCGAACTATTGTAGGTTGCTTGCGCCATTTTATCAATCTTTCACGCATCAGTTCCTTCACGTACGATTTCTCTGGTTTAGCCCAAGCTTCCGCCAGGTATTTGTGCATCATTTTCCGCCTCTTTCTTTCATACTATATTCAGTCCTTGTAACCATAATCCAGCGGACATACGTCCGACAGCAACCTTGACTGTTAGGTTCTTGCCTTAAAATAAACCTTTCCAGATCTTATTAGTGATTAGAATTTCAACGCTTTTCCTTTAACACTGCATTTTTAATTTGGAGGTGGCCACTTTGACCATCCCATATTTTCTCAGCTGTAACGATCTCTATCCTACTCTTAAAGAGTGGAGCATCGAGCACCAAAGTTTCGTATTCTCCTCCTTCTCCAACAAGTGATATTCCGTAGCTCCGGTTTAATTTTTTAAGGTCAATCACAGTCTTTTCTGTTAGACCTCTTCCAAGCCAGCTCTCATCAAAACCGTAGGCATAGACTCCAGTTATAATCACCGAAAATTCAAGCTCCAAAATTTTTTGCAGGATTCTTAATTCGTCTTCATGCCATAGAGGAGTTATCGATGTTAAGCCTAATTTTAAGCAGATCTTATCAATTCTAGTTTTTTGGTAATTGGAGGAAATCGCACCGGAAACCAATCCATCCACTTCAAGTTTCTCGATAAGTGTATAGAGGTCGTTAACCTCTTTTTCTTTGATGCCTGAAGTTTCGGATGTAACGAGTGGTATTTCAGTAGAGGCAGCTAACAGTTTAACCATATGAATGTTGGGGTAGTGAAACATCCAGCTGTCTTCTCGCACGGGAAACATGCTTACTAAGCATTTTACCTTGTATCCTTCCTTTATAGCTTGATACAGAGCTAATGTGGAGTCCTTACCTCCAGTAAATAGGACTGCAACACGCATGATGGGGGCCCATGTTACTCTAGAAGCTTTGATTTAGCATCATTGAATAGCGTGTCTGCTGCCTTCTTCCAGGGATCATATTCCTCTATCGTTTCAGGATAGTCTATGTAATGAGTCTTTATTTGTTTCATCAGGTTAACGGTTAATCTAAGCTTATTCAAGAATCTTAGTTTTCTCAGCCCTTTGAAAACACGTTTGGCACTGTCAGTGATTTTAAACCGAAATTCTTCGCCTAAACCAGCCTTGAGAATGTCTTGTTCTTTCAGTAGTTCATGTTTCATTCCGTAGTTAAGGTCCTCATCATCTGATGATAGGAGCAACATTCGGAATGCGTCCAGTCCAGCTTGCTTTGCTCCATATAGCTCCATGTATTTTCGGTTATAAGACCACAATGATGTTTTGTTGACATTCCCTTTTTCTAGGGCATCTACAGCAGTCTTTCCAGCAAGATATCCACTTAGCATGGATGGGCCTATTCCGCCCCCGTGAATTGGATTGACTAGTGAAGCTGCATCTCCAAGAATTGCTACTCCGTCTCCAACCATGTTGCTTAACGGTTTTCTTGTTGGATCGTACCATGATCCAGCCTTTAACAAGAGTGATCCGTCAAACATAGGTTGAGTTAAGACATGCTCACGAAACTGTTTTTGAGGATTTGGGAAACCATCCTTCATACAAACGCCCAAACCAGCGTTGACCTTTGCTCCAGCCTTTGGGAAAATCCAGGTATATCCTCCTGGAGCCACTTTTTGATTAAGAAAGATCTTGCAGTAATTTGTCCGTTCAGTTTCTCCCTTAAGTTGTCTAATCTCTCGGTAACAGGCTTCTACATCGTTCGGTACAATCTGTTTCTCTATTCCCATTTTTTCGGGGAGATTTCGTCTTATGACGCCAGTGAAACCGCTTGCATCTAAAACGATTTTTCCCCGTAAATTCACTGTAGCACCGGTCTTCATGTTCTTTAATTTTACCCCTGTTACGGAATCACCTTTTATCATTGGTTTTAAACAGTTGGTGGAGTCCAGTAGGTTTGCTCCTGCATTCAATGCTTTGGTGAGTAACCACTGGCCAAAAAGACGTCTATTTAACATGTATCCAACATAGTCCTCATAGGCAATGGTGAAGACCGTTTCTAGATCTGGAGAATGAATCTCCACGCCCTCGATCCTCTGTTCAAATTCATTGCCAGGTGGATTTTCCAAGCCTATGGTTCTCAGGTGATGTTCGCCCAAGGCATCTCCACATATCTTCTCACCGATCTCCTTTCGGTTTTTACGCTCGACGAGGCAGGCGTTTAAGCCCTGTTCACCTATTGTTTTTGCTGCTAGGCAGCCTGCAGTTCCTGCACCCACCACAATTACATCGAACTTCTCCAACAGAATACTTCCTCGAATTAGTGGTTTCTAATTCTCTTCATCATGTTCATAACCTTTACTGAAACTCACGTTTGCGTTTTATTGAATCAGTGATCTATTAGGTGAATCCCTAATCCTAATTTGCGGTTCATAATAGTTAATTACGTTTTAGACATCATGCTTGAACGTAAAACCAAAAGTTGGTTGTTGAACCATGAAAAGGACTGTCATGAAGAAGCGTGAAACATACACGATTGACCTTACAACCATTGAAGGAGATGGAGCGTTTAAATGTCCAAAGTGTGGTGTCGTAATCTCTCCTGATGACGAAACTGAAGAAGTCTACACTATATCAGACACGAAAGTAAAAGACGATGAACTAGCAGAATTAACTTTGATATGTAATCAATGTGAAACTTCAATAAGACTTGTAGGTTTCTTACCCTAATCCTTGAGGATCTGTAACCCATCGTTCTCCAGTATTTTCAGGTCACTTAACGCGCGTATGTTTGTAAATTTTTAGCTTTTCAAGCACTATACATTTCATCACATGTATTGCATGCGCTTAATTTTACAGGACAACTACTCTTTAGCGTACCCGCTATGTAGATCCATATTCATTAGTTCAGCGTAGGATTCAGAAAGGTAAGAATATTGGGAACGAACATAAAACGAAGATTGCTATTAAAAGAAGGATCATTAATTTCCTCCCTCTGGACAAGCTAGACACATCGTCAAGTGGACCTGGATGTCGACGTGTAGCCAATAATAGTACAAATACTGCCATCGGCCAAAAACCTTGAATGAACAATAGCAGAATCGATAGAAAAGTCAAAACAGTCCTAACTTTTTCTCCAACTATTGACCTAGCTATGTGACCCCCATCCAACATAGAAGCAGGTAGCAAGTTAAGCATCGTTACAACCATGCCAACCCAACCAGCGAAGGCAACAGGATGAAGCAGGACATAATGATCCACCGGAAGATTCAAAACAAAGATGGCAAAAATCTCAAAGATCAAAGGCGCTGGAAGGAAACCCATAGAATCTTGAATTGGAAAAGTTGGTGATAAAAGCAACCCGATTAGACTCACGATCACAGCCAGAATGAATCCTACAATAGGCCCATTTGCTCCCACATCAAAAAGGGCATCTCGGTTAGGAGGAAGAGACTTCTGCATGATGACAGCTCCAAATGTGCCTATGCCCAACGTGCCAAACAATGGAGGAGGCCCCGGGATAAAATATGGTGGAGTTGCGTCTATGCCACTTTTACCAGCTGCAATTTTATGTCCTATCTCATGCATGCCCAGCACAGTCAGTATTGCTACCATGAATGCTGCTCCTCCAATAATGGGGCTAGACATCAGACCTCTTTCAAGAAATCCTTGTGAAAGTATGTAGCCTGTTATGAAGGTTGTTGCAATCGTAGCAAAGAATAGAAGCCAATTAACCATTACATTGCTTTTTCTCACAGGAGGTTTGGGTACAATCCTCAATGTAAGCCGGTTGTGTTCCTCACGTAGAAACGCAATCAAACCTAGTTCTTCTAGATTCTTTAGAAGTCTTAAGAAAGGCTTTTTTGTTTTCTGCGATCTTTCCAGATAGAATGTGGGGATACTGTGTTCTATTAGACTTTCTTCTATTCGAAATTCTGCAGTAACAATTGAGTTGAGCCTTTCAAAATCTTGCATGTTTGTGTGTGCTTGAAGCGTGTTTGAGTCAAAGGGTAGTGATGAGGTGCTCATTAGTTCACATTTCCTTTTCAGGAACGTGTATTAGAAGAACTGGAAAGTTAAAAGTCTATTGTGACCAAACTATTCTTCGTTTCGGAGGGCGTTTTTAGAACAACTTAATAGTGCGCGTGTTCAGGCTACCTTCTGAATATCTCCACCTTTTGCAAAGTCTTGTCTTTATGGTCCATCCTGAAAATCTCAAAAAGCTCAAATTTTACCCCACAGGTCTTACATTGGACATAGGGATGTGAATGGCTTACTCCTAACCAAAATCCTTCACTTGAACTGCATTTCGGGCATAACTTGAAACGATCAAGTTTGGCCTCAATCTCTTTTAAGGAAATGTTCTCCAATCTCCTAAAAATAGTATATGATCCATAAGGATTTATCAATTTCGACAATAGGGTCCTTTTCATACAGGCAAACCATTTATTAGTTTTAACCTTCTCCAAGAGTTGACTATCATGATAACAAAAAAGTTTGTGGTTGGTCGATTCTTCACAAACTGCTACATAGCTGCTTGTAAAAAGACGAAGGAAGCAATAATAATCGATCCAGGTTACGAAGATCAAGTTGAAGCACAGGAATTCTTTAGATATATTGAGTCAAACTCTCTAAGAATAAAGTCTATTGTAGACACTCATGGGCATCCAGATCATGCGTGTGGAAACGGGATCATGAAAGAGAAATTTCAGGTTCCAATATTAATACATGAAAAAGATAACACAATGCTTGGTTCTTCAAGCATTGTATCCAGATTCTTCGCATTCAAAGCAGTATCACCGCCGGCAGATACATTGCTTTATGAGGGGAACACGATTCGATTTGGCGAGACTTCGCTAAAGGTTCTGCACACACCAGGGCATAGCCCAGGAAGCACTTCACTCGTAGGAAAAAACGTTGTATTCACTGGAGACACATTGTTTGCTGGATCCATTGGAAGAACCGATTTTCCAAACAGCTCAACATCTGAAATGAAGGCTTCACTCCAGAAACTGGCAAACCTTCCTGACCAGATGGTTGTTCACCCTGGTCATGGACCTAGCACGAATATTGGGCAAGAAAAACGAAGTAACCCATTTATGCAATTCTTTTGATCAGAAGGAGCCTTTGAATAGATCTTCATCACTGGATATTCTTATTTCAGTAATTTTATGGTTATCCGCAAACTCAACAAGATCTGTCAAACCCTTAAATATTACAACAGGTGTCGCCTCCTTTGATTGGCCCATTAGAATTTCAGCTGCAGCTGCAATCTCATCTACAACAGCCACGTTCTTCACTTTCAGAACATAGCCAAAGAGATCCCTTTTTCCGCGATAATCATGAAAAGGTTTTACACCAGATATTCCGATGGCAAAGTTCACTTGGCCACGTCTAAAGGGACGGCTATATGTATCACATATTATTACTGCCACGTCTTTTCCTGTGATTTTTTTCACTCCCAGTCGGCAATTTTCTGCTGATCTATCAGGATCCTTGGGTAGTAAGGTGAAGTGATCTACGCCTTTCACGTTTGAATTGTCTATTCCAGCATTTATAACGACAAGCCCACGTTTATCTTCAACCAACAATATCTTGGGAGAAGCTATGAGAACGTTTTCTGTTTCTCTAAGGACCAGCTCAACAAATTCAGGAGATTTTCCAGTTATACTGGCAATCTTCTCAGCATCATTTGAAGCAACCACATTTTCAAGTTTCACTATTCGATTTTCAGCTTTTGAAAAGATCTTTTGAGCAATAGCTAGTACGTCACCATTTTCGATCTGTACCTGATTGTTGCTAGCAGTTTCAACGATAATCTTTGCTATGTTGGCCCCAGGCGTTATTAGTGGAAAGCCTTGTAAA
Organism: Candidatus Bathyarchaeota archaeon; assembly: GCA_050115965.1. Lineage (GTDB taxonomy): Archaea > Thermoproteota > Bathyarchaeia > Bathyarchaeales > Bathycorpusculaceae > CAYGAG01. The sequence continues at coordinate 59,312 of JASFPN010000001.1, forward strand.
GCTATAGCTGTGAAGCCTTTCAATGTTCCACTCCCAATCAAACCAAGCTTTTCTCTCCTTTATAAGGAACCTCTTCAGAAAGAGGTCTTCATCTCTAAACCTGTTTTTAATGCTAAATTCAGAAGCCTGATTGTGAGTTCATAATGTTTAAACTTGCCCTAGCTCACATCATAGTCTGATTTCAAAAGGGTGTTCAGATAATGAAAATCAATCTTAAATCACTTGTTACTTTAGTAATTTTAGTTTTCAGTACCTTTGTTTTGATAAACGGAATGTTGTTTCGTATAGTGAAGGGAACTTATGTCGAGGGAATAATAAATCAAGACACTATATGGACTCTTGTGGATAGTCCTTTTGTGTTATCCGAAGACGTTATTGTCCAATCAAATGCGACATTGACAATAGAACCCGGAGTTGAAGTAAGGTTCGGCGGAGACTTCTCTCTAAATGTTTCAGGAAAGTTATTGGCGGATGGGACAAGTGACAGGATCACTTTCACCTCTAACAGGGAGAACCCTGAACCCGGAGATTGGAATGCAATAGTATTCAATGGAGTTGAAAAATCCATTATTAAAGGATGCTTTTTGGCCCACGCAAAAAACGGCATTGTTATAGAAAATGGTTGGGTGGACATTATGAACAACAACATAACACTTTGTTCACAGAATGGAATAACGGTTGTAAATGGAATAGTGACTGTTTATAATTGCAGGGTGACTTATTGCTCACAAATTGGGATCAGTGCAGAGAAAAGCCAAACAACAATCCGAGATAGTACAATACTTGAAAATGGAGGTGCCGGCGTTGTCTTGGTGGGAAGCGCACAAACCATCATTCGAGACAACACGATTCTATCAAACAAGAATGGTATACATATCCTTGGCACCGAAATCTCTACAATAAGCATAAGTCAGAACGTAATTGCTGCAAACCAGCAAAATGGGATTCAGCTTGATGTCGTTAATTTCACTGATATCTCTGTAACCCATAACAACGTCTCGTCAAACCATGTTGGTTTCTTCGTTTCAAGTCAAACCAGCACCTACATCACCAACAATTCCATATCCTTCAATGATATCGGTGTAACCTATAGCTACGGAAACCATACAGCTAGTTTTAACGACATATACAGTAATGAAATGGGAATGGATGTCACACTATCAGCAAACGTTAACGCAGAACACAATTTTTGGGGAAACGAGAGTGGCCCATATCATCAATCCATGAATCCACTGGGAACAGGTAATCCTGTAGGAGGCGACGGCATTAACCTTGACTTCATTTTCTTCTCAACTGAACCATATGGTTACATCAATACACGCCCTATTCCAACATTAATAACTGACATGACCCTTGTACAACCCAGCACACCAATCACCTTCTACGCCACCCCATCATTTGATGAAGGGCGAGTAGACAGATACCTATTCGAGTTCGGGGACGGAGAATCTAGTGGTTGGACCACTCTTTCAATCTTCACTCACAAATACTCCCTAGGAGTCTACAATGCATCCGTCACTGTTATGGATGATTGTGGAGTAACCAGCGTAAAGAGTCCTGAAATAACTATCAGTGTTCAAGACCTACCTATGTTCTATGTCAACATAGATCTCAGCAGCGAGACTGTAGATGAAGGAGATGATGTCTCTGTCACCGTGTATGTCAATGATGGAAATCAATCAATTGACGCTGCATATCTGGAGTTGTATGCCATAGGAAGTAATGGAAGCTCATTTGTAACAGGTTACACAAATTCAACAGGACATTTCACCACTGTATTCACCTCACCTTTCGTGACTGAAATAACGGTCCTGAGGATAGTTGCCACTGCTTCAAAGAATGGTTTTACCGATGCATCAGATTATGAGTATCTTCTAGTTTCTCCATCATTTACTGTACAAGTTTTGGCTGAAAGATCTCTAATCAGTTCTGCAGAAACAATACTGGTGTGGGTTTATGTTGAAAGCAATGGGCAACCTGTGCCAGAGGCTTTGGTTTCGATGGAGTGGAATGATGGGTTCTACTCCCATCCTCAAGGACTCACAGATTCCATGGGTGTTTTCACAACCAATTTCACAGCTCCACGAACCTCCGTGCCTGTTAGCATTGACATAACTGCATCTGCACAAAAGACTGGATACGTGACTACTAATGGACAAGTAACAGTTGAAGTTCAAGCTGAAGGGATGACCACGCCCTTTTTATCATTGACCACGATCCTTCTGATCCTTATTCCAGTGATAATCGCTATTGTAGTTTTTCTGTTGTTCAAGTTCAAGGTGATCTCTTTTTCGGTTGAAGAAGAAAATTGAGTACGATTTCGTGAGACGTAATACTTAATAATCACTTCGCAGATAAAAAGTTAGGAGAAAAGTATAATGCCAAAGCTAGGGCTCAAACAGAAGCTATCCCAGCTTAAGAAATTAAGGGTAAGAGTAAAAATCGGAAAAGGCAAAGGAATGGTCATTCCACCACCGCCGCCTCAATCCATACCCAGAAAATTTAAAGTCATAGAAAGGCATCCTCTTTACGAACCTTTCGCCCATGTTGCTATAGTACAGAATCCAAAGACAGGGGAACACAAATACATCCTTGATGAATTACAGCTGGATCCACTTGAAAGGAATGTCTACTCACGAATCCTTGAAATTCTGCTCGCCGAGATCAAATCTCCAAAAACCGAGATAGATGACCCAAGAAAATTCTTCGCAGATGAAGCAAAGAAGATAGTGGGCAAATACCGCATTAGCCTAGGCTGGCTACCGGATGTATCATGGTATAAGATCCTGTATCATGCCGAAAGAGATCTTGTTGGTTTTGGCAGAATTGATGCTTTCATGCGAGATCCAGATATAGAAGACATCTCATGCGACGGTGTCAACAAGCCAGTCTACGTCTGGCATAGAAAATTTGAGAGTATAGAAACAAACCTGAAGTTTCCAAACGATGATGAACTCGACAATATGGTTGTTAAACTTGTTCATATGTCAGGAAAGCATGTAAGCTCAGCCTTCCCAATTGTTGATGCATCCTTACCTGGAAAACACAGGCTTGCTGTCTGCTACAGGCACGAGGTCACTCCCTTCGGAACTGCTTTCACCATAAGAAAGTTCAGAGAAGACCCGTATTCAATAATTGACCTAATAAACTTGGGAACATTCTCGGCAGAGATGGCAGCCTATTTCTGGATGTGTCTCGAAAACAGGGCATCCATAATGGTTTTAGGCGGAACAGCTGCGGGAAAAACCACAGCTCTAAACGCTTTAGCCTGTTTAATCAAGCCCGGAAGCAAAGTTATCACAATAGAGGAAACAGCGGAACTAAATCTTCCCCACGAAAACTGGGTCTCACTAATCGCCAGACAAAGTTACGGTTTAGGCGGCAGCGGCGTTGGTGAAGTAGCTTTGTTCGATCTCGTAAAGACCTCTTTGAGACACCGTCCAGATATGTTAATCGTCGGTGAGGTTAGAGGACAAGAAGCGTATGTCCTCTTTCAAGCATTAGCAACAGGCCATGGTGGCATGTGCACCATGCACGCTGACAGTTTAGACTCAGCCGTAAAAAGGTTAACACAGAAACCTATGGAGATTGCTCCAGCATACATTCCATTGATGAACCTTGTAATGTCAGCTCAAAGAGTCATCCTTGGAAAAGGTGAAGAAAAGAAGGCCTTCAGACGCATAATGAATGTTCATGAAATAGCGGATTATGAAGACTACAGGTGTACCTACAAATGGCACCCAGTCAGGGACGAGCACCTGCCAACCTTTGATAGAAGCGTAATGCTATCAGAGATCTCTGAACAGAGAGGCGTAAGCAAAACCGAGTTGCTAGAGGAGATTGCAAGAAGAGAGAAGGTTCTGGAATGGATGCGGGAAAGAGACATAAGAAGCTACAACGATGTCGCTGCAATAATTGCAGAGTACTACGTTAGACCGGAACAAATATATGAACAAGCTATCACCGGAGAAGGTGTTAAGTCACTTGCAGTTTCTCGAAAGTCTTGAAGCCTGGTCCTTTCGAGTCTTCGGAAGGCTAGCCCCTTACTTCTTAAAGAACGTGTTTCAATTTAAGGATAAGCTTGACAGAGCAAAGATCAAGATATACCCCGAGACCTATGTCTCGATGATGTTCTTCATGGCCACACTTATGATTCCAGTATCTGTCGTTTCTATCCTAATGGCGTTGATCTTCGGTTTTCTTCCAATCCTATTCCTAATTCCGATGCCGCTGTACGTGATGATAGGTTTTATGTTAATGCCCATGTCAAGGGCAAGCGAAAGAGCAAGCAGCTTAGAGAGAGAGATGCCATTTGCTGCCACCTACATTAGCGTAATGGCATCCGGAGGTATAGCGCCATATACAAGCTTCAAACGGCTCTCTGAAGTAGAGTTAATGCCGTCCATGCAAGATGAAGCAAGAGAGTTAATAAAGGACGTAGAGATCTTTGGGATAGATCCTCTCTCAGCCATCGAACAAGCTGCAAAAAGGAATCCTCTTGACGTTTTCAGAGATTTTCTTTCCGGATACGCCTCAACAGTAATCATCGGTGGTGACATTGGTCATTTCCTTGAAAGAAAGGCTGAAGATATCTTCAAGGCACGAGCTATGAGGGTTAAGGCTGCTGCTGAAAGACTTGGAATGCTGCTAGAAACCTTCATAATAGTCATGGTTCTCATGTCTCTCTGCTTTTACATCTTATTCAGTGTAGAATCGATATACAGCGTCGGCATATCATCCTTCTCAGGCATAATTCTCTATACTTATCTCTTCACACCGATGCTCTCGTTGATGTTCATCTACTTGGCACATAGCATGCAACCAAAGACACCGGTTGTTGATATGCGTCCCTACAAGATCTTCGCATTATGCAGCATAATAGGAATTACGCTATTTCTACTCCTAACAGACTTTATTGGGTATTTTGAAATACCTTTCATGAGTTCAATTCAAACAGTGGTTGATCTTCCAGTTGCCATTGCCATAGCTCTTTGCGTATCTACAGCTCCTGCAGCCATTGTTTACACTAAAAGCGCAAAGAAGAGATCCAGCTTGGAAAGCGGTATCAACAATTTTCTAAGAGATCTAACAGAGATTCGGAAGACTGGATTGTCACCTGAAAGTTGTATTGAAAACCTTTCAGGTCGAGATTATGGTGAGTTCACCAAAGAGTTGCGTAAGATAAGTTCAGAAATATCATGGGGAGTTGCTATTCGAAAAGTGATAATGGACTTTCTAAGTAGAACAAAAAGCTGGATGTCTCAAATTGTCATGTTCTTGCTCGTGGAAACAATTGATGTTGGTGGAGGAACGATTGCCATGATAGAGTCTCTAACAAGATTCAACAATCTGACCCAGGAAGTTGAAAAGGAGAAGAAGATGTCAGTGCGACCATATATTCTCATGCCTTATTTTGCAGCAATTTTGCTTGTAGCTACTACGACTATGATTATCGGTTTTACATCAGGAACCCTAAACGTTGCTGAAACACAGACTGCGTCAGATATGGCTCCAATGATCACAACCTTCACAACTTCAGCGATCTTCCACAGTTATCTGATCGGGATAGTGGCAGGTAAGATTAGTGAAGAGTCTGTTGCTGCAGGCTTTAAACATGCTTCCATTCTAGCACTCATCGCTGTATTGGCTGCTAAAGCATTGCCTCTGATCGTAAGTTTCTAGAAGGGAAATAAATGAAAAGTAATGATGTTGCGCTGGTTGAATTCAGAGGAGATAGAAGAGGGGTCAGTCCAGCTATATCAACCGTCATACTCACAGGTGCTGTTGTAGTTCTACTTTTAGTTACTGTCGCATTTGCAAATAATTTTCTGAACACAAGGATGGCGGAGGACGAGTTCAGCGCAACAATACAGTTCATGCAAACAATCGGACTTCAAGTGGATGATGTAGCATGGACTATAGGACGTACCCAAACAGCCCGTTATGCAAGCAATTATGGGCACATGAACTTCGAATCTCTTGCCCTAAATTACACCATCTATGTCAATGATGTCCCCATTGCTAACTACTGTACGGGCATTCTTATGTTCAATATGCCAATAGGCAAGTATTCAGTGGGTAACAATTATTGTCAACGCATAGTCCCTACATCAGACAGCTCTTTTCTTCAACAGGGCACAGCAGCTCCAATAACACATGTTTATGTAATTGAAAAAGCGCCTATGAATGATGGTAACTACATAAGAATAATCGCTGCACCATCAATAAGAATGTTGAATTCCACGGTGTCAACAGGCACAGAAGTAAGAAATTACTTCAAGTTATATTTGCCTGTACTTTCTGCAGGAAGTCATCCAAGACGGTCACAAACCGTAACGCTTTCCGGAAAAGCTGTATCAGCAGTAACTGAGGGCAACGTCAACAGAATTAAGGTAAGGGTTGACTTTCCTAAGACTGATTTAGGTTTTGATGGAGATTTCTTCAATTTTGATAGCATAGAAGAGGAGGTAAACGTGCCAGATGGTTCTGTTTTGGAGTTCTATACAGGCGAGGTGATCGTTTCATTAGGGCTTTATACATAGCCCATCTGAGGGGAGAGAATTGGCAAGCATAACTATTGAATATATGATCATGGTTCCAATATTGATTCTACAGATCTTTCTCTTCCCTTTGACAGCCAGTTGGCTGATGAATATCTGGGTAGATTCACGCCAAAGCCTGTCTCTTCATGACGCCGCAAGTCATTTAGGAAGCGTAATACAACAACTATACTTTTCTCTCAACCATGATTCGATAACAACCGGAACTGCAACCTACAAATCAGATCTTCCTCAATTCATTGAAAATCATCATTATAGGGGAAACGCAACTCTAAGAATAGTCTTGGATCCAGAAATGAATTCAAGTAAGACTTTGGAGCTAACATTGAAGTTAGTACATACCGAGATTGAGGCTACTACAAGAGTCATTCTAGGTCCTAATGCCCTATGGAAAGATTCAACATTCATCAGCAACTCAACTGAAGCAAGTATAAGTGCTGAGAAGTTTTCGAACGGGAGTATATGCTTGTTCTTTGGGGAATAAGAAGGAAGATTGAAATGACTGGATCAACCATAGATCATCTTGTTTCCGCTACTATCTTTCTAGGAGCAATATTAATCTTCATAGGGTTATTCAATCAGACAATTCAGACAGCAATCTTATACCAACGTCATAGGCATCTTTCTACAAAGTGTAGTGATCTACTTGACAACATTTTGTTAAATCCGGGTCATCCAGTCTACTGGGGAAGAAGTAATTGTACTCCCACAAGCTTTGGTATTCAACATCCAGAATTCATTCAATATAGATTGAGTCCTTTCTCACTCATGCGCTTAACATCAGCAACTGGAGAACCTTTTACCTACTCAAAAACTGGATTAACCTACAGCAATATGACCATGGGATTTGGAAAATTCCTGTTTGTGCCATACACTGAGGCAATTAACTATTCCACAGCCTCAAAATTGTTAGGAGTTAACAACACTTATGGATTTCAGCTGACTATCACCCCAATAATGACAGTTGATGTGATGGAAACTAATCCCGGAAGTCCATTAAGACTAGATATCGACGTTTATGGTAAAGGTTTTCCACTTTCAAACGCTACAATCACCTATTGTTTTATTCAAATTAGGCCGGGACCAGGAAAATATCCATCATTTGAAAGCTCTTCTGGTAATTGTTATACGGACGAAACAGGATCAGCAACTATAGAATTCCAAAATGTCAGTTCTACAGATGCCTATGTTCTTATAGCATACGCTCATTTACAAGGGCTTGTTGGGGTAGGGTATCATAACCGTGTAGGGGCAGATAAAAGATATGTAGTTCCATTTATTGACAGTTTTGAAGAAAGGCGAGTTCTTATTGGACACAGTTATGATGTACATTATTTCGGACCGCCAGAGTCAGCAGTCTTTTATAACGCGACCTTTGTGCTACTTACTGAGGATTTCACTCTTCGTGAAATGCCAATGGATAATTCTTCTGGAAAGGTTGGAAAAGTTAACTATGGGGAAGGGCAGCCATATGGAGTTCTGACCATTCCTACTTACAATCCAGGAATCTTGATAATTACGTATGAAAGCAACAACGAACAAGGAGTTGTTATGATGCCCTGGGGCATCGGTTCCTTAGCTTTTCCAGTCACTTTTGGAGGCGATCCTTCTGACAGAGAGTGGGTTACCACAGACATGCGGCAAGTTACGGTGCACAACATTGCTTACCAAGCAATGCTTTCTTTATGGAGTTTAGAAGGGTATGGAGTGATAGGCTAAAATGATGCGTTCAATTGAGATACTTCTGGTCATCATCATAATCACAGGAGCCTTTATAATATCCTCCTTTTTCGTAGTTTTGCCTTCTCCTCGACAAGTCTCTCCTTTGAACCTTAGAAGGCTAGCATTGACAACACTCCAGATATTGGACATTGACTATGCTTTGAGTGAAACCGTCTTCGAGCCGGAGAATAGTTCAGCATGGGGTGGGCTTCAGGTTGCACTATCAGCTTCCCTACCACCAAACATAGTTTACAACCTGACCGTTTATGAAGTTTCTACAGGAGGTGGAGCACAGCTTTACCTTCCATTAAAGTCAATTTCAAATGCTGAAAGTCTTGGTGTTAGTTCTGATTCGTCATCCTATCTGGCTGCCTCATCCAACGTAACATTCAACGTAATTCCAGAGAAGATTGGCGAATCCGGATACGGGGGCACCTTGTATATATTAAACTGTAGCGATGCTTATGGATGGTGGATTACGGGGTATACAGCTCAAACTCTTGCTAAGGATCTGTATGATCTACTCTCACCTTACTTTCAAGATACCATATTGGTAAATAATAACATACAACTGGGAAACTTGCTTGATGGAAACCCTATAGAAAACGAAACCCTACATCACGCAGTGATCATAAACACTTTTGGAGAAGCTGTGGCGATACCGTCAAGCTACGCTGATAGTTACAATCGAGACTCCTATGCTGAATATTGCTATCAACTTGGCAGAAGGGCCAATCAATATAATTGGACTTGGGTCAGCATAGTTGGATACCCATTTTATTATGTATCAAATACGGGGTATTTTACTGGTTCAAGCGACCATAATTCGTGGGGCGTTTATGGTATGAAGAGAGTTGGGCCTGGAGGGCTTAATTCTTTTCTGAGAGGATTGGATAACCGTTCATACTCATACGACGGTAGCTGGATTACAGGAAGCCCAGGAATTGTGTATTTATCGACTGAAACGATCTATTACTCAAACTACTATGGGATATATCCTTCGCTATATCATACGTCTACACGAGCCCTACCATCATGGATAACAAGCACATATCATCTAACAGTGACAACTTACGTCTTTGATCCAGTTGGAAGCTGGCTTCCTGGAGCCATATACCGACATATTTCTTCAGGAGATAGTGAAGTTACAGGTTCACTTTTCGCCCTAGGATTAACACGAACACCAGACATCAGACTGACAGCTCTCGGAATCCTAACGGAGTACAAACCAAGATTATACAGATCTGAATACTCAGCTGAGAACACCAGACTTGTTGTCCTGCAGTTAGGACAAACAGGAGGCATTTAAATTGGACAATAAAGGTCAGTTCTCTATAATTGCAGCTATGCTCGTTGCAGTCGTGTTGATATCAACAGTTATTGTAACTTACTCCACCATACGCAATAGTCAGACTCAGGATCATCCCCAAGTACTAAGCGCAATAGATGAGACAAACCTTGCAATAAGACAGATTCTAGGCTTCACAGTCGGCTACTACGGTTCAGTGTTAAAAGTCACGGGGAACCTTTCATACGCAAAAGAGCTGGCTATAAGATATCTTCGAAGCGGTTTGGTGAATATTGGGAATATGCACCCAGATTGGGGAGCATCCTTTCACATTAACACTTCAAACCTCTACACAAATTGGTTTGAAGAAACAAGTTTCAGTACAGGAAGTTTGATAATAACATATGATTTGATTGGTCTAGGAATTGCTGGTGTAACATATGAAACTTCATGCCACTTAACCGTCGATATTGGTGAGACAGTCTCTGGTAATCAAATTAGGCTAATGGTAACCAAGAATGGAGGTGAACCACTTGTAGACCTTGGAAGAAGGAATTTTAGGTTTTACAATTATTCATATGAAAATTTGGCATGGATGCTTGTACCTCCAACAAGTGAACCAGTAGCCTTTGCGAACGGCACATATGAACTGGATGTTCCTTCCGGAGTGGACCCATATTCTTACCTTATTCAGGTTGAGGATCCAAGAGGACTAATAGTTGTGGCTTCCTCATTCAGCCACTACATATGCAGACCCTCATGGAACCCAATAGATACAGCATACAAATACGCTGTCAATGGAAGTACGCCGGAGATTTTGGGTACACCTGACCAAGCATCTGCTGCAGTTATTAAAGGCGATAGCTGTACCGTTTACGATTATGAAAACGGAACCGGCACAATTAATCAAGTGTATTTCTACATTAACTACCATGGGAACGTTTCAGGAACATTGGACTGGTACTATCGATTGGATGGTGGAAGCTGGAACAGCATTGGAACCTTGATTGAAGGCGGAAACGCTACGTCACCACTGACAGCCACATATAACGCTACTGATTTGAGAGCCTCATGGACTTGGAGTAATCTTAACAATACGGATATCCAATTCCGTAATAACGATGTAGGAAACTCCGAGGACGCCTATGTTGATTCAATATATACGAGAGTTTCTTCTCAAACTGGTGATTACTACTCTCCAAGCCTTCAAACTGCAACAGTGGCAGTTGAATTATTACAGAATGGAAGTATGCGATGGCTTGGTCAAAACTTGGACATCACAACAGAGGCAAAACCTTTTCCGCCCATACCTGTGAAAGCAATCCGCGTCAACCAGACGATAAATGGCTTAAATCAGGAAATTCCTTTTCAAGTCGAAGATTGGGCATCTGAATACCGAATCCCACTAGGTATGTCCAGCAACGCAAGTGTTTTTGGTAGCAGATCAATGTTGGTCTTCACTGCAAACCAGAACGTTTCGAAGGTCACTATATGGTGGAATGGGAGCGACATGACCACACAGACACCATACGCATACGTGAACAGATACTTCACAGGAGACGACCCTGACAATGGAGTCCTCACAAACGGAATTCTTACTTTAGATATAGATACTTCAGGAAGTTATTTCCAGATAAGATCAACCTTGGGATCAGCAGAGAGCACAGCACGTTTCATGAGGGTCAACAATGAATGGAGTGTATACGGAGCTGATCCTGCATATGTAATCCATCATGGAGTTGTACGAGACATAATCCATCAGGAGGCTGAATGGAGCGGAGGAGCAGATAGTTGTCCTAACTTTTATGCACACATAGTTTTGACTCTGCCAGCAAATGCAACGTACTTCACTTATCATTTAAGGATGATGTTTCTTGAATCAATACAAAACAGAACAATAACAGATCTATGTCCCATAAGAATTACAACTACAAACGGTTTGAGACAAACGGAGAATGGAACCCTAAGTGGCTACCCAATTATATCAAATATAACTGGTACGTTCTACAATTTTTCAGCTAGTATTTGGGAGCATCATTGGAGCCAGTTCATATCAGAAACTGAGGGAGCAGGAATCATGTTTACAGATGATGCCAACAGGATGCTGTACTTCTTCGATTCTATTGCAGGAGATAAGACAGGAGCCCTAAGAGTTTCAACCTCCTCGGGAAGAATGATTGAACTACTCCCGGTGAAGATGGTTTCAGCAGAATTTCAGTATGCACTTGACATTACTTGGCATGGCGCAGTCGTGACATTTGACGATACGACACCCATTTACTATAAGGAAGATGGTAAGGAAACAGGCTTGTGGATAATTGTTGAGCACCCACCTAGGATGGAAGTTGCAACTGAAAGTTGAATCTAATTAGTGTTAATGTGAATTCAAGATTCATACGAGTTAAATAAGAAGATTGAAGATTCCTAAACAACATCAGGTGAACATGTTGACAAAAAAACTGGTCAAATCAAGAAAAGGCATATCACCAATACTTGCCACGCTACTTCTAATAGTGATAGCAGTCGCAGCAATAGTTGTCACATACGCCTGGATAATGACCTACCTGACCAGCGCAGGAGAACAAGCAGGCGTAAGATTATACAAGGCAAATATAAACTTCGGTGGAGGCGGAACCACCATTCAAATTGACGTAGGCAACTCGGGCGATTCAGACACCGAGATTGTAAGGATCTATATTGGACCAGAATTAAACGATCTTACGGAGCAGAGCCAGACATCTCCAGCACTCCCTACACCCCTTAACGCCGGTTCCATCACGTCAATTACAGTAAACTACAATTGGACCGTCTCATCAAGTTATGCCTTCAGAATCATATCTTCAACTGGCCAATACATAGAATTCCCGGAACAAGCACCTGCTTCCTAAACACCTAACTTCCATACTTTTCCAGATTCGAAAACACAATTTTAAATTGATTAAGGACTAAGTGATTCACAGCAATAGCGGTGTTACCGATGCAGCTGATGTTTGATCTGGTAAGAACAGGAATCTCTCTAATATTCTTGACATATGCTTCATGGAGTGATTACAAAACTCGAGAAGTAAGTAACACTGTATGGATGATCTTTGCGCCCCTCGCTTTCACACTAACCTTCATTCAAATCTTAATTTACGATTTCTCTCAACTAACGATTTATGGAATCTCCTTTGGTTTAACTACAGCCTTCTCGCTAGTAATTTTCTATTCAGGCGGCTTCGGAGGAGCAGACGCAAAAGCCCTAATGTCTTTAGCGTTGGCCCTACCATTCTATCCACAAAGCCTTCTCAGAATCCCCATTGGATTGCCTACAGGAGGGGTTTCCTTGATTTCACATAACATCTTCCCTATCACTGTGTTTAGCAACTCAGTTCTGCTAGCTGCTGCAACTGCCATATACATGCTTGTACGAAACCTGTTCTGGAGTATGAATAAAAGTAACCAATTGTTTCAAGGAGAACTTGGAAAAGAACCAGTCAGCAAGAAAATCATGGTGCTGTTGACTGGATACAGAATCCCCATCACCAAGTTAAGGGAAAAATGGCATCTATACCCTCTCGAAGACATAAATGACGATGATGATAATCCCAAAAGAAAGATAATCCTTCTTCCAAAGGACGAAGGAAGAGAAGCTATTGTTAAGAGATTATCTAGGGCAGTTGAAACGGAAAAAATTCAAAACAGCATCTGGGCCACTCCTGGCCTACCCATGCTAATCTTCATCACTATAGGCTTCATTATAGCCCTGTTCTTAGGGGACATAGTTTGGATTGCCGTAAGTTATCTGCTTCGTTAGTGGCCATGATCTGCGAAACATTATTTGATTTAAAACGCTATCTGCTATTTGTGATCATCTTTGCCTTATGATAATCTTGATGAACTACAACTTTTCCTAAAAGGAGAAACCAAGGATATACAGGTAGTTGTCATGCCCGATTTTTTTCTAGATCGCTTAATGAATCTTGAATCTGACGTGAACACACTGTCACAAAAACTTCATGAGGTTGTAAGAAGAAAGGGGGGTTGCATAGATAACGTCAACCAAGTAGATCAGAGGGGGGGAAACGCGATCAATACTGCTTCAGCTCTAACCGCTCTGGGTGCGAACGTTACACCCATCGTTTGTACAAGCCGGTTGGGCTTAGAGCAGATGAGGTTCCACCTAAAATCCCAAGACATTGATCTCACCCACGTAAAGATCTTTGAGAATGCATCAATAACTACGGCAATCGAGTTCACAACTGAGAGCGGAAAGGCAAATGTAATGATGAGAGATGTTGGAGCCTTAACTGAATTTGGGCCTCAACACCTGACAGATCGAGACTGGGAGAAAATAAGAAAGTCAGACTATGTATGTGTATTCAATTGGGCTGGAACAAAACAACATGGGACAGAACTGGCTGAAACTGTTTTCCAACAAGCAAAGACAGGTGATAAGAGCAAAACCTACTATGATACAGCAGATCCCACACCAAATAAGGAGGGGATTCCAATGCTTATGGAGAAGGTATTGCATACCAGTCTTCTAAATATTCTTAGTGTGAATGAGAACGAAGCAGTCTACTATGCCTCATATTTTGATGAAAGAATAACTGAACTCACAGGAAGAGCAAAGCTCGATGATCTAGCGAAAGAAGCAGTGAAAACACTCGCTAATAACATATCCGCACGGGTCGACCTGCATGCTACAAGTTTCTCAGCAACCTTCTCTAGAAACAATGAAACCTTTGTACCAGCCTTTTCGGTTCCTGTTTTAAGAGCTACTGGAGCTGGAGATGCATGGAACGCGGGAAACATCATAGGAGATGCCTGCAACCTTCCTGACGAACAAAGACTTACACTTGCAAACGCTGTGGCAGCGCATTACATCTCCAATCCTAATGGCGTCCATCCAACACGTCAACAGCTAAGAAATTTTATTCAGAAACGTACGCATAGCTGACCATCTAGATATACGTAGAAAAGAGTGGCTTGCTCGAACAATTTAAATTTGTACATCGCCACCATTGAAAGGGAGAATGTTTGAAGAAACTCTTTGGCAGTTCTGGAATCCGTGGCGTAGTGAATGCCGATTTGACACCAGCCCTTATTTCTAAGATAGGATTAGCGATAACATCCCATTCTACGTCCACTAAGATTCTTGTCGGGAGAGACACTCGCCCTTCGGGCCTAATGCTTGAAAATGCTTTGGTTTCTGGTATAGTGGCTGGAGGAGTAAACGCGGAGTGTCTTGGAGTTGTTCCTACACCAGTCTTAGCCTATTCAACTATTAGTCGCAATGCTGATGTTGGAGTGATGATTACCGCCTCTCACAACCCACCCCAATACAATGGTATCAAGATCTTTAATCAAGAAGGTATTGCATTAAGTAACGAAAGCCAGCAAAAGATTGAGGAGATTATTAACCAAGACAGCTTTAAATTAGTCAATTGGCAAGCGATAGGCAAGGTATTCTACAACGATGAT
Organism: Candidatus Bathyarchaeota archaeon; assembly: GCA_050115965.1. Lineage (GTDB taxonomy): Archaea > Thermoproteota > Bathyarchaeia > Bathyarchaeales > Bathycorpusculaceae > CAYGAG01. The sequence goes on from JASFPN010000001.1 coordinate 74,348, forward strand.
TGTTCTAACTATGTGAGGATGATTCAGGACCGTGTAATGTTGAAGCAGAAATGGCATGTTCTTGTTGATCCCGGATGTGGCGCTACCTTCCAGATGGCACCTGTCCTATTTAGAAGGATGGGATTAGATGTGACAACGATAAATGCTCAACCAGATGGTTTTTTCCCCGGAAGGAAACCTGAGCCCAACATTGATTCTTTAAAGGACTTAGCGGAAACTGTTAGGAGATTAGGTGCTGATGTGGGCGTAGCATACGACGGTGATGGTGATAGGGTGGCTTTTATCGATGAAGAAGGATGCTTTACAGATTTTGATCAGGTTCTTGCAGCTTACTCTGAATATGTTGTTAAGAAGAATCCAGGGAGCAAGATAATCACGAACGTTGAGACATCTATGTGTGTTGAGAAACTTGTGGAAAAACATAACGGAAAGGTTCTGCGAACAAAAGTTGGTGATGTTCACATCGCAGAAGCGCTAAGGCGACAAAACGCGATATTCGGTGGAGAACCATGCGGAGCCTGGATACACCCACAATATCACCTATGTCCCGATGGAATCCTCTCTTCAATTCTTCTATTAAGAGCTCTAGAGGAAGAAGATAAGAAACTGTCAGATTTTACTTCTCAAGTAATGAAGTATCCCTTACTCAGAGAAAATGTCAGATGCTCAAACAAGCTTAAGAACTTGGTGATAGAAAAGGTTCGGGAAAATCTGAAAACTCTTTTCCCAAGTTATAAGAAAATGTCTTCGGTTGATGGTGTTCGCCTAGATGTTGATGAAGGATGGATTCTCATCAGAGTATCTGGAACTGAACCATTTATACGGATAACTGTGGAAGCTGAATCATTAAAAAATGCAGAAGACCTAATGAAGAAGGGAAAGGATGTGGTGGAAACATTCGTCGGGAGAGTAACTAGATGAAAGCAGTGGTCCTAGCAGCAGGCAGAGGTGAGAGGCTTCAACCCTTCACTCTAACTAGGCCTAAACATTTGATAAAGATAGGTGGAACAGCAATACTGGAACACTGTTTAAAAAAAATAAGATCTGCTGGAGTAAATGAGGTGATCCTTGTTGTTCATTACATGGCTGATAAGATTAAACAATACTTTTATGATGGAGAAAAGTTTGGAATAAGGGTCAGTTACGTTGAGCAAAAGGAGACCTCCGGAACTGGAAACGCTGTTTGTATGGTTGAAGAGTTTATTCAGGATGACTTTCTTCTTGTCTATGGAGATCTCTTATTCAATAATAAATCCGTTAAAGACATAATCGATTTTCACACCAAGGATAGTCCTTCTGCAACTATGGCTGTTACTCAAGTTGAAAATCCTGAAGACTATGGAATTGTAGAGGTTCAAAACGGTTCGTATGTTAGTACTCTGATTGAGAAACCACCTCGCAATGATGCCCCGTCAAACCTTGCAAACGCTGGAATCTACGTCTTATCCCCTGAAATCTTTGATAAACTTAAAGAGGTTGCAGCCTCACCTAGAGGCGAGTTAGAGATTACTGACGCGATTTCCAATCTATTGAATGCTGGAGAGAAAGTTGCTGCAGTCCAAATACCTAACAATGATTGGGTCGATGTAGGAAAACCCTGGGATCTATTACGAGCAAATCAATGGATCCTAGCGCGAAGAGAGATGGAAGTGCATGGTAAGATAGAAAGTGGCGTAAAAATAGTTGGATCTGTGTCAGTTGCGAAGACAGCTCGGGTCCGTTCTGGAACCTACATTGAGGGCCCTGTCCTCATTGATGATGACTGCGATGTTGGTCCAAACTCGTACATACGACCATACACTAGCATAGGGAGGGGAACTCGAGTAGGTAATGCCTGTGAAATAAAGAACAGCATAATCATGGATAACGTTCACATTGGTCACTTGTCATATGTTGGTGATAGTGTTGTTGGAGAACGTAGTAATCTGGGAGCAGGCACCATAACTGCAAATCTTCGCCATGATTCGGGAAAAGTCAAAGTCATGGTCAAGGAAAAAATAATCGACAGCGGAAGAAAAAAGCTTGGTGCTTTTATTGGTGACGACGTAAAAGCTGGAATAAATACGCTTTTTATGCCAGGTGTAAAGATAGGAATAGGAAGCTTGATTGGGCCCAATGTTGTTGTTTATCGTGACGTGCAAAGTAACACAATGGTTACGGTCAAGCAGAATCTAGAAGAGAAAAAACTCGGTTCCTAACAAGTCATGCTTACGCTAACAGGCATACCTATAAGAGTTAAATGCCTAATATTGGTTCCTCTATCAGTTAGTTTGACGGAGGATTAAGGTTGTCAATGGCTCAGAGAAAATTCTTCGCAGAAGTAGCCTCACTGGTTGACACAAACGTTATTGTTGTGACTACATCTGGGAAGACATATAGCGGAACTCTGGCGGGCATTCATCCAGATAATTTAAGCCTATGTTTGGCAGAAGCAAAGGATGAGGAAGGAAAAACCTTGCATAGAGCCTGCATAAATGGAAAAGTTGTTGCACAGATATTCAGCGTTGAGAAACCCTTTGATCTTGAAGCCCTTGCAAAACGACTTGAGAAAGTTTTTCCAACTATGGTGAAGCATTACCAGGATCAAGGATTCATTTGGGTTATGAACAAGGTCAAGGTGAGTGAAAAGGGTGTTGAGGAAGGTTCAGGGCCAGCTGCTGAACGGGTGCAAAGGGTGTATGAGCAATTCATTAGTGATGTGAAAGGTTAAACATACCATCGGAGTTCGGATTCCTCCTTCTTTTTGTCTTCACGTTCCATCCGCCTATTAATCAGGCCGAAGGCTTCAAGTATTCTGTTGGTTTCTTCAGCTGCAGCATTCAGTTTTGAACCATCCACCTTGATGTCAAGGAATCGACATAAGGCGTCTAAGCCTTGCCTTGCAGCCTCCACGTCAGGATGAGTGCCCGGGGTCTCGATGAGGAGGGAGAAAGCCTTCATGCCTTTAAGCTCAGCCAAGCCTACTGTGATTCCTGCTATTCCAAAGATCTGGCCCACCATTATCTTTGCTCCAAGTTCTAGGGCGGTTTTGATTGTTTCACCATTTGACGCGGCACAGTAGATCCGGGGTGGTTTCTCAAGCCCATCATGCCTGAATCCGCCCAAAGTAATAACGTAACGACAACCAAGCTTTTCAACCATGTCCAAAACGTGTCCACAGAGCTCATACTGGCCAAACGTGGTTAAGGCTTGTGTGTTTCCATACCAGATTATCAGATCTCTTCCCCCATCCACATTTTTATGGTAGTAGAGTTGATTAATCGGAGCCTGTGTTCTGCCTCCATCAGTGGTGACAGCTAAATCTTGAAAAGATGAGGATGTGATTTCAGCGAAGAGCTTGGCATCCAACTCTCGAATCAGGTGTAAAGCCACAATATTAGCTACAAACCCAATACCCGGTAATCCCTCAATCAAGATAGGATCATTCAGCTCGGGATTCTCGTGTCTAACAACGTCGCAAACCATGATTAGATTCCTTGCCAGTAAAGAATAGATCAGGCCAGATAGACCATATAAAAATGTTTGTTTAGATGAAGAAGCATCGATTAATCGAATCAACATCCTTTATATTCATGACTATTTTGTTTCTGTTTAGGCCTGAACAATGACTTTTGAAGTGAAGGACAAGGATTTACTTGGGCGAACTGCAAAACTTTTTACTAAAAGCGGAACTGTTGAGACCCCTCTTCTTCTCCCTGTTGTAAATCCTTCCATACAATCTATCACTCCAAGAAAGCTGAAAGAAGTTTTTGATTTTAAAGGGTTGATAACGAACGCGTACATATTAAAAAAACGGTTCCAAAATGAAGCAGCAGAAAAAGGGGTTCATAAATTCCTGGACTTCGATGGAGTTGTGATGACTGATTCAGGAGCCTACCAGATCCTCATCTACGGAGAGATCGAGATAACACCAAAGGAGATTGTGGAATATCAAGAAGATATTGCAACAGATATAGCCACAATATTGGATCATCCTACCGGATGGAAGGCTACAAGAAGGCATGCAGAGCAAACAGTAAGAAAAACGATTGAGAGAGGTAAACACCTCTTTAAGATTAGAACTCGAGATAACATCCTCTGGGCGGGTCCTATCCAAGGAGGGATTCACACAGATCTTGTGGCCAAATCCGCCAAGGAAATGGCAAAGCTGCCCTTCGAAATATTCGCCTTAGGAAGCCCTACAGAAATAATGCAGAACTACAGATTTGACGTTCTAGTCGATATGATATTGGCTGCCAAGATGAATGTGCCAATTCAGAAACCCCTTCACCTATTCGGGGCAGGGCACCCATTCATGTTCAGCCTTGCTGTAGCTCTTGGATGTGACATCTTTGATTCTGCAGCCTACGTACTATATGCAAGGGAAGATCGATACATGACTGAAAATGGCACATATAAACTGGATGAATTAAGAGCTCTTCCCTGCACATGTCCCAGATGTGTTGACAATACTCCAGAACGAGTAAAACAGATGCCAATCCATGAAAGAAGGATCTTCCTAGCAGAACATAATCTCTGGACATGTCAAGCCGAGCTTAGAAGGATAAAACAAGCAATAAGAAATGGCCGCTTATGGGAGCACTTGGAGATGAGGGCCCATGGCCATCCAGCACTTTTTCAAGCTGTTAAAAGACTGGATCGCTATAAAAAACACCTTGAAAAACATAGCCCCTCAACAAAGAGAAAAGGATTATTCTTCTTCAGTTCTGTAGGACTCGCACGCCCAGAGATCGTGAGACACAGAGAAAAAATGAAGCTGAGATATTCCCCACCAGAAAAAGCGAAGATTCTGGTACTCCTACCAAAGACACAGATGAAACCAAGCCGAGATAAAAAGAGAAGAGAACTAGCAAGACTTCTTGAAGAGAACTTCGATCAACAAAAGAACAACATTCATTTTTGTTTTTATGCAGCACCATTTGGAGTGATACCGATGGAACTAAGTGAAACCTATCCACTCTCCCAACATGAAACAGCCTTTCCCATTGACGAAGAAACCAATAGATATGTAGCTGAACAGCTCGCAGATTACATTTTTAGCACAAACTATGAAGCTGTTGCATTACTCTATGATCCTAAGAGATGGAATAGAAAACTGATGAATGCATCCAAAAAGGCCTGTAAAAAACGGCGAATAGCTTTTGAATATGCAAAACTAGAAGAGAATGAAAAAAGCATCCACCGGACCCTGAAAGGAATACTGCAAAATTTAAGTGACCGAAGCATTGATTCAAGCTGATTTACACGTCCATACAAACTACTCTGCTGATGCAATAATCAGTCCAAAAACCATAGTGAACCATTTACACGCGCATCCAACTATAAAGGCCATCGCCATAACAGATCACAATTCTCTCAAAGGATACTCCAAAGTAAAGAAGCTGGCTTCACCACACAAGGATCTCATAATAATCCCTGGAATAGAAATAAGCACAAATGAGGGTGATATTCTAATTCTGGGAGTTGAAGAAGAGCCTCCAAAACCCTGGACCGTGAAGAACATCATAAGTTTTGCGAAGGAAAGAGAAGGCCTCTCAATAGTTCCCCATCCCTATAGAAGCTATGGATTGGGCGATTTGGCAAGACACCATGATTTTGACTCTGTTGAAACCTTAAATGGAGCTTCAACACCAAGCCTGAACAAACAGGCTGCTCAACTCGCTGAGTTGATGCAATTACCAGGTGTCGCGGGAAGCGATGCTCACTACATCGAGGACATGTGGACAGTATACACCGAGATCCAGTCATCCCCTGAAGTTCATGAAATATTAAAAGCTATTAAAAGAGGATATGTTACCGTCGGATTCACCAAAGGAACAATAAATCTTTAAAAGAGTACAACAGGTGATTACTGCACAAACGGAAGAAAGTGAATGGGCAAACTGCAGATAAATTTCCTAGGAGGAACACGCGAAATTGGCAGAAGCGCAATCGCTGTTAAAACCAACGATACGCAAGTTCTCCTAGATTACGGCGTCATCTTCAACCATACACCAGGATTCCCAATGCACGTACCGTCAAAAGAGGTAGACGCACTAATCCTAACCCACAGCCACCTAGATCACTCCGGAGCCCTTCCAATTTTCTACATATATAAAAACATACCACTTTACACCAACAAGATCAGCCAAGAATTGAATCAACTACTAATATCAGATTTCATTCATCTATCCAGTTACTACCTACCCTTCGAATATCTAGAACTAAACACCATGAAGAAAAACAGTAAACACCTAGATTTTGGAGTAAAAAAGAAAGTCAAAGATATCAGTTTCAAACTATTAAACGCAGGACACATTCCCGGAAGCTCACAGATAATGGTTGAAGCTGAAGGAAAAAAACTCCTGTACACCGGAGACTTCAACACAGACGACACAAGACTTCTCAAAGGAGCAACCATGAAGCATAAAGATCTTGATGGCGTGATCATAGAAAGCACCTATGCGGCTGAGGAGCACACAGATCGTATAGAACTGGAAAAACAGTTCGTACTAGAAACAACGGATATTGTAGAGAGCGGAGGCATCGCTCTCATCCCAGCCTTTGGAGTTGGAAGATCTCAAGAGATCGCATGCATTCTAGCTGCCCACAACTTCAGACATCGAGTAACGATCGATGGCATGGTTCGTGGAGCAAACACCATCATGATGAAACATGGAGAATTTCTACGAGACCCTCGGCTGTTGAAAGACGCTCTTGGGTCAGCCTACTGGGTACAAGGATGGAAAGACCGCAGGAAAGTCACCAAGAAGCCAGGAGTTATAATCACTACGGCTGGTATGCTGAAAGGAGGCCCTTCTGTATTCTACATATCCAAGATCGGGAAGAAGGTTCAGAACGCTGTATTCCTTGTAAGTTATCAGATCGAAGGAACACCTGGAAGACAATTACTTGAAAATGGAGTGTGTATGGTGAACGGAAAACTAACAAAGATCAAGGCTAAAGTTAACAACTTCGATTTCTCATCTCACTGCGGAGCAAGCGAACTAAAGGAGTTTCTAAAGAAGCTGGGTGGAAATCCTGAAATATACGTTGTTCATGGAGAAGAAAAGAACTGTAAGTTTCTTGCCAAATGGACCAAGCAAGAGCTGGGTTTGAAGGCGAAAGCACCTAAAACAGGCGATACAGTAAAGATTTGATGTTTCTAGACTACCAGATCTCGCTTGTTTATGCATATTCTGTTACACGAACGTTTTTGGGTTTCTATCAGGTAAACTTTATTTAAGTTCCCTCTGTTCTTATGGAAGCTCTACCTGAAGATCTATTCACGGTGAAATTCATGAAACAATCACACGCGTTCAACAGTGTCTTAGTGATTGGAGGCGGAGTGGCTGGCATCACTGCTTCATTAGATCTTGCTGAACAAGGACACACAGTGTACTTAGTTGAAAAAGAACCAACTATCGGCGGTAGAATGGCCCAGCTTGACAAAACATTCCCAACATTGGACTGTTCAATCTGCATATTGGCTCCAAAGATGGTTGAGGTTTCCAGGCACAAAAACATAGAACTTCTAACTTATTCTGAAGTGAGTAGTGTCCAAGCCATACATGATGGCAGGGCCTTTACTGTCAAGATAAAAAAGAAACCACGGTACGTCAGCGAAGACAAGTGTACTGGATGCAGGGTCTGTATGGAAAAATGTCCAGCCAAAGTTCCAAGCGAGTTCGAAGAGAAACTTGACGTTCGAAAGGCGATTTACATACCCTTTCCTCAGGCCGTACCAGCACTTGCAGTGATTGATAAAAAGAATTGCCTTTACTTCCAGAAAGGAGTTTGCAAAGTCTGTGAAAAGTTCTGTCCATCTCATGCTGTAGATTTTGAGCAGAAGGAAGAGGAATTAGAGATCGAAGTAGCATCCATAATCACAGCAACAGGATACGATCTAATTGACCCCTCGGTACTGCCAGAGTTAGGATATGGCAGATTTCCCAATGTTCTCTCCTCAATACAGTATGAAAGATTGGTGAACGCAGCTGGTCCTACGGGTGGAAAGATTGAGAGGCTGTCGGATGGTGTTGAGCCTAAACGAATAGCCTTCATTCAATGTGTGGGATCGAGGAATGTTGATGTGAAACCCTATTGCTCACAGTTCTGCTGTTCCTACGCTACAAAAGAAGCCATTGTTACAAAAGAACATAACCCGGAAATTGAGATCACCATCTTTCAAAATGACCTGAGAATGCCGGGAAAAGGCCATTACGAACTTGCTGTGAGAGCAGCTGAGGAGTTTGGCGTACAATACACAAAAGGTCTTCCCACAGGCGTAGCCTTCAACACTGCTAGCAAGAAGCTGGAGTGTTATTATACTGATTCTGCCCATGGAACAACAAGAATAATGGAGGTAGATATCATCGTTCTATGTCCAGCCGTAGTGCCTAGAAAAGGCACAGAGGAACTAGCCCAGATTCTTGGTATTGAGATTTCCGAGCACGGTTTCCTTGAATCACTGGGATCCACAGCTCCAGTTGATACAAAAGTTCCAGGAATCTACGTTTGTGGAGCCTGCGAAGCACCCAAGGACATCTCTAACTCAGTTGCACAGGCTAGTGCTGCTGCAGCTCGAGCAGCACTCAGAACAGAACTCATCAATGCTGAACTTGAGGAGATAAAAATTGAACAAATGGACGTTGGTAAAGAATCTAGAATCGGTGTCTTCATATGCAACTGCGGAATTAACATAGGATCAGTTGTTGAAATTCCAAAGATTACAGAGTTTGCCAAGAATCTGGAAGGGGTAACACATGCTGAGGAGTTTCTCTTCGCCTGCTCACAAGACGCTGTCACAAAGATTAAGGAAGCCATCAATTCCCATGAATTGAACCGTGTCATAGTTGCTTCATGCACCCCTAGAACCCATGAACCCTTGTTTAGAGCTACCTGTGAAGAAGCAGGACTCAACCCATATCTCTTTGAGATGGTGAACATAAGAGAACATGATTCTTGGGTTCACTCCCACCATCCTGAAGAAGCCACACAAAAAGCGATGGACCTTGTTAAGATGGCTGTTGCAAGATCCAAGCTATTATCTCCATTACAACGATCATCGACTGAAGTGACAAGAACTGCAATGGTGTTGGGAGGTGGTTTAGCAGGGTTAATTGCTGCAAAGACCATTGGAGACAAGGGATTCAAAACATACTTGATAGAGACCAGTGAAAAACTAGGTGGAAACGTTGAAGGGATTGTTGCTCCTTTGGAGAATATTGATGTTAACACCATGCTTGAAGCCTTGATCAAACAGGTGGAAACCCATGAAAACATCGAGGCCCTACTTTCCTCGAAACTGAGGGAGGTAAAAGGTTCTGTTGGAGATTTTGACGTTAGTTTTGTTCATGGTGCAATGTCGAAGACTCTCAAGATAGGCAGCATCGTAGTTGCATTGGATGCTGAAGAGTTCACACCTGAGGGGCTTTATGGTTACCAGCAGAAGCAGGGCGTTCTTACAGTTTCTGAGTTTCATCAAATGGTTGAAAATAAAGGGTTGATGGATGCTGAGAACATTGTTATGATTTTGTGTGCTGGTTCCAGGGAAAAGGAAGGACGAACATATTGTGCAGCTACATGTTGTTCAGAAGCAATTGATTCAGCAATGAAGGTAAAAGAGGTTTATCCTAATTCTGAAGTGCACATCCTATATCGAGATGTTGTAGTTTCATGGAAGAATGAGCTTGATTACAGAGAGGCGAGAGAAAAGGGAATAACCTTCATTCGGTTTGACGAAGACCAGCCGCCAGAGGTAGGGTTAACTGATGGTGGCCTGTCTGTAAAGGTTAAAGACGTTGTAACAGGGCTGGAGTTGGAGTTGGCAGCCAACAAAGTGGTTTTAGCAACACCCATAGTCCCTGCTAAAAGTTTTGGTGATTTATCCTCGACTTTGAAGATCTCAAGAACGACACAGGGATTCTTCTTAGAGGCTCACCCGAAGCTTAGGCCTTTAGACTTCGCCAGTGATGGAATTCACCTATGTGGCACATGTCATGGCCCTCAAGAACTGTCTGAAACCATTTCTCAAGCGTTAGGCGCTGCGTCCCGAGCATTGATTCCTTTGATGAAAGGAAGAGTGGTGAATGAGCCGATAATAGCTGAAGTGGATTCAAACCTCTGTATTGCCTGTACCAACTGTGAAGCTGCTTGTGAGTATAATGCAATAAAAGTTGACAAGATTGCTGAGGTCAACCCATTTCTCTGCAAGGGTTGTGGTGTTTGTGCTGTTGAGTGCCCAGTCCTAGCAATAACCATGAACCACTTTACAGATGACCAGCTTTCAGCCATGATAAAAGCTGCCTTAGAGAGACCAGCACCAGAAGGGAAACCTAAAGCCTTGGCATTTTTCTGTAATTGGTGTTCCTACGCTGGCGCTGATATGGCAGGTGTAAGCCGTTTTCAGTATCCTCCAACCATGAGAATCATTAGGGTGATGTGTAGTGGGAGAATCGATCAGAAACATATTCTACAAGCCTTCATGCTAGGGGCTGATGGTGTTCTCATTGGAGGTTGCCACATTGGAGACTGCCACTACATTTCGGGTAATGTAAAGGCTGAGAAGAGGGTGAAACAAGTTAAGGAGTGGCTTAAGATGGCAGGAATTGAGCCTGAAAGGTTGAGAATTGAGTGGGCTTCAGCAGGTGAAGGAAAGAAGATCGCGGAGATCATGCATGATTTCACTGAGCAGCTTAAAAAACTTGGACCAAATCCGTTGAGAGGCGAGGTTAAGGTGAGCTCTTAATGTTTTACAGACTTGATGCAGGAATCATTATATTTCAGACCAATTCTGTTATGAATTTCTTTATTGGAGGGCACGAAGAATGATCATAGTTCGACAGAAGCCATTAAACAAGATTTTTGAGATGGCAAAAAATTTCAAAAAGCTTCTGATAGTTGGTTGTGATGGTTGCGCAGCCATTGTCCAAGCAGGTGGAGAGAAACACGCTGAAATATTGAAGACTATGCTGGAAATGCATAGAAAAATGAAGGGAGAGAACGGTTCTAATGTTAGGGCCATCTCGATTCTGCGTCAATGTGACAGACAGATAGCTCAATCTTCTTTACACCCCGTAATTAATGGTTATGATGCTGTTATCAGCCTGTCTTGCGGTGCTGGAGTTCAGACAATAGCAGATCTGTTCTCTAACAAGCCTGTGATCCCAGCTAATGACACCATGTTCATTGGTATGCATGATACAAAGGAGGGTAGATTCGTTGAGATGTGTCGGGCTTGTGGAGACTGCATTCTATTTGAGACTGGTGGCATATGCCCCATAACGCGTTGTGCTAAAAGCCTTCTAAATGGTCCTTGTGGCGGACAGGCAGATGGAAAATGTGAGGTTGGCGGCTGGAAGAATGATTGTGCATGGGTTTTAATCTATAACCGAATGAATGAACATGACAAACTAGACATTTTTAAGAAGTTCAGAATTCCACAGGATTATAGAATCTCTGAACATCCAAGAGAGCTTGGAGGCGAAGTAACTATCGAGAAGGCTGGGATAAATTCAGAAGAAATTAAGGGAAAAGTTGAGGAACTCATCAGTACCAAATTCAAGAGAGAAGCGCATGGAGAGTTGATGAAGCAGATCCTGGATGGTAAGTTTGTTTTTACCGGTGAGTTGGAGCCAGTGAAGACAACAAGTCTTGAAGAGGTTCTAGAAGGAGCTAGAACATTGAAGGGACATGTGGTGGCAGCGAACGTTACAGATAACCCTACAGCCTTCGGCTACATGAATGCCTTAGTACCTTGCTACATGATTCAGAAGGAGGTTGGGCTTGAGGCGGTTTATCAGATGACTGCTAGAGACCGTAATAGGCTTGCATTGTTATCAGATGTTCTGGCTGCAGGGGCCTTAGGAATCAAGAACATTCTGATCTTGACTGGTGATCACACCACAGTTGGAGACACTGCTGATTCTAAACCTGTTTTCGATCTGGATTCTGCAACCTTCACGTACATGATGCGAAAAGTGATAGATGAAGGGGTTGATCTAAAGGGTAACAAGATCGAGAATCCACCAAAATTCAATATTGGTATTGCTGCAGCGCCAAATGCTAACCCGTTAGAGCCTGAAATATTGAAGATTGAGAGGAAAGTAAGGCTTGGAATAGACTTCATACAGACACAATGTGTTTACAGTGTGGAGCAGGCAAAGCGATTTTTGGAAGCAGTAGAATACCTTAAGACACCTGTCCTAATTGGGATCGCACCGTTCAAGTCAAAGGCTATGATGAATTGGATGATTAGATATGTGCCCGGAATTAAAGTTCCAGAAGATGTAGATGAACAGTTACGTAATGCGAGAGAGAAGAGTAAGGAAGCATTTAGGGAAAAAAATGTTGAGATCTTTAGTGAACTTGTCCGCGAGATCAGAAAGACAACAAATGCTGCTGGTATTCACACTATGGCTATCGGTTTTGAATGGATTGTACCGGAAATAATTAGAATGAGTGGGGCAGCTTAGAATTCAGTTCACTCATATTTATCTTGGATAACTATCTTCAACTCGTGATAATTTATTACGAGTTTGAAGAATGTATCTAACATAAGATGAACACACATGCCTGGTAGCAACGAGGAATCCCCCAGTCAAGACATCTTTCAACTTTTGACAGAATCATCAGAAAAAGAGGACAAAAAGCAGAGGAAAGAACTACTTGCAACAATAGGGATTGAGGAGTTCTTTGAGAACGGCAGCATATCCATTAACAAGCGAACTTGTCAGGGAGTAGAATGCAAGATTTGCGTGGATATCTGCCCTACTAATGCCCTGTTCTGGAGGGCTGGCGAAGTCGGCATAACACCGGAGTTGTGTGTGTATTGTGGAGCCTGCGTCATTAACTGCATAGTGGATGATTGCATAAAGGTTGTTAGAAAGAGACCTACCGGTGAATCTGAAAGTTTCAGCAAACCCTCCGAGGTTGTTCAGCTTCAGCAGTGTATTAACAATAAAAAGCGTTGGAAGAGAGTTAAAGACATTCTTCCAAGTATCGAAGCATATTTAGAGAAATATCTTAGGCGATGATAGTTGACAATATCTAGCTTGTCATTCACCACTTGTCTTGTAGGTACTTTGGTATGCTTGATGAGTCTCTTGGCCCAACAAGTACTTGCCAACCACTCAATTCCTCGATTTCACCGCTTAGACGTGCTGCTTTCCCAGGAATTATGACCTTTTTATGTTGAACCTTTTCCTGTATCCCAGAACTCTTTATCGCTTCAGCCGCATTTTCAGCAGTTAACTTTCTTCCAGCCACAGCACTGTCCACTGCTATTCCCTCGGTATCTACGACGACAAGATAAGCATTCACTCCTCCAGATTCGATGTCAGATGCCACAGTGTAGTATGTTAAGGCAAAGTTCGTAGTCATCATTACTGGTGAGTTTGCATCTGGAGTTCCAAAGACCTTTAATCCAGGTTCAACTGCTACAGGTTTTCTTGGATCCGTGTAAATGTTCTCTCGGAGCACTGTGTTTGGGAGTATGCTCCAACCATCTGTGCTGTGTATGATAATAACATCTGCAAACCTGACAATCATCATTGCTACTGAGTAAGCCTCTTTCCACTTTGTAACCTTCTCAGGGTCTTCTCCTCTATTGGACCATGCTGTTATGGGTACTCCTATTATTGGAAAACCGAAGAGTTCGTCTCCTCCCTTAGTGGCAGCCCTTCGTATCATAGTGAAGTTATTCAGCGTCTTTCCAATTCCCTCATCCAGAAAGGTGCCAGGATCAAGCACCAAGTCTTTAACCCCATATGCAAGTAAGGTCTTCACTAGGGATCGTAGCAGTTTCAAATTGTTGGGCACTGAGACAGCTAAGGGACATTTGTACATTAAGGCAAGTTCAGCCATATTTTTCCAGTTCTCTGTTGTGGCTGCGTAAATCAATGGTCTGGCTTTTGGAGCTGCCATTAATCCCGCTTCCATTGTGTCTGGGTCTAGAGAGCATAGAATCAATGGAAGACTTGTGGTTTCAGCAACTTTTTTGATTGTGGCCTTGAATTTGTCTGGGTCGTTGGATGTGGAGCGGATTGCGATCATGTCCAACTTTAGGTTGCGTCCTATGTAATCAAAACTGAATTGTTCTGTCTTCTTGACTCTTTTCATGATTTGTTCTTCAGACATGCTGTCGGTAACGTCTATTGCTATGGTTGTTGGGTTGAAATATGTGAATTCGTGACGGTACATTACGAGTTTTCCGCCAATCTTACGACTATTCTCTCCTACTCCTAGAGTAATTTCTTTTATGGCTGGTGCAAGTATCTCTTTTAATTGTTTGAAGGCTTTCTTGTTCTCTTTTTTTAGAAGTGGTGTGCATTGGTCGATGGATACTTCTCTATTCACAACTTTTGTGGCGAAGGCCATACAATTTTCTTCACCACATTCTTTACAGTTTGTTCTAGGAAGTAGTTTGTAGATGTCAATTGGGCTTAGTTCTCGAATGCCCACTTTCTTTTTGGTCTTCTCTTCACTCATTTTTTCAACATCCAATTAGAGGGTCTTGGAAACCCATCCTAAGGGTTCGTCGGGATTTATGGTGCCTTCAGTGGTCAAGTTGCTGATCATGTCTTTGAGGGTTCTTACTGCTGCTGGATGCATCATCATGAACAGATCCACGCCAGCTAGTAGGAGTGTAAAGGCTGTGGTTACTTCCCAAAGGGGGCCTCTTATCTCGCGAGGTTCCCATTCAGGGCCCATCTTCATCCAAGCTTCCCTTGCTGCCCAAGCGTTCGTTGTTCCTGAAGACATGGGATGAGCCAGTTCAGGGTCACCCATCAAGCCTGCAAGTCTTGCCCGTTCCATGTTTGTGAATGCGTAGTCCAATCCATATCCAAGGGCTGCAGTTGTAAGATCCATGACTATGTCTTCCTTAGGTAGAAAATCGTAGAGTTTACGATTAAGTTCTCTTGCTAAGTTTAGGTCCATTGGAGTAAAGGACAACGCCACATGTCCATTCTTCTTCACAAATTTTGCGCAGCGTTCAACATCCATGTCGTTTGTAATTGAGCTTATCAAGAATCGTTCGCCAGAGAAAGTTTCTGCGACAGCTTCGAACATTTCTGTGTCCTTCTTAGGGTCGCCGCATCCGCCTATTACTAGGGGGATGTCCACGGCTTGAACAACGTTCTCAACGGTTTTTACGGCGTCTCTAGGGGAAGCATCCTTAAGTAATGGGTCAATGCTGATGAGATGAAGGGTAACGAGATCTGCTCCAAACTTGTCAACAGCTAGTTTGGCCCAAGCTACGGGATCTTCTAGAACCTCTTTTACATGCATTTTCACAGCCTTGGCTAAGGGAACTTTCATGTCGAAGACGTCTAGAGAGATTACTGGTCGATGAATGGTTGGTCTTTCAAAGGTGTAAAAAGCCGGTGTCGTTTCGCCGCCTATGATTAGTGTTTTTCCCCTTGTTCCACCTTCACTTCTTGTGGCACCGAGTTTTACTTCCACGATCTTGGAGGGGTAAGTTTCAATTGGTGGAACAAAGTCTGCATCAAGGATTTTGAGGGGTTTGGCCATAGCTGGCAGGATTTTTGGTAGGATGGTTTTTGGTGCAGCTAGGGCTCCTTGTTGTAGCCATAATTCAAGGTCTCCGACATCCATCTCGAAGTCTTCAAGCTCTACTTCCTGGAATTCTTCCAGAAGTTCCCTGATGCGTGAGGCTAGCGCTATTCCTTGAGGTGTCTCATCCTTCTTTTTAGGCAAGTCTTTCACCGTTTCTTAGGTTTCTTGTCTTCAACCATTCGGATGATTACTTTCTTGGCGTAGATCTTTGCGTCCTTAAGGATTATCTTGATGCCACCTGCTGTTAAAGGTAGTGTTGCTGCGGTGGCAACAGGCATCATAGCGGCTTCCTCTGTCTCAGTAGGTATAGCTTCTTCGAATGTTACAGCTTCTTCTGTCCATTGTTCTACGACGGGATGGTTCTTCTCTTTCAGAAACGTTTTCAATCCATCGATTGTTGTAGCTTCTTCCTCTGTAGCGATTTTGTCAATGAGTTCAGTAGGCATGAAATCCTTAACTCTTTCTTTAACTTCTTTGGGCATCCAGACAATACGGTTCCATCCTCCGTCTGCTTGTAGAAACTTTGGTGATCGCATGTATTCTATTGATATTCCGTGGAAACCATCAACTTGTCGCCCTCCGGCTGTTGAGTCTGCGAGAGTTGAGAAAGCTAGCCCGTTTACAGTTGCGTCTTTGTATCCTCTATGGACAATACCGAAGCCATCAACTTCGGGTATGTAGAAGGCTGTGCCTTCAAAGCAACCACAAGAGGTGTGGGGTTGTCCGAAGGCTGTGTATAAGCAGACTTTTGTAATCTCACCCAAGGTCCTCTTTTTGGCCACTTCATTGACTCCTGAATACTCTCCTTTTTCTGGGTCTAGTAGTTCTCCCTTCTCTATAGCAAAGACCGGGCCTTTGGGATCGATGCTTGCAGCAGCTCTTCCGTCAAACCAGCTTATGGCTCCACAGTTTGAGTATCTTTGGGGGGTGATTACGCAAACGTGGGTTGGCGCGAAAGATTGGCATAGAACGCATCCGTAGAACTGGTCAACTTCTTCGTCTTTGAGTCCTCGGGCTCGTGCGTCTCTTGCTTCGTAGATCTGTAGAGCTTCTTCATAGATGGGTTTGATCTTTTCTGGATCTGTGATGAAGGTTATCTGAAGCTTCTCAATTATTGGCAGTTCACTTTTGAAGAGTCTGTGCAGGATCTTTCCGATGTACTGAAAGGAGTTCAAGCCTTTCTCGAATGACTTCTTGCTAAGTCGCATCCATATGTCATAACGCTGGTTTAGATGCATGAATCCTTCAATGAAGTTGCAGTATTCGTGGATCCGTCTTTCGATGACTCCTTCAAGCTCTGGCTCAAGCTGGGTTCCAGCAACTTCGATTAGAATACCCAAACCATAGTTCTTTCCTTCTTCCATCTCCTTCAAGTCTGGTCCTATGATTGTTACTTTGCCATCTTCGATCTCTTCTGGTTTCTTCACTCTTGTGAGCTCGAACTTTTCTTTGTTCTTTGGTCCACCAAGCTCAACGTACATCTGTTTTCTTCGGATTCGCTCTCCTTCGTAGATTACGCCTACTTCGACTGGCATATCCTCAAACATAGACATTTTTTCACGTTCCTCCTAACTTGTTTACTATTAAGTCAAAACTTTCCTTCCAATTCTCAATCGAAATATTCGGGAATGACCATGAAGCATGGGGATTATAGAATCTGTTTAAGCTTATTGTCTTTAGATCTGTTGAGAAGCTTTTCAGACCAGCTAATATTACAAACCCCATGTAATATGGGAGGCCCATGAATAATGCAAGATCGTACGGGCCTTCTCCATCCAAACCTTTCCATGTTGGATCGGTGAGTCTATCGCCGATGTCCATCGCTGGCATGGAAGCTGCAGGTTGAAAATCTTTTTTGATGAATTCACCCACTGTGTGTGCTGTAGCAACTACTGGCATTCCAGTTTTTTTTCCTATGTGAATTGCATAATCGATCATCTTTACCTCTTTCGAGTAGTCATCTACCGCTTGGTGTCCAACGATAAGAAGGGGGCGTTTTGCTCTCTTTATCATTGCTGCAACTACTTCTGGCTTCATGATTAGAAGCGCCTTTTTTGGTCCAGGGATTTCAGCTTTCTGCCATGATTCTGCTTTGGCACTCATGTTATTCACCTTTCCTCGTTCTAATCATTCTGGGCAGTAGTGTTGGATCTGGTATTTTCACTTCTTTCCATCCTTTCTCATCTAGGATCTTCAGAATCTCAGTCTTCATTGTAATTGGGAGATCAGTTTTATTCCGTATGAATAAGTGTATATCGTCAGGCATTGTACCATACAAACGTTTGTAAAGATCAATATAATGAGTTAGTTTTATTGCACGACCTTTAGGTGTGTCGTTTGGTCTCATACAAAGCTTGGCTATGAGTACCATACTCTCCTCCTTGGTCTCAGCTGTTGTGAAGAGATGTTCAGGAGCTGGGCCAACATACACTTTATCGCCGGTTCTTGCATCATATACATACCAGTCCTCCTTTTTATCTTTCCTTCCAAGAAGCATGCGTCGATACTTTGATCCATGAGGCCCAACAATCACAGGAACGCCCAACCGCCAAAATCCAGAAGCTATTGACGCCGCCTTCTGAGACATAGCTCCCCAAGCAAGGCCTACAGCTCCAACCCGGTTATATATATAATCAGCAATCTCTTCGTAATTGCCACGGAGCTTTCTCTTGGCAAAGATATTAGCAATCTTGATGGCTGCTCCAGCAATATGAGGGTTTGACACGCAAGAACCTACATTAAGTATTCCACCAGCGTCAAATTCACCAGGATATTTTTCATATAGAGTTTTGCCTTCTTCATCCTTAACCATAGCTATGGACATTGCCGCGCATCCAGATGCAATAACAATGAATCTGCGTTTCGCGAACTCCTCTGCAATCTCTGCGACTTCCTTTCCTCCATGAGGATAATTTGCACATCCAACAATGGCTACGACTCCAGGAATCTCGCCAAAAACTATAGGTGCTCCAACTTCTCTGATCTCTACATCTTGGATAGCACCTCGTCCAACTCGCATCTTGAACTTCTCCTTCCATAATTCTTCTTCGCCTGCTTTTACGATGAAACTATGTAATGGGTAATCATTTGGGCAAGCACTGTCACATCGGGCACAACCGATACAACCCTCTAAAATCTCAGCAAGAGGATTAAGATCTCCTTTTGCTGCTGCTTTCATAGCTTCGGGTATTGGTTGATCGTTAGGACAGGCTCGTCTGCATTCATTACATCCGGTGCATGCTTGAGCTAATTCGACGATCTTCTCTATTTCAGGAATAATTTTGAATTTGTTTCTCTTTGGAGCTACTTTAATTACTGTTTCGACTGCCACTTGGCCAACTTTATCAGGATCCAAGATTAATACTCCTGGAACCTTCGCCTCTATGAGGTCTGATATCGTTTTCTCCATTGGAGACTCAGTTCGATTTTTCAGTCCTAGACAATTTTTCGGGCTTGAAGCAATTACGGGTGTTTTTACTTTTTGTGCCTCAGTCAAAGCGTCGGCTCTTATGCATTGTTCATCAACCACGATTAGATCAGCCAGCCCACTTCTTATGTACCTAAGTTGCCATGAAATAGGACCAACTACCTTGGCCATGGAGCTGTATCTGGTGATATCATGGGCAGTACAGCAAATGCCTACAACTTCAACCTTGCCCAATAGATCTTTATCTGTTAAATAGTCGATAATTCCAACAGAGGATGGCACATTATGACCGATCACCAAGATTGTGGGTTTCGAAATATCCGCGATGCCAAAACCTAAATCAGTCAATGGGGCTTCTGGATCAGCCTTAGGAAAGTCAAGGATCGAGATCTGCGCTAGATCTGCGATCTCCATGCCTACTTGATCCACCATGCCAGCGTGGAATACTTTTGACTCGAAGTCCAAGTTGCTGCCCTCTTGTCCAGTATGAGTGGATGACAAGAGATGAGTAACCTGTTCTTCACAGTAGTCTAAAGCTTCTTCACAATCTCTTAGTTTTTCAGGTTTAATTCCACAGACCAAACGGGTAACAGGGGCTTCTACATCTACATTTAATCCTCCAACATTAAGATCGTTGTTCGGGCCATGCTTCTCTATAAGATGTTCAACCAAGTGTCTTGCGTGTGCGGTGTGCGTTGCTGCTCCAATACAGCATGCTAACAGGACTATACGTGATTGTTGAGCAGCCATGTTCAATCCACATGCTCCTCGTTTATCTCCAGTCAAGTCGCACTTTCCAAATGTGCAGAGACAGCAAACATCACAGAAGGGAAGATAAAATGGTTTGTAACGATCTAGAAGTTTCATATCCCACTCTCTTAGAGTTGTTATCCCTGGGAAAGGTGTAGGTCCCATGGGTTCGTCCCATTTATCCTCCACGACTTTGCCTATTGCAAGTTCCAAGTCTTTAAAATGAGCCATGCCGGTCTTTAATTCTTTGACTTTAACATTTACTCTCTTTCTACTCAACCATAACACTATCCAGATTTTGAAGATGTAAGGTTATCAAGGGGTTATTTTAAAGTTTTCTAGAAATGTTGTTATATGTTTAGGATTCAGTTTAAAGTAAAATTTTCGTGAATCGAGTCGATCAATTTGTCACAGCGTCAATTTACTGCTTGGTATAACCCGCTTTCTCCATAACTTTTGTGACCGAGAGATAAGCAGGTGAATTGGAAGGTAGATCAAACAATGACCTTCCAAGTAGAACATTCTCTTCAATATTCTTGTCGTACGCTATTTTTCCCAAGTATTTGAGGTCTGTGTCTTCTCGAGCTTTGGCTTCAAGATCCTCTGGAAATCTATAGCCTCCAATAATGTAGAAGTTCTTGAAATCTATCTGGACTTCTTTCGCTATTCGTAAAGCACGTTTAACATGGTTGAATGATTTCTTTGAAGGATCAAGAACATCGAAGATATCATCAATCTTCGTGGCGATTCGTCTGTTCAGGTGTTCCAGTCCCGCTGGGGAATCAATAAGCACATATTTATAATTCTTCGTTATAGAATTCAAGGCTCCCTTTAAAGCTGAATTCGGTAGACAATAACATCCTTCCACCCATTTAGTACCTATTGCCATGAAGTCAAAGTCGTCCCCTTCATACAGACCATTCTCCCATATCCTACTTTCAATCCGCTCAGTTGGTGGAACTCCAACAGTGGTTCCTCCTCTTTCTAAAAAGGTCTCCATTACAAGTTCAGAAATGGTTCTTTTTTCCTCTTCCTCCAGATTAGCCCCTATCATCTCACCAAGGTTCTGGTCTGGATCAACATCTACCAAAAGCATGGGAGTATCTCCTTGATTGATGAAATATTTGGCCATCAACGTAACAAAACTTGTCTTTCCAGTTCCACCCCGCCCGATTGTAACCAATGTTTTCAAGGTGCGTTATTCTCCTGCGAGTTAAGTCACCCAAATTGATCAGTTAATCTTTGTGGTTAATTTCTCACTTAATTTATGTATGGTTTTCACTGCATCTGATTGATTGTATCGGAGTGGTGTTTCACCTTTCATGTCTGCCTCAATAACTTTTTGGTCGTAGGGAATAACGTCTAGGACTTTCAGGTTATGATTTTTTGCGTATTTCTTGAAAGCATCTTCCTGAACTTTGTTTGCTATTCTGTTTCCGATAAGAAAGATATCTTGAATACCTGCTGTTCCGGCTAACTGATGGATTTGATTAGCAGTTTCAAGTGCTTTCATATTTGCATCCGCAACAATTAGCATTGTGTCAACATGTTTTGCGGTTCCTCGACCTAGGTGTTCAACTCCAGCTTCCATGTCTAAGATGATGGCTTCGTTGCGCTCAACCATCATGTGACGCAGAATTGTGCGAATGACGGCGTTTGCTGGGCAGGTGCATCCTGAGCCTACCGCCTGCACGGTTCCCATTACAATCAGGTTAACTCCTAATGGTGTCTTCATGGCAAAGTCTTGGACTATGTTGTCAACGGTGAAGGTTAGTCGGTATACGCCTGAATAGCCTGTTGCTGTTTTGGATTCTATTAGCTCACTGTTCTTTGATATTGGCTTGATCTTTCGAGTTTCATCTAATTTTAGCCCTAATGTCAATGCAAGGTTTGGGGAGGGATCAGCATCAATGGCTATCGTTGTAAGTCCTTTGGTTGCAAAGGAGTATGCTAATCCTCCTGCGATTAGTGTCTTTCCGACGCCTCCTTTTCCTGAAACTGCAATTTTCATTTTATTTCAGTCTTTACGTTGTTAACACAAGTTATTTTATGTTCTGGAAGTTCACAAACAAAACCTGCTTGTCAATACCATCAATAGCCTCTGTTTATCCAAGTTTTTTAGAATCTGGAGAGCGTGGAGAGAGAAGAACAATGATAGAGTCTATACTTCCATTATTTCGCATTGCAGTTTTTTTATAAGTTCTTCTGCTTTTATTGGTTCAACCTTCAACGTGTATAATCTTTTGGCTGTGCGCAGCTTTAATTTCACAATATCTTTTGCTCTTTTTACTGCACAGTATTCAGCACGTTCGCTAATCTCGATAAACTTGTCAGGATCAAATATTTCAGCAGGCAAGATAATCAACCAATTGGTGCCTTTCAGGTTACGACCAGATGTTTTTATCTGTTTTGGTTAAGGCGCGCGCGCTAACATGAATTTGTAACAGGTGCTAATAGTGTCGAAATATTTCTAATAAAAAATCTAATAATCTCATGTTAATGTAAACAAGATCTGCATTCTTAGAGTGAACAAATATGAAATCAATTAAGGATTTGAAGATCACTACGCTTGTTGATAATCTAGTTATGACCAATTGTCTTGGCCAGTGGGGTCTCTCATTTCTTTTGGAGTTTATAGATGGGCATGGAGACCATCGGAAGGTTATATTCGATACAGGTGTTCACAAAAAATCATTATTGTACAACATAAAACAGCTAAAAGTAAATTTGAGTGATGTTGATTGTTTGGTGATCAGTCATGGCCATGGTGATCATACTGCAGCAAATGTTGAAGTCACAAAAGCTGCAGGTAGCTTAAAGGTGTATGCACATCCTCACGTGTTTCAACTCCGGTTTTACGAAGATAAAAATGGAAAACGGCGAAAACACGGGGTTCCAGAAGATGAGGGAATTTTTGAAATAGAACAAGCTGGAGGGGAAGTTCTTTTCAACAATAAGCCCACAGAGATATTACCGGGGGTCTGGACAACAGGCGAAATTCCAAGAGTAACACAATTTGAGCATTTAGCACCACCTTCTAATGGAGGAAGAAGAGTCATTGTTGTGGACGAGGAAGAGATAGATGATCAAATCCTTGATGATCAAGCATTATGGATGAATGTTAAAGAAGTTGGTCCAATCATTATTACAGGCTGTGCCCATTCTGGAACCGTAAATACCCTGTTATATGTTCAGAAATGTGTCCACGAAATTAAACCTTTAAGAAACATCTATGGATTTGTGGGTGGTACACACCTTATTGGGTGTTCACAGGAATACCTTATGCAAACAATCGGAGGATTGAAAGAATTCAATTTAGGTTTTATTTCGCCCTGTCACTGTACTGGATTCAAGGCAGCAGCAGAACTTTGGAAGGCTTTTTCCAAAGCTTTTGTACTGAATTTTTCAGGCAGAGTGATTAGAACCGGAAAAAAACTAAAGAAACCCATATTCTAGCTATCAGCATGCTATTACTGTTTGAGGTGAGATAATGGTCCTATACAGATTTGCGAGTAGAAAGCCAAGTATTGGTGAAAGAACTTACGTGAGTCAAAGCGCTGAAGTGATCGGGAAAGTTACCATTGGAAGCCAATGCTACATTGGACCCGGAGCTAAAATTAGAGGAGACTATGGTGAAATTTTGATTGGGGATAAAACAAGTATAGAAGAGAATTGTGTTATACATGCAAGACCCAAAGGGACATGTAAAGTTGGTAGTATGGTTACAGTAGGGCATGGCGCAATACTGCACAATTGTACAATAAAGGATTATGCAGTTATAGGTATGGGCTCAATTGTCAGCGATTATGCAGTTGTTGGTACCTGGTCAGTTGTTGGAGAAGGATGTGTCGTTAAAAACAAGCAGATCATAGAAGATGGAAAAATCGTTATCGGAATACCTGCAAAAACTGTTGGTGAAGTATCGAAGGATTATCGAAAACTGTGGACAAATTTCAAGATTCTATATACGGATCTTGCATTGAAATACCCAAAAAATCTTAAAATCTTAAGATAGATGTACTGGAATGTATTAGTACTTATTATCACTAACGCGCGCGCTTTAAATTTTAAATCAAGGGTATAAACTTAAATGTATAATATTATTTTTTCCAGTTTGCGCGCACACGCGATTTGCAAATCTACTGAATTAAAATATCTGTAGGATTATTTTAATAGCGCGTGCGCTCCAAACGATGTACAATAAGAAGGACACAAGGAACGTTTTTCAGGATACGTTAAAGAGTATGTCTTCAGAAAGCCCTGCGACTTTCCACGCTAATTTATGAATTTTTTCTCCCAGTATATCTTTACCCAATAACTGGGATTTTAATTCTTTGAGTAGCGATTTACTTATAGTAACTATCATTTCCATTTTTTTACTCTCAATTTTGAATATGGCTTTAACGGAATCCGAATCTTTTAAGGAAAGCTTTTGATTGCCAATTGTACAATGTGTAATGATCTGAATCCCATCTATAATACAAGAAAAAGGAACATGAATTGGCAAAGAAACCTCAACCTTAAGTTGACCAATTTCATATTTACCAATCTTTCTTAATCCAATAAGCCCCATTCTAACGCCAATTACCAGAAATGGCCCTAGATGACCATGAAAATCTGCAGCCTTTTCCAACTGAGATCTTAATTCAGGAGCTACTTTTTGTTTAGGATTGATGTTATCATTCATTTTTAAAACCTCGAATATTAAGGGCATTTATTATGGTAATACCTATTGCTCCCCCGATAACACCTCCAATGGCGTGTAATCCTGACCAGCCCAACACGCCACCCCATTGGATTAAAGCGGCTGGCACCATAAAAAAAGATCCGATTATCAAACCTGCAAAAGTAGCTGATATTACAGATATCACGAATAGAATTATTGAACCAATAAGTTTTTTCTTAAAAATAAGATCATATCCGCTCGCAAAGGTGAGCACGTCAAAGAGAATTGATGCTGCTAAGAATCCAAAGAATTGAAGGGCAGCTGGTCTTACTATCATGTTAATTATCAACGCGATAAATCCAACAAATGAGGCTGTTCCAATTTTTCTTGACCACCATACAGCAAGAATTAGGGATGAGAAACCTATGAGATCACAGGCAAAAGGCAGGTGAAATATTTGAAAAAACATTGGAGATATTGTCACGTTTAAAACTCCCCACAACGCTGCAAATATCGAGACACAAGCTAAATCCCGTGTTCTGAAATAAGTCACCAAACCCGCTCCAGTAACACTTTTTTGCAAAAATGTAATACACTAGTTAACATATAAGATTTTGCCCAATATTTTCTTGTTGTGATGTATTAAAATTAATTAGCGTGCACGCGAGTTAAATTGAAAAGATGTTAAGCCTAACTTCTTCCACTCCTCGTCTAGCTTTGAGCCTATCAACTAATTGTTTGATTTCTTCTGCTCTACCTCTCACAGCAATCGTTTCCAAGCATTTTTCTTCACTTATATGTACATGCATTGAGGCGCAGATTATGGATTCAAATTGATGCTGAGTGTTAGTTAGATCAGACTCTAGCTCTCTCATCTCATGATGGTACATCATAGTAATTGAACCTGCCTTATTGCCCTGAACATCTGAAAGCCATTTCTGCTCATTTACAAACGTCCGTACAGTGTCATGAATTGCCTTTGATCGGCTCTTATAGCCCATATCCGTGACAATTTTATCAAGATCTTTGAGAAGTTCTGGAGGAAACGTAATACCTACCCGAATAATATTTGTCACAATTTTCGCCTCAATTAGAAACTCTTTGGATGAGCTCGCTTTTATTTCTTAGTGCATACGATTATTCTTGATAGACCGGCGATAGCTTCCGCCAAAGAAGGCTGGATAGAAATTACTTCATATCGCATGTTTTGCGCGAGTCGCGCGTATACCCGTTTACCAGCAAATACTGTATTTTCTGCCTATTGCACAGCCCTAAAGTCTTTTGGGCATAGTCTGCTCGTGAATTTTAATCGCCAGAACTAGAAAAACCACTGAAAACACTATGAGAACAGCGAAGTTCAATGCGATTGGATAGTAACTCCTACCTTGCATAGAATAACTTGCGAGATCAGTGAAATAAGTTAATGGGGAAATCGCAGATAGCAGTCTCCCCCAGAATGGAAGATCTTCAATGGGGATAAAGATTCCACTAATGAAAACTAAAGGAAATTTGATCATGGAGGAGATCATCATCACCGAGGCGGGAGTATCTACTGGCGGGTAAGATGACAGAAGTATGCTCAAAGACGCAAAGCAGAATGTCGCAAGAACAACACCTAAGGCAAGAATTAACAAGTTGGTCATTTCAATCCCGAGAAGGACACCTGCAGTAATAGGGAAGACTGACACAAAGACCCCAAAGAGGAAAGAAGAGAGGACATCACCAAGGAAAATTGCCCATAGAGAAACTGGAGAGGAAATAAGTCGCTCCAGAGTTTTCGCTCTGGTTTCCCAGGGAATGATGGCTGGTCCCACCGAAGTCGCTGTGAAAAAAGCTGTAATCCCCAGCAATCCTGGAATAACAGCTTCAATAGGCAGATTTCTTCCTACATAGAACGATAAAAACAGGAAAAATGGAACCAAAAGGCCGAAGATAATCACTGGTCCCTTAGAATAGTAAATTCTAATGTTTTTCTTAACAATCGCGAAAGAGCGTTTAAACTGACTCAAGTAAAGACTATTCGGCATAGGCTTTCCCCTTTTCCTTTTCCTTAATGAGTTTAAGGAAAACGTCCTCTAAAGTAGGTGTTAGAGTATTCATAGAGATTATCTTCATTTTTCTTATCTTGGTGAATTCAACTAACTTAACAATTACTTCACTTGGAGTACGCACATAAAGTCTCCACTTGTCTCCTAGTTTCCTTACCATATTGATTCCTTGAATCTCCATTAGTTCTTTGACTTCTACCTCTTTATTGAAGCTGATCTCGATTGATTGTAGTCCACTGCTTCGTAACTTGAGCTTCTCAGGACTATCAATCGTTACGATTTTGCCATGATTGATTATGGCTATGTTATCGCAGAGCTGGTTAGCTTCTTCCATATTATGTGTAGTCAGGAAAACCGTTGTTCCTTCTTCATTAAGTTCACGGATCATGCCCCTAATAAGCCGCTGACTCTCCACGTCCAAGCCAGATGTGGGCTCATCCAAAAACAGAATTCGTGGCTCATTATTCAAAGCCATGCATAACAATAGCTTCTGTTTCATACCTCGTGAGAAGGTCTTAACCAGATGATCTTTTCTCTGATAAAGTCCGACCTTCCTAAGAAGCTTTTCTGCTCGTGCTTGCCTGTCCTTTTTCGGAATCCCATATAGCTCTCCTGTCAGCATTATGTTATTCCAAGCGGAAAGATCAACATAGGCATTCGACATTTCGGGAACAATTCCCATTAATTGCCTGGATTTTAGTCCTTCGTTTAGGATATCATAACCGAAAATTCGAGCGTTTCCCTCATTTGGCTTTATTACGCCAGTTAGCATTCGGATCGTGGTGGTCTTACCTGCTGCATTTGGGCCTAGAAAGCCAAACAACTCTCCTTTCTTGACTTCAAAGGCAACATGGTCAACGGCGACAAGTTCTCCAAAGCGTTTGGTTAAGCCAAAGACTTCTATGGCGCTTTCCTTACTCATGACTGGACACGCCTAGTAAGTCTCTCTCTATTTTTTATCAAATCTTTCAGATAAGTGCGAATACGGATGCATGTAGCCTCAATCTCTTTGGGAGTACCTTTAGGAGCCCTAGGCCATTCACCGATTTTTGTACCCCAGTATTTACGTGGAGTTCCAACGTATCGCGGTATGACATGAACATGTAAGTGGGGTACATGGTTACCTAATACGAAGGCATAGACATGTTCTGCTTTTTCACTCGTTTTCAAAGCTCTACTAAGATATGCGACTATTAGACCCATCGCCTGTGCTTCAGTTTCTGTTAGCTCTGCTAAGCTTGGAATGTGTCGTTTGGTTTCAACCATCAAATAACCTAGATATGCAGTAGACTCTCCTTCATGAATTTTAACATGTCCCGCATAGACAAGATCATCCTCATAGATTGCACCACCGATTACTGAGACTTCTCTGCGATGTTTACGGCAGATAAAACAATTCACCGACTCACCTTTAGAATCGTCCAAGATTTCAGACTTCCAGATGTCAAGCTATTATAAATAATCTGGATAGTAAACTTATAATGTTGTCGCGCATACTAATACCCAAAATACACGGGTTATTTGTTTATTTTTTAAACAAAAAATATTAATATGGTTTACATATTGAACTGTCTTTCTCAAGCGTGCGCGCGCGCGTGCAAGCACTAAATCCAAGCTTGAGAAAACGACTATATGAAAGGAGAAAAAAGAGATGAGTTCAGATTTGAAACCAACTGAAGTCTTGGATGTTAGAGGAGAAGTCTGTCCATATCCTGATGTGAAAACTAAGAAGAAAATTAAGGGAATGAAATCAGGTGAAATACTAGAAGTTCTGATCGACTATCCTTTGTCTGTAGAGCGGATACCACGATCCGTTGAAAAACAAGGACACGAAGTTTTGAAAGTCGAAAAAACAGGAACAGGCGAATGGCGAATACTCATAAAAACCAAGTAGAGGTGTGAGTTTGATAGATACTTCGCTTATGCTTTCTGGATTGGTAATAGGTATAATCTTCGGTTTTGTACTACAGCGAGGGCGCTTCTGCATGAACTCGGCATTTAGAGACATCATATTAATGAAGGATTACAAGCTACTCAAGGCAGTCGCATTGGCAATTATTGTACAAATGATTGGCTTCCACCTTGCTGCTACAATGGGACTGATTCAGTTAAATCCTAAACCAATGTTCTGGGGTGCAATGATCTTTGGAGGCTTCATCTTTGGTATCGGAATGGTTCTTGCTGCAGGTTGTGCTAGTGGAACGACTTACCGAGTTGGAGAAGGTATGGTGGGGTCATTTGTTGCTTTGCTGGGCTTAATGATCGGTGGTCTCATAACATCTGGAGGTGCTTTATCAGAGTTAAAATCATATCTACAATCTAACACAGCAATAACTACAACTGATCTAGGCATTAGTCCCGGACCTTTAGTTAAGGAAGGAAGTTCAAGCATAACATTGGCAAATATTTTCGGGTTGCATCCATGGATTTTCGTTGCTATCATTGCTGTCATTGTCATTGCTGTTTTGATATGGAAAGGCAGAGATGAAGAGACGAAAGTGGAAGGAACACTTTATGACAAAATCTTCAAGGCAGGCTGGAACTGGTGGGTCACAGGTATTGCCGTGGGAATCGTTGGTATACTAGCTTTCATTGCTTTCAAAAATTACGCCCTAGGAATTTCAGGCGGATGGTTTGGCTTTTTAAATGCCTTAATAACGGGTGATGCTAACAAACTGAACTGGTTTACGTTTCTGGTAATTGGCGTAGTGATGGGTGCTGCTATTGCTGCAATTATTGCGGGTGAGTTCAAGTTAAGAGCACCAGATGCAAGGCGATTAATACAGCAATTCATTGGTGGAATAATCATGGGTATCGGAGCAGTCATCGGAACTGCATGTAACATTGGCCACATATTAACAGGTATACCACAACTAGCATTAAGCAGCATACTTGGTGGAATATTCATAGTCTTAGGGTGCTGGGCAACAGCATACATAATGTTCATGAGAGGATAGCGTGTCAACAATAGGCTTTCTATTTTTTTCTGGACCCTATCAATCTGAAAGCCCGGAGACAGTGGTTGAACTAGCAAAAGCGGCCTTAGAAAAAGGCGTGAATGTGAAGATTTTCTGCTATATGGATGCGGTAAACTGTGTAAAAACAGGACAAAAGAAAGTTCCAGGTGTAAATAACATAGAAGAGAAGTTCGCAGAGCTGATTACAAAAGGAGCAGAGGTTCGTTTATGCACCCTTTGTATGCTTGTAAGAGGAACTAAAACATTCATTGATGGGGCTAAAAAAGCTGGAACACCTGATGTTGCAGACATGGCTGAGGAATCTGACAGAGTCCTAGTAATCTCTTGAGGAGCTTAAATATCATGTCAAAAAAAATTGTTATAATATTGAAGAAACCACCACACGGGTCTTTGTATCCAGCTGAAGGTTTACGGGTGGCGGTTGCTGTAAGTGCACAAGACACAAAAGTTGTATCTATAGAAGAAAGCGTTTATGCCTTTTTGAAGGAATCGGATATGACACTCTACAAACATCACATAGAATTTTTAAACGAAACTGAAATTCCAATCTTTATAGACAAAGGATCACTGGAAAGACGAGGACTAACAAAAGGAGATTTAGTGAAAGGTATAACATTGAAGGAGCACACTGAAATCCACAACATAATCACTAACGCTGATACAACATTAACTTTTTAGGTGATGTTCCATGAAAAAAATACTCTATTTCATAACAGATATGGACCTCATGAGCATAAAGTTTGCTTTGAAAGAAAAAAAGAACCAAGTTGGAATTTGCTTATTACAAGACGCAGTCTACTTTGCATGCAAAGGAAGAGAAGATAACAAAATTCTGGAAGAAGCAATAAAGCAGGATACACAAGTCTTCACAGTAAAGAAAGATGTGGAATTGCGAGGACTAATAAACCGGATATACACAGACGTGAAGATTCTTGACTACCCTGAAATAATTGATCTGGTTCTCAGTTATGATCGAATAATCAACATCTAACCTCCCTCTTTTTAATACGCACAAGTCTTTACTAATAGTGATTAACTTGGGCGTTCCAGATGTCGCTTCAGATGTTCTTATTATTGGAAGTGGAATCGCAGGTTTATCTTTAGCCCTAAAGATAGCTGATTTCGCCCAAGTAGTCATAATCACCAAGAAAGAGAAAGCAGAATCAAACACCAATTATGCACAAAGTGGAATTGCAGCAGTTCTATCTTCCTCTGACTCCTTTGAAAAACATGTTGAAGACACTCTGAATTGTGGCGATGGTTTAAGTAAGAAAGCGGTGGCTGAGAAGATTGTGCGAGAAGCACCTGCAAGGATCAAAGAACTTACAGAACTTGGAGTGAGATTTTCGCAAACCTCAAAAGGCGATTTTGATCTAGGAATGGAGGGAGGCCACTCAAGACGACGGGTTGCTCACGTAAAAGATCTTACTGGAAAAGAGATAGAATATGTACTCCTCAATGCGGTTGCCAAAACTCGATCAATCAAGCTTTATGAAAACCATATTGCCATAAATCTTGTCGTGAAAGATAATCGTTGTCTGGGTTGTTATGCTCTAGATACAGTAAACTCTGAAGTCCGGAACTTTAATTCGAAATTAACTGTGTTGGCAACAGGGGGAATTGGAAGAATTTATCTTCATACAACAAATCCAGAAATCGCCACTGGAGATGGAATAGCCATGGCATATCGAGGAGGAGCCACAATTATGAATATGGAATTCACCCAATTTCACCCAACATACCTTTTCCATCCTAAGGAAGAATCCTTCCTAATCTCCGAGGCACTCAGAGGTGAGGAAGCAGTACTTCAAGACAATAGCGGAAGACAGTTCATGATGAATTATCATCCCATGAAAGAACTAGCTCCCCGAGATGTAGTTGCGAGAGCAATTGATCAAGAATTGAAGAAAAGTGGGGAGGACCACGTGTTTCTTGATATTTCATTTAAAGACTCCAGATTTGTGCGATCTCGATTTCCTGGAATTTATGAAAAATGCTTGTCATTTGGAATTGATATCACAAAGAATCCCATCCCGGTGGTTCCAGCAGCCCATTATTGTTGTGGAGGTGTGCATACAAATATTGCGGGTGAAACCGATGTAGAGAACTTGTTCGCTATTGGAGAAACTGCTTGCACCGGTTTTCACGGAGCCAATCGCCTAGCCAGCAATTCCTTGCTAGAAGCAGTAGTTTGCTCTCATTATGCAGCCAAACGATGCAATGAAATATTAAGGGACGAATCTCCCTTACAGCACTTCGTACCATGGGAATCAGGAAATGCTGTGAATGTTGACGAAGCGGTGGTTATCACACAAAATCGGGATGAGATTCGTCGTCTTATGTGGAATTATGTAGGAATCGTGCGTTCTAACAAACGCTTAACTCGCGCCAAAAAGCGTATCACTCTGTTACGGGAAGAGATAAACCAATATTATTGGGATTTCATTATTACAGAAGAGCTAATTGAATTGCGCAACATGGTCTTGGTAGCAGAGCTTATTATTGACTCAGCCATTTCAAGGAAGGAAAGCCGAGGAATTCACTATTCTCTCGATTATCCACAGAAATCATCGAATATTCAAGATACTTTTCTAAAAAAACTGCACACACGCTAAATTCTATTGGCTAACCAACCTTATACTTTACAATTGAAATTTCAAGCTTGCACTGTTTGAGGTCAACGAATGGTCGTAGAAATTAAGATCTATT
Organism: Candidatus Bathyarchaeota archaeon; assembly: GCA_050115965.1. Taxonomy (GTDB): domain Archaea; phylum Thermoproteota; class Bathyarchaeia; order Bathyarchaeales; family Bathycorpusculaceae; genus CAYGAG01. Next base: position 106,484 of record JASFPN010000001.1, read on the forward strand.
ATCAACGTTGCATTACTTGTAAGAAGTGTATCGAAGTCTGTTCGTTTTCCGTTTTAGAATGTTTTGAGGACCAACTCATTGTTGTAAATCCAAGTAATTGTACTGCATGCCTAGAATGTGAAAAGCACTGTCCCACTAATGCGATAGAAGTGAAAGAAAAATAGTCTATTAATCATAGTTATGCTTATTCAACGTACGCGGGAAGCAAGTGTGTCGAAAGTTATAAATTCTAATTGTAAAATATGCCGCTGCATGTTCTCCCAAGCATATTGTATGCAGATCTTAAAGCTATATTGAGGAACATCTATGAAAAGATTATTTCCGCGAGCGCGAAATTAAAGGAACATCCATAAGTAAAAACCACGGCCATAAAGTTTATTTTTATGCATAAGCACATTTTTACAGTAACTTCAACATTAAGTATAACATTTAAAAGGTGAAAAAATGGGGAAATGTGAGCTTTGTGAAAAAAATGGGAAAGAAATGACTTTGCTTTCCGCAAACCACAAAGATTTGGGTCGAATCATGGTTTGTGAAGAGTGCTGGAAAAAACTTTGGGCTGGAAATCGTATGGTGTGTGGCACCACGGGATCAAGTGGAACTTGTTCAAGCTGCGGATAAAGAGAATCTCATTGTCTATATGTTTAGCACGTATACCGCGCGACTCTAATACTTGCACTATCTTTCATAAATAATAGCGCCTTACCCATGACCTATCAAAGTGAATTGGAAGTCAATAGGAAAATGAGGTGAGTAATATGAGTGGTAGAGGTTTTGGCAGAGGAAGAGGTGGTCAGCGTCAAGGTATTGGCGGACCAGTTTACTGCATTTGTCCTAAATGTAAATACAAGACACCCCACAACAGGGGAACCCCCTGTCTATCAACAAAATGTCCAAAGTGTGGAGTAGCCATGATGCCCTCATCCTAAAGCAGGCATTACGCGCGCGCGCGATCGAAGAATCTGGGAAAGGCCTATACCTTTGACAAAATGGACTAGTAGAAAGGATCGTCCACTAAACTACGTGTAAGTGACAATTCGAGTCTGAATGGGTACCAGTCTACCCTTAGCATTTAACCAAGTCCAAATATATGAAAGATTTGAGTAACAACAAAACAAACTAGGAATGCAACAATAAGAGGAATCAGATTAGATAATATTGTCCACTTCAAACTCCCTGTTTCCTTCCAGATAGTGTGGGTTGTAGTTGCACATGGATAGTGAAGAACTGAAAATAGCATCAGGCAAATTGCTGTAACGATAGTAAAACCTTGAGAAATAAAAAGAGCGTAAAGTTCAGAAGTGCTTGTAAGTTCAGCCATCATGCTGGTACCCATATAACCCATAATGATCGTTGGGATAATGATCTCGTTGGCTGGAATAGCGATGATATAAGCCAGCAGAATCATTCCATCAAGGCCAATTACTAATCCAATAGGTGAAAGAATATCTGCAGAAAGACTCATCAAAGTCGTGCCACCAACAGACACGTTTCCTAAGATCCAGATAAGTACTCCAGCGGGTACTGCCCAAATCACTGCACGATATAGAACTTTTATGGTCCGATCTATAAACGAGGTATATAGGATACGTAGCAACTGGGGTCGACGATAGGATGGCATTTCCAAGGTAAAGAATGAACTTTCTCCTTTGAGTAAGGTTCGTGAAAGCAGGGCTGACACAAGAAATGTTACTAAGACGCCGACTGCCATGATGATGAGAATCGTAAATGATGCTACTAGAAATGCAGTCTGAGGTGGAAACGTTGCTGCCACAAAAATGGTTGCCATCAGGATAAGAGTAGGCCAACGACCATTACATGGCACAAAGTTATTGGTTAAAATGGCTATAAGCCGCTCTCGAGGTGAATTAATGCTTCGACAGGAGATAACCCCTGTAGCGTTACAGCCAAATCCCATACACATAGTAATAGATTGTTTTCCGTGAGCCCCAGCCCACTTGAAGAAGCGATCAGTGTTAAAAGCAACCCTCGGCAAATAACCCAAATCTTCAATAAGCGTAAATAGGGGAAAGAAAATCGCCATAGGCGGCAACATGACTGATACAACCCATGCGAGACCTCTAAAGCCTCCATGAACGAGGACTCCTTCAAGCCACATAGGAGCCCCCGACCATCTAAACAAAAGGGATAACTGCTCTTCAACCCAAAAGAAACCCTCCGCCAAAAGCTGTGATGGAATATTCGCACCCTCTATCGTAATCCAAAAGACAGCCAGTAAAAGAGCAATCATTATGGGGAATCCTAGAGTACGTGAAGTTAATATTCTGTCAATCTTTGAGTCAAAATCCTTAGTAGGTTCGAGTTTAGTGATCGCTCTGGATGCTATGATTTCTGCATCAGCATATATTGAAGTAACAATGAGGTCATGTAGAGTTTCTTTAAGGGAGGATGCTACAATATGAACTTGATTAAAGAATTCTTCCAATTCGTCTTCTGTTGGTCCTGCCAATACTTTAGCATCTTTGCTTGAATGAATTAACGATGCTAACTCTCCTCTTTTGATCGTTTCGATAATTCTTGCATCTCCTTCTAGTAGACGCATTGCTATCCATCTGATATTCGGTACGTCACCAATCACCTTTCTAATTTGGGGAATCAGTTCATTGACAGTGTTCTGGATCTTCTGCTTGAGGGGAAAATGGTGTGGACTTGTAGATGTTTTACCAGATGCAACTTCAGCAATAGATTTTACCAAATCATTTAAGCCCTTGCCCGTGTTGGCGATTGTGGGTATAACTGGAATTCCCAGATCACGCGATAGCTGTTTTACATCAATCTTTATGCCTTTCTTAGTTGCTTGGTCCATAAGGTTTAGACAAATAACTACATGATTGGATATTTCGAGAACCTGCAAAACCAAGTTTAGGTTTCGTTCGAGGGTTGTCGAATCAACCACGACAACCACTACGTCAGGATGACTGAATAATAAAAAATTCCTGGCAATCTCTTCATCTGTTGCTGTAGCCAGTAGAGAATAAGCTCCAGGTAGATCAATAAGTTTGTATCTTTTCTCGTTGTATTTGAAGGAACCTTCAGCACGCGCAACTGTCTTTCCAGGCCAGTTTCCAACGTGTTGGCGAAGACCGGTGAGGGTATTGAAAACTGTACTCTTTCCAGTGTTCGGGTTTCCAGCTAGAGCAACTAAATAATCATAACCCTTTTCTAAATCCTCATGTTTCTCCGGGTAATATTCACGACTTTTCCTCTTGGCATCCATGTCAACTACTGCCTTCATCAAGATTCTAAGACAATGGTTTCACAATAATCTTCGAGGAATCCTTTGACCTTAGTGCAAGTAAAGAACCTCGAATATCATACGCCACTGGATCTCCTAAAGGACTTCTCATTATGGTCTTTATTTCTGTCCCTGGAAGAAGTCCAAGATCAAGGAGACGACGGCGAATCAGACCTTTGACAAGCAGTCTTACTATCTTAGCTCTTTGACCGATCTTCATTTTGGCAAGAGTTTTATGTTGTGGATTCTTACGTGATTGGTCTGCTATTTTGATCTATCTCCTTGAATTTTCGTTTAACTTAGGGGTATATGAACTCTAAGTAGAATTTAAGTTATCTATACCTATATCTCTGTTAATAAAGGAAACACTTAATAAAGATTCTGTTAACTTAGTTAACTTATGACCTTAGATTTTATGATCTCAAGCTTAGATCGCATTGATCGGAAGATGGTGGGAGAACTTCACCCAGATAACCAAAACACGCACATGCATAATAACCGAAACTCAAAATCCCAAGTTTGTAAGTACGATTGAACATTTTCCTGAGCATGAATTAACCAACCAAAGGATAGAAGTCTGTTGATAAAAAAAAGTTCTTTGAAAATGGGGATTTTCGTATGTGAATGTGGCGGAAACATAGGAGATGTCGTGAATGTCAAGGCTCTAGTGGAATCATCTAAGAACTGGGAAGGAGTCGTAGTAGCTAAACATAACAAATATCTTTGTTCAAAACCAGCTCAAGAGATGATAATAAACGCAATAAAGAAACATGATCTGGACAGAGTGGTAGTCGCCAGTTGCACACCAAGAATGCATCTTGCCACATTTCAAAGTGTTCTTGAACAAGCAGGTCTTAACCCATATATGCTCGAATTTGTGAACATAAGGGAGCAATGTTCTTGGCCTCATGGCCCGAAACATTCAGAGGAAGCCACAAGGAAAGCCCTGACCCTCGTCAGGGGCGGATACAAAAAAAGCTGCGAATTGGAACCCCTAGAAACCATCAGCGAAAAAGGAACAAGAGAAATACTGATAATAGGCGGAGGCATTGCTGGAATATCTGCAGCTCTGGAACTCGGTTATTTAGGCTTCAAGGTTCACGTAGTAGAACAAAGACCCAGCATAGGAGGCAACATGGCGAAGTTGACCAAGGTTTTTCCTACCTTGGACTGTGCACAGTGCATACTTACTCCCCGGATGGCTGAGGTAGGTAGAAACCCTAACGTGAACCTGTTAACTTACGCTGAAGTGCAGGAAGTATCCGGGCGACCTGGTAATTTTAATGTCAAAGTTTTAATGAAACCCCGTGGTGTCAACGTGGATAAATGTAAAAGTTGTGGTGTATGTGCCAAAGTCTGTCCCATAGTGGTCCCGGACGAATTTAATGAGTGTTTATCAAAACGTAAAGCTGTCTACATAGAGTTTCCACAAGCTGTGCCCTCCGCTTACGTTATAGATTTTAATTCTTGCACTAAATGTGGAAAATGTGAACAACTCTGCCCATCCAAGGCGATAAGTCTAGATGACAAAGGGGAAACATTGAATTTAAAGGTGGGAGCAATCGTTGTGGCTACTGGTTATGATCTTTATGACCCGACAAAGCTGAGTAACTATGGATATGGTATCTATAAAGATGTCATAACCATGCTGGAATTGGAAAGAGTCACTTCTGCTTCAGGTCCCACAGGTGGTTACGTGAAACGATCTGATGGTGCTGACGTAAAAAAGATAGCCATAGTTCTCTGCGCTGGTTCAAGGGATAAAAATCACATGTCTTATTGTAGCCGCATATGTTGCATGTATGCATTGAAGCAGGCTTTTGTTCTTAAGAAGATGCTAGGGATTGATGTTTACATCTATTATACAGACATTAGAGCTACCGGCAAGGGCTATGAAGAGCTTTATTGGCGAGATCAAGAAGCAGGAGTAATCTTTCTAAGGGGAAAAGCAGCAGATATTTGGAAAAACAAGGATGATAAGCTGGTTGTCTTAGCTGAAGATACTCTAACAGGAAAAGTGACAGAGGAGGAGTTTGATATGGTCGCTTTGGCTACAGCAATGATTCCATCAACAGGGCTTGCTAGATTAGCTGAGAAGATGAAGCTCTCTTTGGGAGAGAATGGTTTCATCCAGGAGAGACATCCAAAGCTTGATCCTGTTGACTCTTTGATTACAGGAGTCTTCGCATGTGGATGCGCATTTAGTCCAAAAGATGTTCGTGACACTGTCGCTGATGCTTTGGGAGCTGCTTCAAAAGCTTCTCTCTTCCTAAAAAGTGAGTACATTACCACTAGCCCTGAGAAAGCCTACGTAATTACAGATTTATGCAATGGTTGTCGTGATTGCACATCAATATGTCCGGTTAACGCCATAACTATTGATCAGGAAAAGGCAAAGATCGACCCATTCATGTGCACTGGTTGCGGTGCTTGCATACCTATTTGTCCTCAAAAAGCGATCGACTTCAGGAACTCAACCAACAAACAGTTAATAGCTCATTTAAAGGGTGTTTTAACAGACAAGGAACCAAATGAAACTAGAATAGTTGTCTTTGTTGACAAGAATGTTGGATACACAGGCATAGATTTCCTAGGACTTGATCGCACCAACTATCCAGAGAACATACACATTATCCCGATACCATCAACAGCAATCTTAAGCCTAAAATATTTACTCCAAGCATTCGCCTTCGGAGCTGATGGAATAATAGTGATTGAAGGACAGGAAGAAATACACGAAAAGTTCACCAAGAACCGAATGATCGAAATGCGACGTTCTCTAGTAGAACTAGGTGTCAAAGGCATGCGTCTACGCTATAGCTATATTCCCTTACCTGTGTACAAGAAAGCTGCAGAACTATTCATCAGATTTTCTGAACGAATTAATAAATTTGGGCCAATACCCATAGAGAAACGAGAAACAATAAAGAAAAAAACCAAAGTTAAGTGATAAAATATACTGTAGAACCTTTTGCGGAAAACATTTAGATTTCAGATATTTCATGTGTGTAATATTAAAAATGCTCTCAAACTTCCCGCATTCCGCGCGTGCGAACGAAAATTTTGGGTTTGAAAATGCCATAAAAACACTGACCATTCATCTATAAATGGATTCGCGCGCTAGCTCGCGCGCGAAAGCAGAAAGGAGTGACTTTACGCAAGCTTATTGAAGATGGGTGAAATTATATGTTAGGTGGGTGTGGGTAAACCACCAAGGTTAATGTTAATCTAACCTTTTTAAGTTGTCTGATACGTCTTGATATGGTTTCTGTTAGACCAGCCATTGATTTTGCTTGAACCTTTGCTATTATGTCATATATGCCATATACGATGTGAGCTTCCTCAACTCCGTCTATCTTCAATACGCGCTTCAGAATCTGGGCTTCTGAACCCCTCTCGGTACCTATCATGACATACGCTGTTTGCATTTGAATTTTCTTCTGTTGTTTTTTCATCACGGTTTGAGTATACATAGTAAACCACCACTAGTTTGTTAAGAAAGGAAACATTTAATAAATGTTTTGTTTATTTAATTAACATTATGAATCGAAATTTAGACAGTATCGATTGGAAAATAATAAGTGCTCTTCATCTTGATGGACGGAAAACTTTCAAGTCCTTGGGAAGAGAAGTAGGTTTTACGGGTTTAGGTGCTAGGAAAAGGGTTGAGAAGCTATTAGGGCAAAGGATTATCCAAATCTCAGCTTTGGTCAACATTGAAAAGCTTGACATGTTCTTAGCAATGATCTTCCTTGAGTTGGAAAGTGCAGAAGCTATACGGAATGTGATTGAACGATACAATAGATGCCCTCGTGTCATCAACTTTTTTACAACTATGGGTGGTTACAACCTTATCGCTCTTGTGTTAGCAGAGGATCAGGGTACACTTGAGAGCGAGTCCATGGAGAAGTGCTCTTTAAGGAGTGGTGAAGGAATACGACGTTCTGAGTTTTTCCCTATTAACAAAGTTCACTATTCAGCGTTTTTACCCTTGCGGACACACATTGGGGATCGAGAGGGAGATATAACACCTTGTGGTGTTGATTGTAGGGATTGTCCTTCTTTTCAGAGTCAAAAATGTCTCGGATGCCCCTCTTCAAACTGTTATAAAGGATCACCAGAAAAATAACCACTTATCGTGTATTAAGTCATGGTTCTCCTCGGAGATCGAGGGTTCCTATTATAGTACGATTATCATGGTGTTTTATGATGAATCCCATCTTCTTAATGAGTTTAATTATCTGATGGTTATCCTTTAACATAATACCATAAATGGTTTCGAGGTTCTTGTCTTTACATATTTCAATCGCATAGTCCACTAATTTTGACCCTAGACCTAAGCCTTGCCACGGATCAGCAACGATTACAGCAATCTCACCGGTCTTCTTGTCTGCTTCAATAGGAACTCTTACAACACCGATTATCTTCCTTTTCCCATTCTCAGTTAATTCTGCGATAATCGCAATTTCACGGTCATAGTCAATGTTGCAGAAGCGAACTCTCATCTCATGAGGCGTATCTTTGATAGGACTGAAAAACCGGTATCGTATCGATTCTTTCGAAAAGCTCTGGAACATTTCCAACCATAATGGTTCATCCTCAGGTTTTATAGGTCTCAAGAGAACGGTTCTACCATCACGAAGTTTCCATAAGGTTTCATATTTCTTAGGATACGGAATAATTACAAGGTGCTCCCTAGGTTCATGCTTCGCGAAAACACGTTCTATGTTAATTGATATACGCGCATCAAGAGCGACAGCCCCTTCTTCATTAATTAGCAGGGGGTTTATGTCAATCTCCTTCAGTTGTGGAAGATCAACCAGCATCTGTGAAAGGCGCACCATGATTTCTTCGAGTATCTTCAGATTTGCTGCAGGCAAATTGCGATAACCTTTCAAAAGCTGATAAACTTTAGTTTCTTCCATAATTCTCTTAGCCAAAGTCTGATTTAATGGTGGCAACCCAGTGGCCACGTCATTAAAAAGTTCAACTCCGACACCACCCATTCCAAAAAGGACTACAGGACCAAAAAGTGGGTCAGCTTTAGCTCCTAGAATAACTTCATGCCCTATTTCTTGTTTCATTGGTTGCACTGTAACGCCTTGGATTTCAGCATCAGGATTGTATTCTTTTGCTTGTTGGATAATTTGTTCATATGCCTTTAAAAGTTCAGTTTTCGAGCAGATGTTTAGCACTACTCCTCCAGCATCAGTTTTATGAGTGATCTGGGGAGAAAGAATCTTCAGAACTACGGGATAACCCAATTGTGAGGCCAAAGAAGCTGCATCATCAAAGGTTTCTGCTTTGATTGTTTTAGTTACTGGAATATCATAGTATGCAAGAAGCTGTTTTGCCTCTACCTCAGTCAATACTTCACGGTTTTCTCTTGCAGCCTTCTGCATTATGACCATGATTGGGCGTTTTGGAGGAATAACATCTACACTCAGTTCCTCAGGTGTTTCATATAATAGTCCAAGGTTGCGTTTGTACTGATACATATACATGAATGTAGCGACTGCTTGTTCAGGTGTAGAGTAAGTTGGAATATCATTCTCAGTGAAAACTCGATTCGCCTCTTCAACATCAGCATATCCCATAAAGGATGTCAGTAATGTTCCGCATGAATCAGTTTTCTTCTTACATATTTCAACTATGTTCCTAGCAATTTCAGCAGCATCAGCTATACCTTGGGGAGTATAAATCAGTAATAGACCAGCAATGCTTTCATCCTTCAAACAGGTTTCTACCACGGCTTTGTATCTGTCGGGCTTGGCATCTCCCAAAATGTCGATAGGATTTCCCCTACTCCAGTAATGTGGTAATATCCTGTCAAGAGTCTTCATGGTTTTCTGGCTTAATTTGGCCAGCTTTCCACCCTTCGCTATTAGCGCATCTGCTGCCATAACACCTGGACCACCCGCGTTTGTTATGATGACAAGATTGGAGCCTTTGGGTAGAGGCTGCATGCTTAAGACTTCAGCACAATTGAACAAGTCAGCAGTTTCATCAACTCTTACTATTCCCGCACGTTTGAACGCTGCTTCATAGACCATATCTTCACCAGTGAGTGATCCTGTGTGGGACGTAGCAGCTTTTGCACTTTCACCAAACTTTCCTGCTTTTACGACGATTATTGGCTTGGTCCTAGCAAAATGTCTTGCTGCACTCATGAATTCTCTTGCGTTGGTCAGCCCTTCAATGTACATTAATATGCTTTTAGTCTTTGGATCAGTTCCGAAATAATCTATCAGATCCCCAAAGTCTACATCAATCATTGAGCCTATGGAGACAAAGTTACTGAAACCTATGGTTTGATGTATAGCCCAGTCAAGAATAGCAGTACATAATGCACCGCTTTGAGAAATGAATGCTATGTTACCGGGCTTTGGCATTCTTGTAGCAAAAGTGGCATTTAGATTATTACTTGGGCGAATAATTCCCAAGCAATTTGGTCCGATAATTCGCATGTCATATTTTTTTCTTATTTCAAGAATTTGGTTCTCAAGTTCTTTTCCTTCAGATCCAATCTCTTTAAATCCAGCTGAAATGATGATAAGTCCAGTTATTCCTGCTTTTCCACATTGTTCCACAATGTCAGGAACTGTCCTAGCGGGGGTAGCGATAATAGCGAGATCTACGACTTCTGGAAGGCAATTTACATTTTTATAAGCCTTAAGGCCTATGATTCTATTTTTTTGGATATTGACTGGATAGATTTTTCCTTCATAACTGAGTTCTGTAAGGTTTTTGATTAATGTATATCCTACAGAGTTTTCCTCGTTGCTGGCTCCAACTACAGCAATACTTCTTGGATTGAAGATCCTATCAAGACCGGCAATAACCAAAATGAAATTCTCCTAGGAAGGAGGTAATATAAAGGAAGATTAAAAGCCTTGGTCTGTGTACACGTAGCGCGCGCGGACTTTTAGGCTTCAGATAGTTTACCAATTTTCTGACAAACGTTGCTATATGTTTTTTATTATATGTTGTTTGTTGAGCCCATTCTTCTAGCGCGCGCGAACAGTTTCTTGCAAAAATGACATAGTGGATACTTTGTTTGATTATTGATCACCTAATCCGTCTATTCATGGTCGGATATGTAGGAGCCATAATAAAATCTGTTTACGCACATTAGAATCTAATTTAGGAAAAAGGGAGACAAGCGTTTACGAAATAAGCGGATTTGTCAGATTTAAAAAGAGAGGATGAAAAACTCAATAGCACTTGATTGATCTGTTTTTTGATATTTTATGTACCTGGAATCTAAACTCAACTTTCTATTGCAATCCAGTTTGTTTATAGATCTTGTATACTTCATGTGATGCTTGTCTCCATGAAAAGGATACATTGAGACATTTATATAGTTATGTTATGAAGACATGTAACAAATAAGAATATTATCGACCTTCCAGTATTATTAAGTAACAAAATCGAAGCGATCATGATAAGGTACATTAGCTTATTTGGGTCAACATGTACGTATGATCGCCCTTTACTCAGGAATAGAAAGGAGATACTTGAACTATTCAATTTCTATTGATTCTCCTTTGATTTTTCCGTTTTTCTTTTTAGGAAGAGTTACTTCTAACACTCCGTTTTTGTATGTGGATTTGGCTTTTTGGGGATTAACCTCCGCATGCATCCTAATTTCTCTATAAAATTTATGTCGAGGTATATCCACTGAGATTGATAGACTTTTTTCGGTTCCACGAATCATGATGTCTTCCTTGCGAACACCAGGCAGTTCAGCGATAATGTGAACTTCATCGTTGGCAGCTATTACATCTATGAGAGGCTTACGTTTTTCTTTTATGTTGATACGGGGTCTACCGAATCTGGCTTCATGTTTTATGTTACCAAATTCTCTAATCCGAGGCTTTCCATCTGGTCCGATCTTCACACTATAGCCATAGACGAATGGACCTAATTCTTGGACCTTGGAGCCATCAGGTAATGTTCGCTCTCTTATAAGATTTTTAGGGGTTCTTCTGTAAAAGTTACTAAACTCCCTTTCTATTCTTTCTTCCATTTCTTTAAAAACTTCTTCAATATCTCCAAAAACACCACTTCTAAAGAATGGATATCTTCTTTTTTTATACCAATTTAACCACCAATCCTCATCTGGCAAAAACTCTCACCTCCTTTTCAGGTTATTATTAAATCTAAAAAAATACGCCAGAATTATGGCGCTAGAAATTACGTTTCCTCTCATTTCTTTTCACTAATATGTTTTATATGTTGAGACATACTATATAGTTATGTTCATTAAAAATGTTACATGTGATATGAAAATGGATCAAATAATTATTAAACGTAACAAGCGTTATCACGAAGATGACATATTGAATGCTCTTATTGAAGACCCAACTAAAAGTGCACGGGAAATTGCTAGGAGACTTGGAAGCTATAGACAAAAAGTCTGGCGAAGAAAGAAGGAGCTGGAGATACACAACGTCATATGGGGCTACACAGCAGTTGTTGATGAAACCAAAACAAACCATGTATCATATATGATATTAATGAAGATGAAACCGATGAGTAAGGAGTTAGCACAATTAATGGTGAATAGAATGTTAAAAGGTGAACCATACAAACAGCATGTACATCTTACAAATGTGCTTTATGTGAATGGAGAATATGACCTGATCATAAAGCTTTCAGCTCATGATCATGCAATAGCTAGAAGATATTACGATTCACTCCGAATTGCTTATGCAGAATATCTCCTTGAGAAACCGGTAATTGTGGATGTAAACTTTCAACTCATCAAAGAAGGAAAAACCAACCCAGAAATATCAAAGCTGTATGAATTCGTACCAGTTTAGGAACTCCAATACAGAGCCAGCTCAGAAAAGCATTATTCACTTAGTAAATCGACCGCGCGCGCTTATTTGATAACCAGTATGGACACTATGTCTGAACATATGTTACAAATTGGCTAAAAAATGATCCAGAAAGGGTTAAAAGGTAACATTACAGGTGAACATAGGATTATATTATACATACTGTAAGATAAAAATGATTACACATGGAAATAACAGTCAAAGTAAGGGACGCAATGGATCGGGATGTAGTCTTTATTGATTCTAAAAAGACAGTCATAGATGCCCTACATGAGATGATTCGAAACAATGTTTGGTCCATCGTTGTTAAAAAAGGAGGTTTACCTGAAGGAGTTGTAACTGAACGGGATATCTTGAGAAAGTGTATCCTAAAAGAGTTTGCTCCAGAACTTATGCAGGTAGAAGAAATCATGAGTTCACCTTTAATTACTATTGATCCTGAAAAGCCAATCGGAGAAGCAATGAAACTTATGGTTGAGAAATCCATAAGGCGAGTCTATGCCATAGAAAATGGAAAAATCCTTGGGAGAGTAACCCAAACAAGAGCCTTCAGGTACATATTAGATGCCCTTATGACGCTTTGGTCCATACCATATCAGCTATGACATGCAAGATCTTCTCATTGTGGAACACACTGGTAATTGTTAATAGATTGATGGAAACATGAACGAGCTTGAAAAGTTACTAAGAAAATCAGGTTATTCAGAGAAAGCCATTAAATATTATCTAAATAAAGTGAATGTTGGATTAGTGAAGGATCCAAGTGTGCATGCAACCTATACAGGATCATGCGGTGACACTATGGAAATCTTCTTGAAGATCGAATCCAACAAAATCAGAAAAGCCAAGTTTCTGGCAATGGGTTGTGTAGGCGCCTTTTCATCAGGATCAGGTTTGACAGAGATGATTAAAGGAAAAACTTTAGAGGAAGCTAATAAAATAACGGAAGAAGACATAATTAATTTTCTTGGAGGCGTGCCGAAAGAGAAACTCGATTGTGTTGGTCTGGCTAAGAAGACATTAATGGTAACCATTAAGAAATATCAGTGTGGTATCATATCCGGAAATTAGTTGAAGCAAATGTACTTCCAGATATATGGATACTCTTATGCTTCATCTTTAAGTAAATATTGGCAGCTGTTTATGTTCAGGTCCTAAAAACTATGCATAATTTGTAAATAGAGACAAAATATATCTCTCGCATGTACAAAGCGATAGGTCAGGTAACAGCGAATGTCCTTGTTATGGATTCTATTATTCAGCATTTTAGGCAGTATTGGTGCGATTATCTGTGCTGCTATTTTTCTCTTTCTTGGAGAAAGGATTCAGAAGCGGCTAATTCATTGTTTAGTATCCTATGCTACCGGGACTCTCCTTACCGCATCAATTTTGGGCCTAATCGCCCATGCATTAGAAAAAATGCCACCATTTCCGATCCTATCAACTATACTAACGGGAATTGTGATCTTTTTCCTGCTAGAAAAACTAGTGATCTGGCGTCATTGTCATGATAATCAATGTCCTGTGCATGGTACAGCAGGACCCATGATTCTGATTGGAGACTTATTTCACAATGCCACAGATGGCCTAGTTATCGCTGCAAGTTTCCTATCTTCCATACCTATAGGCATAGCTATAGGAATCTCGATAATAGCACACGAGATTCCCCAAGAAGTAGGTGATTTTGCAATTTTACTTCACAGCGGCTATCCAAAAAGAAAGGCAATAATTCTGAATACTCTGTCGAGTCTAAGCACAGTCCCAGCAGCGATTTTGGCGTATTACGCCTTGGATGTCATACGTTATGCAATTCCCTTCGTTATGGCTTTTTCAGCAGCAAGTTTTCTCTACATCGCAATGACAGACCTATATCCTGAACTTCATAAAAAACAAGGAATCCAATCAGCTATACAGCAATTCCTTCTAATGCTAGCTGGAATTGGAACAATGATCCTGATCCTCCAATAATTCCTAAACAAATTATGACCTCGCGCGCGTAGACTTTTAGGACCATACCTATGGACGAAACATTCTTCGATCTTCTGTCTTAGCTCCTTTTGTATAGTAGGATAAAAGCTTCCAGCATATCGCGGATACCTAATTTTATTAAACAATACAACCATCTCTTACGGATGTATGTAAGCCAATGCTGTTTAGCTTTTTTCGAATCATGCAGCAATCTAGAGAGCATGTAACGCGCGCAAACAGGTGGGATGTAACAACCTGTTTTCCTTTGGTGTTAATTTTTTTTAATTCCTGAAAAAGGGTTTGACAACCTTTTGACAGGATTTTCTATCATTTTACAATGTATCCAATAATGCATGTAAGCTTAAATGGATCCATCTACCTTAGTAGCTGTAGGCACCGGCTGAAAATTTCTAAAGAATTTGTTTCAGAGCTGATAAGAACGCATCATTGTTTTCTTTTAGTCCTATAGATACTCTTATGAACTCGCATGGAAGCTGTTTTGAAGGGTCAAAAACTGTTACTCCCAGTTCTTTAAGTCTTCTAGCCGCGTATGGTACGTCCGTACGGATTAATAAGAAGTTTGTGCAACTGGGAAATACGTTTAAGCCTATCTCATCTACAATTTTTCGCACCCTTTCCCTCTCCTCCGCTATCCACCTTAAATTTCTCTTCACGTATCTGGTATCTTTCAAAGCCTCAATCGCAGCATATATACTTGGTTTGGAAGGTCTAAGTGGGAGGTCTACGGGAGATAGAAGATCTAGAACAGTTTCGCCAGCTACCATGTATCCCAGTTTTAATCCGGCTAATCCAAAGGCTTTGCTCAAGGTTCTAGTGACCGCTAGGTTTGGATGTTTCTTTACTAGGTCAGCGACCGTGAAGCGTGAGAATTCGTAGTAGCTTTCATCTATCAGAACTACACCGGTTGTACTTTCACAAAGCTTCTTAACTGACCTGCTATCCAGAAGAAGCCTTCCGGAAGGATTATTCGGGTTATCTATAACTATTAGGGATGCATCTCTTGATTCCATGATTAGCGGTTTAATCGGCAAACTAAAATGTGGACATGTCAGTCGCGCGCGCGCGCTAAATGTAATAGTGGATTGTTCGAGATGAGAGCGCGCGTCGCCCAGAAAAAACTGGGAAAACACAAGACGACAACTACACACCTCCGAAACACCAGGCCAATCGTTAACTCAGCTTGGAAGTAGTTGTTGCCATCAAGCGCGGGCGATATGTGATAGAATTCGTGTGCATAATTCACGTATGCGGGCGCATGTGATTTATAGTTATTATCATTTCTGCTGTGTAATTTGATGATTAAAGATTTATGCTCTACCTTAAAGATTCCAGTACTAGGTTAGTAAAGTAAGTCACCGACTTTCCTAGCTCCTTTTTTCTGCTCGTATAGCTTAGATTGAAGGTGCAGAAGGGACAGGTGCTGACAACGGATTCTGTTTTCACCATACTCAATAGGTTGAAGGCCATTTCCATTGAGAGATCCCTGTATACAGAACGGATTCCTCCTCCCGCACCGCAACAAGGAGCGTCTTTTCTGTTCTCCTCCATTTCTTTTAACTCTGCTCCACACCACTTGAGAATTTCTCTCGGCTCCTCAGTGATGTCTTCCAGTCTGGCGAGGCGACACGGGTCCTGGTAGGTGACAGTTCTTTGATTCTTCTTTAAAACTTCAGGATTTCCTTTCAGTGAATCGTAGATTGCTTCTACAACGTGATGTACTGAAAAGCTTGTTTCCTCAAGCAGCTCGGGATAATGATGTTTGAAACACTGCATACAGCCGTTGCAAGGAGTGATTATTCTGCGGATGCCTAGAAAGTCAAATCTTTCCACGTTTTTTTGGAAAATCTCCTTGGCAAGGTCTGGTCGTCCAGATTCGTAGAGATAGATTCCACAGCATCCCTCATCTTCAAGAATCATAAAATCGAGATCTAATTTTTTTAGGACCAGGTAAGAGGAGGCTGCTATGTCCTTTAAGAAGTAGGAGGACAGACAACCCAAATACAGGAGAGTGTCAGACTTCTTTTGGAGGAACTTATTCGGCAACCAGTCCAATCTTTTTTTGGGATCTCCGTTTACAGCATTTCCTTTGTGTAAGATGGCCCCAATTATCTTATTATGTTTTTTTAAGGGACCTAAGCCTCTTTCAACCAGTTTGTTTCTAGATCTACTCACGATTTTGGTAATTTCTATTTCTTCCGGACACACGGTCTCACAGCGTATGCATTCGGCGCAGTTGTATAGACTCTCAACCATCTGCTCATTGACTTCCTCTCCCTCGAATAGTTTTTTGGCTGTTTTCAGTCGATGCATTGGTGAAAACAGAGACCGACCAGTAATCGTGTAAGTAGGACAAACATTCATACAAACTTCGCATTCGATACAGCTGTCTATTTGGTCCAATATTCCTCTCATGTCTTTCTTTTAGGCCTCCCTCTCCATTGTTATATGAGATGTGTCCACCTTTACACTGTTTTCGCGCGCGCTGCATACCTGAATTTTACCATGTTATCCGGTTCATCTGGATCTACAGCTTTTTCAGAGTGCACGTATGAGAGTTTATGATGGTGCAATGGCCTATTTCACAGTTGCTGTTTCCCATTCAACTTCTACTGCGCGCGCGAGAGAGTGTATTAAACTAGTAGGTTCCAAACCGTAAGCGCTAAAAAGATGGTGAGTAAACAGCCTAATATATCAAGCAGTAAACCTGCCTTCACCATTTCCCACATCTTGACCTTTCCGCGCGCGCGATACAAGTTGTTTTTCCCACTTGACAATAAACACAAGAATACGAACAGGTTTTCGCTGGAATATTATTTATGCCCAAGCTTCTTCCTAAACGTCTCGAAGGAACAGGCCCGAAGACTAGTCCTGTATTTCTCAGATTAATTACCTCACTGTTTTTGAGTCCATGTATATACATATCTTATTTCCTCTAGAAAATCAATTTTGCGCCACGCAAAGACCAATAGTACTATAATGTTTTTGCC
>JASFPN010000002.1:0-99031 GCA_050115965.1 Candidatus Bathyarchaeota archaeon
TTTTCTAGTAGTTGATTATAGCGCGCGCGTTTCAATTTTCGCAAGGAAGTGAAAAACATATTTCCCTAGAAGAGGTCTAGTTTGGGGTGGTTATCAGCCATTCACATGAGGTTTTCTTGTTGACGTCTTTAGGTTTTGGATCAGGAGGACAAAAGACACAATTCACTTCTGCTCGAGAATTTATTGCTTTAACAAAGCCTATTCGTGATTCTATTGAGAAATCCATGTTTTTACAAGGATATTCTGAACCCCACTGATTTTTTGCGTATCTTTGTCGAGAGCAATCAAGGGTTCTCATCCTAACTGATTTGTTGGAGATCTTTTCAAGTTCGATATTTTCGAACAGGGCCCAGTGAGATAGACTCAATCCCTTAATAATGGAGTCAGCATCTGAACTTTTAATGATATTAAGATCTACCATTTTCTTTGCTTCTCGAAACCCGAAATCTCTAAAGAGCTGAAGGAACTCTCCTCCTAAGGTTGCATCTAACCCATACTTTTCTATAACTATTTTTTCACTTTTAAACCAAGCAGAGCTGTACACGTGTGCAAGGTTTTTCAGAACTTCAAGGAGTTTTTTCTTTGGAAGTTGTAGAAACATGCAAATTCCCTCATATCACTGAAATTTCCTTTAATATACTTATGATTTGTGAAGTGAGTTACATAAAAAAAGGGGTTATGGTTGCTTGTGTCTATGGGATGAACAGGGTTTTCCATGATTCAGCTACATTGTAGACATCGCAGAAGCGGAATAACATTGGTTTGTATGTCCAAGTCTCATAGAGCAATAATTGATCGTATGCGTGTGGACTCGGAATGGGCACGCCATCTATCAGACTCATGAACCCACTTTGGCCTGGAGGGATCACATTGACTGCATGTGGTGGTCGATACCATAGAGAGAATCTTGGCATCTCTACTATCTGGTTGTATGTACCTCTGTTCATGTAGTGCATTGTCTGTGTTGGTAATGCGCCCATCTGGTCGAAGGTAACTGTTCGGACAGGGGTTAGCCATGTACTAATGTCTGGTCCAAGATCTGCTGTTAAATTGCCGATAGCCCATTTTAACACTCGAATGATTAAACCGTTTTTATCTTCACCATTGAGGTAGTCATAGTTGAGGGGTAATTTCGAGTCTTCTCCATCGAACACATGGATGAGGGTGCTAGGCCATACACTTGCGTATTCACGGTGGATGGGTCCAACTTCAGCGAATGAGGGCAGATCATCGTCAAACACTTCTTCAAGCACCATTTCGTACCAAGTATCAAAGATCGTTAGTCCGGGATCATCATATGTGGCAGCTGGATTAGGCCATCTTGGTTCTTCTAAATCGTTGTATAAGTGATTCCAAGATAGGAGGTAAGGAAGTACTGTTGCGACTTGTGGATCTGTGGTTGCTGCTTCGATGGCAGCCTCTAATAGGTCTCTGAAAAGTTTCATGGTGGAGGTGCTTGTGCCGGGGTTGTGATGGTACCCTGCTAGGATGTTGATTAGGTTCATGTCTTCAAAGGATATCTTTCCTTTTGTGGCTAGAAGACGTCTTATGGTGTCCATTATTTCGTGAACTCTGTGTCCTTCTCCCCATCCTGTGTCTGATTCTCCGAAGGGCCAGTTGGCAATTGGTTTGTTGTTCCAATTGGCAAGCCAACCCTGTTTAGGATTTATGCATCTTGGCATCTCGGTGAAACCAGTGACGCCTATCCATTCTTCTTCTCCTGTTCCCCAAAGAGGTAACCTCACGTCAATCGACCTTTCATCTTTCCCTGTGGTTGGCTTTATCGGAAAGGTTCCTGCGTGCCAGTAGCCAATGTTTCCTCTTCTATCTACCCAGAAGAAGTTGTGAGCTGGTTGTACTGTTTTTACTGCATTCTGGAATTCCACAATGTTTCTTGCTTGTTGGAAGAGCGACCACCCTTCCTCTGCTTGTAATTCGTTTTTGTAGTATGGGGTCTTCATTGAGAAGGCAAGATGGTTATCATGATCCCACATGAAAACTGGTCCATGCACTGTTCGGTAGACTTCTCGGTCTTCGTGTGTAAGTTTCTTGTAGCCATAAATTGTCTCTGTTCTAACCTCCATTGGCACGAATTCCCCGTTGTAGAGGTATTCAGTGTGGTTAGCGGGGTTCAAGACCTCTATGTAAGTGTCCATGACATCTGAGACTCCTGTAGTTGATGTCCATGCGCCAAATTCACTTACTCCGATCAAAATGCTTGGTCCCATGGGCATCATCATGCCTACAGCGTTGATCCCGGCCCCATGTAGTCCCATCTCGAGTACAATTTGAGGGATCGAATGGCCCATCTGTGGACCGCCAACTTGCATAGCGTTTCTGGTTGCGGATTTAAATGAACGGATCAGCCATGCATTACTTCCGAATTTTGTGGGTATGCCTAGTGAATTAAGCAGTTGTGTTTGATCTTCTAAAGTTTCCTTATATTCTTGATAGACGTGACCAATACTGCACTGGGTTTCAGGACTAGTTCCGCAGGTTCGAGGCAGCCAGCATCCGGTGTCAGGGATCGTTACCTCTGCTCCTGGATCATTTAATGGGAAGTGATCGTTGAAGATGGCATAACCAAGTTCATCACCATGTTTATCTTGAAGAGCTTCAAGTGCAGCCATGAAGCGTAGTTCGTTGCCGCCGGTGCCACCAAATCTCCATGCCATCATCACTGTTATTGCGGCGCTATCTTCAATGGAAAAAGGTTCAATTGGTAGAAGGCCGTCTGGAGTTATTACTCCTGGAAGATACTCAATTGGTATAAGAGACAAGTCGCCGTAGGCGGCTGCTGCCATAGCATCGCTGATGTAAAGGTTTATGCCTTCGATAAAGGCCAGCCACATTTCTTTGAGCTGGGCCCTTGGATTGGATGGTACCCAATTATCGAATATTTCTCGCAGTTCTTCCCTACTGTATCCCCACTTTCTGACTTCATAGTCGTCTTCTATAGTTGCTAAGCCAAGTTCTGCAAGGCTTCCGAAGGCAGATCTTCTGAATATGTCCGCTTGCCATAATCTATCTTGGGCCATGGCATAACCTGCTCCGAAGGCTAAACCTATCTTGTTATGGGAATAGACATGGGGAACACCGTAATTGTCTCTTACTATCAAGATGTATGTGCCACGTCTTCCACCAGCAGCTGTAACAGGCAGAGTAAATGACAATAGTAAGACTAGAAATATCAGGCTGATAGTTAGTGTCTGTTTTACTCTTTTCATACTCCATCACTTGAGTTCTGTTTTTTTCCGCCATTTCTTGGCGTCCCGCGTGTGCGGGTGTCTTGAAAGGAGAAATCGTTGACTGTCTTTGAAGTCTACAGAATCGTTTTCAGAAAGAGAAACGGCTTTCTCCCTTCGACTCTTAGTTGGAGTAAAGTAGATTTAAAATTTTTGAAAAAATCTTCTATAATAAACCTCCGTTGCACGAATAATTTTAGAAGATTAGATAAATGTTAGTAATTTATTTTCTCCATAAAAACTTCATAACGCGTGCCTATGTTGTTGCTAGGGATATTTTTTTTGAAGCAGCGTAAACGCTTAAAAGGAATAGGTTGTCATAATTTCAATTACAGTAGATTGGTTTGGATCCAAATTATGATGGTATTTCTGTGAACATTTCTTTTTTAGCCTTGCATATAGGGCAGATATGTGGTGGTTCTTCTCTGTAACACACGTAGCCACACTGTCTGCAATACCATAGTCGTAATCCTGTTGAAGTTTTCTTAGGAGTCATTAAAGGTTCTTTATTGGTTTTCAATGTTGAGTAGATTCTTTCTTGTTTCTCTAGAGGCCTTCTTTCTGGAACTGGTATAATCGTGGTTTTTCCGTCATATACGTCTTGATTTACGTAAAGCGCGCAGTAACATGTTCCAAACTCTTCAACGTCTGGGTCTCGGTAGTCACATGGACAGATTATGTCTCTATCAAACTCAATTTTTCCTGATGCTAATCGACAGGGGCATGAAGGATAGCCGTACCTTTCCTCGTTCTGCTCAAGGCCCTCCAGAAGGTCCTGTAAAAAATCTTGGTCGGGGTTTAGAAAGTAGCTATTTCTCTCTGCATCTTTCTCTGCTCTTTGTCTAACCTTTTCTAGGGTATTCAAATCTCTAGAGCCTCTTTGACTGCAGGTTCTTTAAATCCGGTTATTAGAGTTGTGTCATCTATGATTAATGTTGGATAGCTGAGGCGTCCTTTCCTTTTTTGGATGTCTTCCCTAATTTTCTGGCGATCTTCTTCGCTGCAAAGGTCGATATCTATGTACTTGTATTCGATGTTGTTTTTTTGCAGGAGTTTTTTCATGCGTTTGCACCATACGCAGGTGCTGATAGCGTATAGTAGAACTTCATGTTTTTTGTTTGTTCCTGGGACTTTTGTAGTTTCCATTTCATTGGCTCTCACAAAGGTTTGACGTCGGAAGGTTGTGTAGAAGAGGATAAATGTATTTCTATTTGGTTCAGTTACTTAGGGCCATAATTTCAAAACGAGCTTTGAAACTATTTTCCCAAATTCTTTGCACTTTTCTTTATCTTTTTCTTTTGGTTCTCCAACTGTTGCTGCACCATAATGAGCAGTATTGGCTCTTCCTTGAATAATCATTCCATGGATAAGCATGGCTTCCAAAATTGAGATAATCGTAGTTTCGGCGCCACAGGCAACTCCACCTGAGCTGGTAAAGGCTGCTCCTACTCTGCCTTCTAGTTTTCCATGAATCTTCACTGATTCGTCAAACATAGCTTTAACTTTGGTTGACATTTGGCCATAGTAGGTTGGTGATCCAACGATTATTCCTTGAGCCTTCAATAAATCCTCATTGGTTATTTCATCTGCTCGCTTCATTATAGTGTTTAAGCCTGATTCTTTCACTCCTTCAGACACTGCAAGAGCCATTTTCTCCGTGTTTCCAGTCTTCGAATCATAAATGATAAGAACATTCAACTTTTTCACCATTGACTGGCCACTCTGATGATAATTGTAGATAAAGCTATTGTAAAAGTGAGTTTTAACCATCATTTAGTTGATTTTTCAACATTGATGGCGAGGGGCAGAATAATAAGTAGAAATCCAGAAAGTCTATGCAGTGATTAAGATGACAGTTGATGAAAGCGTTTGGCAGTATATGAAAGAGCATCTAGGCTATAGTGATGAAGAGATGAAGAGGTTTAGGGATAATCCAAGAAACACCGCGGTTCTTGAGAAGGGACAGGTGTTGCTGAATAAAACTATTGTTGCTGAAGTTGTGGAATCCAAGAACTGTAATAGCAAGCATCAAGTTGGTGATAGATTTGTGTTTGATGGTGCAGGTAATCTTCTGACTAGAAAGAGTCCAAAAAGGATTTGCCTTTTTGTTTTGGCGCGTTTGACTCCAATCATTTTCGCGATCGACGAACTCATCTATGCTGGAATTGATCCCAACAAAATAAAATACAACAGAACTGGATGTTTTGATGTTGGATTAGGATGTGGAGGTTGGGGACACATCGTAATGGAAGTCAAGGTTAAAGAAAGACAAAAATGAATCTATTCTGAGCGCTATTGTAAGAGAGAGTTAGATAAAAAGGTAAGGCCAAAATAGATCAAGATACCACCAAAAATAGCGATCAGAAATCTATATCCCTTATATCCCACAATGTTCATCCCTGTCTTGGCTAGCTGAGCAGTTAATATAAGCCAGAGATAATCCATCCAAACATGGCATACATACATAAGAAGAACGCCGGCTATTGAAGCGAATTCTAAGGAAATAATTATGAGCTGAGCCCCAGCTGTAAGCCACCAGATAATGAAGAAAGGGTTCAACCCTGTAAGAGTTAGACCTAGAACTAGCAGGCCTCGAAACTCCCTTTCATCGTGTGCAAGTAAGGCTTCCTGTTGGGAACCTACTGACTTGTAAATCTGAATTACGCCAAAAATTATTAGCATGATGCCTCCAGCAATACCAACTGTAAATTTGACTGACTCTCGAGCATGATTTGTAATGAATAGGAGCCCAAAAGCTAACAGCATAACGAGGGTAAACTCAACTATGTTGTGAGCAAATGAAAATATGAACCCACTTTTGGCTCCATACTTGGATCCTTTTGAAAGATTGGCCACAAATAAAGGACCTGGAGCTAAGGCTCCTGAAGCAGTTACCAAAACAATGGTAAGGATAAAGTCGAGAGCTTCCATAAAGACGTAGAATTGATATCAAGATAATAACTTTTGACCTTTTATGAGGGTATTTTGTTTATTGAATTTATGAAGAATATCAGGAAAAGTATTTGCGTCAATCAGTCAGTATAGATTGAATTGAGGAAAATTAGATGAATTATAAGCATGTTATCCTGGATATAGACGAAAATGCTGCCACATTAACTTTGAATCGCCCAGATAAGTTGAATGCAATCAACGAGAGGATGATTGAGGAATTAGGAAATGGAATAGAAAAGGTAAGTCAAGAGAGTGAAGTAAGAGTTTTGGTAATTACAGGTGCTGGTCGCGCTTTCTGCAGTGGTGCAGATGTTGCTGATATGGCAAAGGCAGCATCAGGAGCCTTCTTGGATATCAGGTTCTGGACTCAAAGGGCTCACAAAGCTATTCTTGCCATAACCAACTTGGAAAAACCTGTGATAGCTAAGGTGAACGGGGTTGCTGTGGGCATAGGGTGCAGTCTGGCATTGAGTGCTGATGTGATTATCGCATCAGAAGAAGCCATGTTCAGCCTGATTTTCAGCCAGATAGGGCTTATTCCGGATGGGGGATCATCATTTCATTTGCCACGATTGGTTGGGTTAGCTAAGGCTAAGGAACTTATTTTTACAGCAAGAAGAGTAGACGCAAGAGAAGCAGAGCGAATTGGGTTAGTGAACAAATCAGTTCCATTGAACATGCTGGATGATGAAGTAAACAAACTAGCGGAACAGTTGGCTGAGGGACCAACAATGGCATTTGGGATCGCTAAAAAAATAATGAATAAAGGGCTAAACATGGATCTTGGTTCTGTTTTAGAATGTGAGGCTTCAGGGCAGGCGCTGGCCGGATCAACAGAAGATGCTCGAGAAGGGGTTATGGCTTTTCTTGAGAAAAGAAAAGCTCAGTTCAAAGGAAAGTAGAATTATCTTGCTTACACTATAATTGAAACAGGTTTCCTATAAGAAGATTCCTAATAAAAACCAATATTTTTCAATACTAACCAATAAGGATAAATATTGGTCAATACTCATTAATTACGAGGAACAATGAGAATTATCCTCACAATAAAAGCCGACGCTTTAAAACTGGCCCAACTACTCTCCAAATTCTCCAAAGACTATAGAATCACTTATACCATCACGAAGCAAAATGGAGAATTTCTCATGGAAGTCAATACTGACGATTTTGGCGAGCTTATCAGACGTTTAAACCACTTAAAGGAAGCCACTTTCCAGATAAAAGAAATGCATGGAGGAAGATTATTAGATAAACTTAATGTCAAACTAACCAAAACCAACATTGACGCCTTGATGGATAAAACGTCAATTGCTAAAACCGATATAGATCCAATTGATGGTGGTGTCATAAAACTCCTTGGTGAATTATGGTTTTGCCGTCCCGCTGAAGACAAGATCATAAAAGAAGGCTTGAAAGTAAGGGTTGTGGGGGTAGAAGGAGTTAGTCTTATAGTAGAGGAGGTGAATAAATGACGCTAGAAATACTGGCAATAATTCTAAGCATCATAGCGTTGATAATAGTACTAATACTATCTTCAGCACTCAAAAAAGTGAATCAATATGAGAGAGGATTGATTGAAAGATGGAATGCTTATGAAAAAACTGTTGAACCTGGTTTAAGAGTTGTAATACCCTTTGCACAAAGGATGTATAGGGTAAACATGAGGGAACAAGTGATTGATGTTCCACCTCAGGAAATAATTACTGAAGACAACGTTGTAGTAACTATCGACGCTGTAATCTACTACCAAGTTGTTGATCCGAAAAGAGCCTTGTACGAAGTAGAAGACTTTGAACTAGCCATTGTAAAGCTCGCTCAAACCACACTCAGAAACATTGTCGGAGAAATGTCTCTAGACATATGCTTGACATCCAGAGAAAAAATAAACCTGGAACTTAGAAAAGTGCTTGATGAGGCCACTGATAAATGGGGAACAAAGGTCAATAGAATTGAACTTCAACGAATAGATCCTCCAGCAGACATTCAGCTAGCTATGCATAAGCAGAAAACAGCTGAACAGGAGAGAAGACAGATACGATTATTGGCAACTGGAAGAAAAGAGGCCTCAGCTCAAGACAAAGAAGGAACAATACTGAAGGCTGAAGGAGAGAAACAAGCTGCAATACTTAGAGCAGAAGGAGACGCAAAGGCAATTGCACTTGTGGCTAATGCACAAGCTGAAGCAGTGAAAGTTGTTTCAGAAGCTGCTAACGAATACTTCGAAGAAAACGCGCAAATGAACAAGAAATTAGACGTTGTTCGAGACACTTTTTCCCAACAAACAAAAATCGTAGTTCCAGCATCAGCAGACATATTGAACGTTATTGGACTTGAAGGAACATCAGTACTACCTATCAAAACCACAAAAGGAAGGGCTCAAACAGGTGAATCTCAGAAGTGATCGGGATGATCACAATCACCTTTTACATATGGCTTACGGTGGCTTTTGCTTTTGTCATCTTAGTTCTCTGGTTAATTCTTGCTAAAAGGGAAGAATCCATATCTTCAACACGTGTAAGATCAAGGTTCGGGGAACCTCGGGAAACTGACTTAAGACTTACCTACAAAAGGTTCAGAGAATTATATCCTCACTCAAAGATAGCTTATCGCGAATACAAGGAGTTACAAGCTAGGAAAGCTTTCAAACGCGCTGTTAGCTCACAGGACATAAAAAGAATGGTAAGATAAGAAAGAACCTACCATCTTCGCTTGCTTTGTCACAGCTTACGCCAGATTACATAGTTTAACGGTTTAAAGAAGCGAGTGCCGTATAGAAATGTATAAGGAAGGCTCTGATCAAGATATTCTCTCTGTTTGGGACTTACAATGTTTCGCTGGACCAAAATCTGCTTAACAAACGGAGTGATCATAACAGCGCTTATGATATCTTTTTCATTGAATCATGTAGTCAATGCTGACATATCAGATTTACCTGTTAATATTCATTTGACATGGCAACAGAGTAACATGTCGTATGGTGTAACTGTGACTTGGCAGACAACATACTCAAACTCTGGTAGTATTGTGTTATACGACACAATATCACAAAATGGATTCTCTGTACTTTATAGATATTCAGCTTCAGGAACAGTGCATACGTACGTGGGTGCTTCAGGATACATTCATGATGTTCAGCTATTGGGCTTGGGGCAGAATTCAACCTATTATTTCGTTTGTGGAGGAGATGGTGGATTTAGTGAAGAACGAAG
This sequence comes from Candidatus Bathyarchaeota archaeon, assembly GCA_050115965.1. Taxonomy (GTDB): domain Archaea; phylum Thermoproteota; class Bathyarchaeia; order Bathyarchaeales; family Bathycorpusculaceae; genus CAYGAG01. The sequence continues at coordinate 9,407 of JASFPN010000002.1, forward strand.
TTTTCGAACAGCGCCAATGGAGTCTTCTAATTTACGATTTGTGGTTGGTGGAGATTCTAGAACCTACTGGATGGTGCGTGACGAGATTTCAAGGGTCATGAGCACATTTGACCCGAATTTTGCGATGTTGAGTGGAGATCTCGTGGCTTCTGGCGCTGACCAGACCCAATGGGATAGTTTCTTTGAGAGTATGCATCAACGTTGGATAGGAACGAATAACCTGACCATTCCAATAATACCCTGTTTAGGAAATCATGAGGACAACGCCATAAACTACTATGAACAGTTTGCACTACCTGGAAATGAACAATGGTTTTCCCTTAACTGGGGGGAACAAGTACACATAACCGTTCTAAACAGTGAAACAGATCCTCTAGGCGAACAACTTGCTTGGTTAGAAAATGATCTCGCTTCTCATCAGAACTACACGTGGAAGTTTGTAATGTTCCATCGTCCTCCATTCTCTGCTGGTAATCATGGAAGTTGGATCCAAGGTCGCGAAGCTTGGTGCCCATTATTCGATAAATATCATGTTGACATTGTCTTTTCAGGACATGATCATAATTATGAACGATCAAAGCCTATCAACTATTCAGCCTCAAAAATTTCCCCTCAAAAATCGTATTCCTTAGGAACAATGTATGTTGTTACTGGCGGTTGGGGAGCACCACTATACGAAGCTGGATCAGACTGGTGGACTGACAATTCCCTAAGTAAATATCACTTTATAGTGATAGATATTTTCACCAATGGAACACTAAGACTGCAAGCAAAGGACATAACAGGCATAACATTCGATGAAGTCCCACAAAAAACGCCTGTAATACCTGAATCCTTCAATTTACCGATTCTATCATTGATTTTTACAGTAGCGTTGTTAGTGATAGTAGTATCACGCGTATTGGTTCGGACTCCACGTAAAGGGATATTTGTTCGTTGAAGAAGAGTGGCTTAAAAATTGCTTGTGTGCTGAGCTAATCTCTTGGTGGTTCAGCTCTTTCTAGTGCCTTTGCTGTTAAGGCTTCTCCAAGTTTCCTACAAGCTTCTAAATCTTGCTTAGTTGGTTCTCCCTGAGAGATTATGCCATCTACCACTTTCTCCAGTCGAAAGAAGCCAATCATTTTCTCTAGACTAACAAGGGCAGCATCACTTGATCCTCCTCCAGACGAGAAAGCTACAGCTGGTTTACCGGAAACCTTTTCTCTTACGGTCAAAGCTTTGTCAAAAAAGTCTTTCATAATTCCAGCCATGTAGCTAAAGTAGTTTGGAGATCCAAATGCTACTGCGTCACAAGAGGTAAAATCATCAACAGTTGCAAAATCAACTCGCTGTATCCTAGCTGATCCTCCTTTGCTTTCAATACCTTCAGCTACCGCTTTTGCTAAACCTTTAGTTCTTCCACCACGCGAATAATACAGAACTAGGACCTCAACCAAATTATCATCTCATCTTTCGAACTACAAGGTCTATTGCGTTTAATTAACTTTTTTCGAAGCTCAATCTTCTAGGAATGGTTTTGTTTGCTTGGACACTAGTAGAAGTGGACGTAATGTTTATAATGATTGAAAATTTGCAGAATAGATATGCACACGGAGGAAAAGACTCCAGAAAAACATGATTATAGGATTTATCTGGAACCTACTTTTATCATTGATTCTGACTCAGAAATAATTAGAGAGAAAGCGGCTTCATTAACAGAACAACAGAACTTGTTACGAGATAAGGCAATTAAACTATTCTACTTTGTAAGAGATAAAATAGAATATAATCCCTATCAAGCCTTTCAAGCCTTTGATTTATCGGATTACTGTGCAAGTAGAACATTACAGAGAGGGGATGGTTACTGCATTCAAAAAGCGGTGGTTTTAACTGCTCTCGCTAGAGCAGTTGACATACCTGCAAGATTAGGTTTCGCAGATGTGATAAACCACCCTGCTCCTAAGAAGCTCATAGAGATGATGGGAACAAACGTTTTCATCTATCATGGATACTCTGAGTTTTGGCTAAACGATAAATGGATAAAGGCAACACCCGCTTTCAATATTGAAATGTGTAAAAAATTCGGTATTAAACCAGTTGAATTCAATGGTATTTCAGACTCGATTCTTCATAAAAGGAATAAAAAAGGAGAACTTCACATAGAATATATCAGATATCGCGGAACATTTCCTGATCTTCCATTTAACGAGATTATGCAGGCTTTCAGGAAACAATATACTCAAACAAAAGAGAAAACTATGTGACTTTGTAAATATACTTGCACGCACTAAAGTAGTAACTCTAAAAGTAATAATTAGCGTGCGTGGTTTAAATTCTTCCTGTGTGTGCAATCGGAGAAACCAACCCATGACGCCCCTCTTTACTGTAATACTTATTTTATGATGCAGCGCCAGGAATCATGAGAAAACAGTGTCATTGGTAGCCCGGGAGAGATTCGAACTCTCGTCAGCGGGTCCAGAGCCCGCCATGCTTGGCCGCTACACCACCGGGCTTCAATTAGAAATAGGATTTCCCCATAATAGCTTTAACTTCAAAGTATTTACAGTTCATTGAACGTTACTATTGCGAGTCCACATTTTCTACTCGCCTGTTTTACACAAAAAAAGGGAAAGAAGATTAGGTTTCTAGATGAAGAAACCTTCTGGCAAACGTATGAACCTCTCTTTGGAACCTTGTTTTAAATATTCTAATTTGGTTTCTGTTCGTCGCAATGATAATAACTGATGCAAGACCCGTAATTATCAGTATTAATAGAAGTATATGTGCAGGAAATTCCGTCACTACCCATGTGCCCTCTATCTCGATAAGATGACTGGAATGCGAATAATTCATGTACAGAAACGCATACTCAGCATTCTCGGAAACTTGGAATTCTCCAAGCCCCACATCAAGAAGCATTCCATCAATTCTTACCGTCCACTCGTCTTCAGCAGCATACAGCAGGGCTCTTGGAATTGTGATGTTGAAGAAACCTGATCCCACTGTTCCAGTAACGTTGAAACTTATTCGCTTTGCAGTTGGATTAAAGTTAAAGTTTTCAACGGTTGAATTTGTGAAGATTGGAACGTAATAGGTTGCTCCAAGATAATCAATCACCTGTTGATAGGCGACTTTGAAAAGTATGTCTTTTAGTGCACTGATTGTAATATTATCCCATGTCATGGTTTTGTAGTCCAAGGTTTGCAAATCAGGAATGGGAGTTGGCACTGGCCTATGCAATAATATTGTATGGGTTCCATTGAAGCCCGAAGTCAATGTCAGAGTAAGTTTTTCAAATTCTTGTGGCGGAGCATCAGGACTGCTTGTCAGATTCAGCCAATCATGGAGTTTGAATCGTATAAAGTCAATTTCCTCTTTGTTGGGGTAAAGCTTCAATCCTTTAAAGTTAACAATATCCCAATCTTCTCCTTGCCCAATATACGCGGTGAAGTTTCCGACATCAACCTCGGTCATATTAAGCAGTATTGCTTGCCATTCCTCACTCGCCATCGGATCCGTAACATTGAGAAGTACGATGAAGATGTTTTTCGTATGGTTAATTTGTCTTTTAAAGTCTCCTTCCAGAATAATGCTGGCTTCTGAATTTCCTGTTCCATAGGTGAAGTTTGAGGACATTAAGAGTGATTCTATATTGCAGTAACTCACGTTGAAATATGACTCAATTATCTCCTGCATTTCTGGAGGCGCTATACTCGATATCAAAAGAATTGCGTCAGCCTCTATCTGAGTTAGGTTGGCTGTCAGAGTTTTGTTCAGCCTTAGTTTCTGTTGATCTCCTGAGTACGTCGCATCCAAATAAGCGTGGTTAACAGCGTAGGCTGTGATGTTAGCAATCTCTAACAATGATTCAACCTGTGTTTGTTGCTCTACTGGCATTGTAGGCGGTATCAGATCCAAAGCTTTTGTCCATAACTCTTTCACGTCACTGGTTAGCGTCAATGTGAAATCTACAATCTTCGAAGTGTTATAGAAATTCAAGTGGAAAGAGGCACTCTGAATTGAGGAGATAGTGGCGTTAAGAGCTGCTGATAGCAAGGGGTAACTTTCAGTCTCATTTCCAAACATCGGAGACAACATCCTCGCCACAAACTCTATGAAACTTCCTTGAAGTCTCGCGTCATAATCTATCCTCGCCCCCTCTGGAGGCCCTGTTGGAGTCTTTGTAGTGTTCAGACTTGTACATTCAATCGTGTTGCCTGTCATGTTGTAAAAAGACCCTTCTCCTTGCCCAGGGATCGTACTGTTGAATTGGTTGAGCATCTCGTCCAGAATTGTTGAGTTGATGTAAAATCCGGAGTAGTTGCCATATAACACGTTAATGTGGCCATTTAAGGTTAGTTCGCTTAAACTTCCGTTGAAGTATATTATGACATCTGCTAGGGGAAATCCAGCGATCGTGTGGTAGGTTATGTTTCCAGTGATCTCCTCATTCAGGTAGTCTGCAATCACTGTGGCATCTGATATGTTAAAGGGAAATTCAGAAGCCATTTCATGGCAAAGTTGACCGGTTCCCCACATGTCTACAGAGACTGAGCCATCAGAGAATTCAGCTGTTAATGATAGATCACTAGAATTCGCGCTGAACGGACAGACCTCGTCAACCATTGATGGTATGGAAAGAGTGCCATTCATTTGAGATGTTAATATTCCATCTTGGTATTCGATCCAGGACTGGATGACTGTTGAGTTGACTGGCCAAATTAGGTTTTCCCCAGAATATTGTAGGGTATTGTAAAACATGCCTGTTGTGGTGTTTCCGAGTGTAGAGAATGTGATAGTGTTGTTTGATTGCGGACCAAATCGTGGAGGATGAATCTGTCTATGACTGAAATTGCCATCTACGATCAGAAAACCTTCAGGAAAGACCGTTATTTCAATGCCCATCTCCTTGAATGGATGTTCAAACTCTTTGTAGGTGTATGTTCTACTCAGCAACATATCCCATAAATGATCGATGTGATAAAATCGTCCATCGTTCTCTACTGAAATAGAGATGCTCACGTAGGAAAAGTTGCCTTTTATAGGATGAAATCCTGAAAAAATCTCTTGTCCATCTAATGTTACGTTTATTCTGTGAATCCCGGTCGTCAGGAAAACTGTTGAGGAATAATAGAGATACACGCTCATGTTGCCGTCAGAGAGTCTTTCCACATAAGCTTCGTATGTCCCTTCTTCAGTCACATTTATCTCAATACCGATCTCCAGATAATCCAGAAGACTGTCACCATCATCATCGATTTCAAAGTCAAAGATGGTTCCTGTAAGTTCCGCAGCTAAATCAAATTCTGTATAATTATAGATTCTTGATAAAGGCACATCATAAATGCTTTCAAGATAATAGAGATAGTCATTCATCTGACTAAGATCGATCCAACCGACACTAGCAGGGTCGAAATTTTCACCTCGAATAGTTGGCCCATGAAATTTAAGAACCACCCACTGTAACCCTTCCTCAAGGTAACTCATGTTTCTGACCGAGAAACTAAGGCTGCGAAAAGATCGATCTTCAAGATACTCTGCATAAACTTCATAGTATCCAGCAGTAGAAACATTGACTTCCACAGCAATCACCAAGTAGTCGAATTCTCCACTTCCATCTACATCACTACCGCTATCTGAGATATTGCCTGTGAACTCAGCCCCATTTAACGCAAATACTCTGACGAGTTGGTTTTGAACTACAATTCCGATAGGTGAAATCAGTAAAAACAAGACAGCAAAGATTGTTAAGATTCTGTTTCTGAGTTTCATGTTATCAACCTAGAATTTTATTTCAGCCCGAAGTATTTCTGTGAATGCTTATATAATTTTCATCGAGAATACCGCTCTAGGGATCAATTACGCATTTCCTCACTCTGTGTTTTCGAAATCTGTTCCGGAGAAAGGTGAGAACCATCTTATGTGTGTTTGGAGTAGCACTGGCAACAACCTTCATGATAGCAGTGGGCGCTACGACACTAAGATACACTAGCATGATTAAGGAAATGAACATGCTCTTCTCAGGACAATTGATGGTAGTCAGCAGAGACGCAATCGTCATTCAAGCAATACCGATAGGAGGTGGCATGTTACCACAGGAGACGATAGAGACGAATCTAGAGCGTATTGAAGGAGTAAAAGAAAGTGTCCCAATATTATTGGTGACTCCTATGGAGATAGAAGGAGTAGTAATGCCAGTACCTGTAAATTTCAGTATGGGAGTCAGCACAGATCATTGGCAATCTGTTCTGGGTTCAACACCCTTTAAAAGCGATATTGGGCGGTTTCCACAGAATGAATCAAGCAGAGAGGTCATTGTAGGTCCTTCCTTGGCGGATCAATACAGCTGGAATATTGGGGAAGATATCGTTATTAATAATCAAAAACTCCAGATAACTGGTATTCTAGATACAAAGATCGCTTTACTCAATCGTTGTATCATAATGCCACTAACATTAGCTCAACATATCTATAACTATCCAGAAAGCGTAAACATATTTGCGGTAACACCCTCAAGCAACAGTTTAGAAAAGGATTTGGCTGAAACCATTGAGCAGGAGATAGCCTATGTTAAGGCTTTGACAGGGCAAGAAAGAAACGACATTATCCAACCAGTTCTTGCTCAAGTTGAAAACTGGAACATCGGTGTACATACGATAATCTTCGTGATGAGCCTAATACTCGTAACGACAGTTATGATTATGAGTGTCTCGGAAAGAAGGAGAGACTTCGTGACAATGCATGCCATAGGAGCCCCACTTAGCTATGTATTACGTACTGTCATAATTGAAGCCTCATTAATCGGCGCTCTAGGTGGCGTTTTTGGCATAGTCTTTGGCTCTATCTCAGCAATAATAATGTCAAGCCTTTACACCGACATACCCATAGCACAATTTCTACCAAGCATACTCCAGATCGTTCCACCAATATACATGATTGAAATGTTCCTTGCAGTCATATCAGTCTGCTGTCTTGGAGGGATCATTCCAGCAGTCTCTGCAGCAAGAATGAAAATAGCTGAAGTTTTAAAGGCTGAATATTGATGAAAATAAAAACCATAGACCTGAGTAGAAAGTATCAAATAGGGTCCAACGAAATAACAGCCCTCAACCAAATCAACATTGAAATAAACAGGGCAGACTTCGTAGTGATATCAGGACCTTCAGGATCTGGAAAATCCACACTGTTGAACCTGCTAGGGTTAAACGATGTCCCAACATCTGGAAAAGTGTTCCTTAATGATCTCGACTCTTCCCTCCTTTCAAGTAAAGAACGACGAAGAACAAGGTTGTCCCACATCGGTTTTATCTTCCAAAACTTCAACCTGTTGTCCATACTAACAGCTTGCGAAAATGTGGAGCTCCCGATGGCTCTAGCTGGAATATCCCAAAATGAACAGAGGAAGAGAGCCTTAGGACTTCTTGAAGAAGTTGGTCTCAGCGAAAGAATCTTTCACAGGCCCAAAGAGCTGAGCATGGGAGAGATGCAGCGAGTAGCTATTGCAAGAGCATTAGCCAATGAGCCTGAAATTGTCATTGCAGATGAACCCACAGGAGAACTCGACTCTAAAACAGCAAAAGAGATTGTTGATCTACTTATCAGTATCAACAGAAAACAAGGAACAACCATCATTATTGCAACTCATGATGAAGGAATAGTTAGAACTGGAAAGAAGATCTACGAACTAATAGATGGAAAAATTTAGTTAAGCTAATTACAATAGCGAAAAGTATGTGGACCTCACTTTTCCTGATCTATCCACCACTACTTCGAATCTTTCGGTCCATGGGTGACCCTCCATGTCTATTGGACAAGTCCCCGTTACTACCCAGACCTCACCATTTTCCTCGATCATAGAAACATCTATACGGTCTGTGTCTTTTTTCGCCTTAACACAGTTAACCGCGATTTTTTGAACATCCTGTTGGGAAACGACCTTCAATTTTGTATTCCTCCATTTCGTATAACTAAAAACGAGGAGCATTAAACATTATGAATGGATAATCACTAGCAGAACTAAGTCTCCCCGAGAAAGAGAATAAACTACCTATTTAACATATGGTTCATGATAGGATCCGATCTATTAACATCCTCTCTTCTGGTTTCTTACTTAGTCCTATTGGTTGAAGGATCTTGGCAGATTCTATAGCTGCTTCTAGCTCTGTGTTTCTCTCTGCATAGATTTCATAGAGAACTCCCCCTTTCTTGACACGCTCTCCAAGTTTCGTGTTCAATATTACTCCAGCTCCTTTTGCTTTAGGAGCACCTGCATCTCTTGCGACTCGGGCTATGCGCCTATTATTGATCCATAAAACTCTACCAGTTATGTCGCTGGTTATCTCTGCCTTTTTATCCCCTACCTTTATGTTTTCAGGCATTATTTTCGGATCTCCACCTTGTGCTTCAATTATTTCTCTCAGCCTTTTCTCCGCTTTTCCTGATTTCAGAAGAGCTTCTGCCTTTCGTTTCCCATCTTTTATATCCACCATTTCGAAAAGTATGCCTGCAATGTTTGTTGCTTTCTCCCTAAGATCCTGTGGGCCATCTCCCATGATGGCGCACAACGCTTCTTGTGCTTCTAATGCTGGGCCAATGGCGTATCCTAAGGGTTGGTCTCCAAAAGTTGCAGCACATTGAATGGATACTTCCAGTCTTTTTCCTAGATCAATGAAGTCGTGTGCCAAAGCACGTGCTTCTTCCTTTGTTCTTATTTTTGCACTTCTCCCTGTTGGCATGTCAATCACCACGTGAGTGGCACCTATAGCCTTTTTCTTACTCATTATTGACGGAAGAAGCAAAGGATCTATTGCTAATGGATACTCGACTTGGATGAAAAGATCATCTGCAGGGGCCAAATCCAAGGCTCCACCCCAAACCATGCAGCCATTTGTTTTATTCACAACTTCCTTGATTTCCTCAACTTTCAAGTTCACTGGACATAATGTTTCAACGCGATCGGCAGTTCCTGCAGGAGAGGTTATAGCTCTAGACGAGGTTTTAGGGATAACTAGACCAGCTGCAGCTATAATGGGTACGATCAGTATCGAAGTCTTATCTCCCGGGATTCCTCCTATACTGTGTTTGTCAAGAATGGGATCCTTCTTAAGATCAAGTATCCCACCGGTCTCCACCATTGCTTTGGAAAAAGCCTCAATTTCATCCATGCCAATTCCATGAATGTAAAGAGCTGTTACAAAAGAGGCAAGTTCAACATCACTTAGACAACGACCTACAACTTCTCTAACTATTGTTTCAATTTCGTTTTTTCGCAATCTTGCGCCATTAATTTTCGCTTGAATATAACTTAGGGCTGCAGGTATTTCCGCGGGTTGTACATCAACGACTTCGCCATCTTTTATTCCTAACTTTCGGGAAATCTCTTCATAAAGCCCAATATAATTATGTGCAAAATTGTTTGCAATATTAACAATGGCGGTCAACTGCTCTTTGTTATAAGTAATCTTTACTCTGTCAGAAGAAGGTACACCAAGTAAACTTGCAGTTTCATTATCTAATATAGCGATCCTTCTTCCACCAGCTTGAATGTCCAGAAGCCTAGCTTTAAGCTTCATTCGAACTCACATCAGTTAATAAATAATTCAATACTTAAAGTCTTAAGGAGTAGAGTATCAACACGTACATTCAAAGGCTGATCAATATGAGATACGTTGATTATGTGGATTTAAAATATCAACCTAAAAAGACAGACATCGTGTGCACTTTCAATGTTGAACCTGAAGGTGTCAGCTTAAAGGAGGCTGCAGGAGGAGTAGCAGCAGAAAGTTCCATAGGCACATGGACAGAACTCACAACCGTAAAGCCCTATGTTGAAAAACTTACTGCTCACGTCTTCAACATCAAAGAACACCAAGTGAAGATAGCTTATCCAATTGAGCTTTTTGAGGCTGGAAATATGCCTAACATATTAAGTAGTGTTTCGGGAAACGTTTTTGGATTAAGAACCCTTAGAAACTTAAGGCTTGAGGACATCAGTTTTCCCTTAGACCTAGTTAAGAGCTTCCAGGGCCCAAAATACGGAGTTGAAGGAGTTCGTAAGCTTCTAAAAGTTCATAAGCGTCCTCTGGTTGGCACAATAATCAAACCTAAACTTGGCTTGAAAACATCTGATCACGCAAAAGTTGCTTATCAAGCCTGGATCGGTGGGTGTGACATCGTGAAGGATGATGAAAACCTGAGTAGCCAAACCTTTAATCCATTCAAAGACCGGGTTGTGAAAACATTGGCAGCAAGAGACAAATCGGAGGAAGAAACAGGTGAAAGAAAGGTCTACATGGTTAACATCACTGCGGAAACAATGGAGATGCTGAAGAGAGCAGAATTTGTTCTAGGCCAAGGGGGAAGATATGTTATGATAGATATCCTAACATGTGGTTTCGCTGCCTTACAGACACTACGTCAACAAGATTTTGATCTAGTCATTCATGCTCATAGAGCTGGGCACGCAGCGTTCACAAAGAACCACAAGCACGGAATTTCAATGCGTGTTATTGCCAAGGTCTCAAGAGCCATAGGGGTTGATCAGCTTCATGTAGGTACTGTTGTGGGTAAAATGTCTGAGACAAGAGAAGATGTTCTGGAAAACCTTGAGGCATTGAAGGAGGAAATGGGGGAACTGAAATATGTTCTCCCAGTTGCTTCAGGCGGTTTACACCCTGGATTGATCCCAGCGCTGATGAAGTTCTTTGGAAAGGACCTTGTTATTCAAGCTGGAGGAGGTATTCATGGTCACAAAAACGGAACATATGCTGGGGCAAAAGCCATGCGACAAGCGGTTGATGCTACCCTGAAAAGTGTTACGCTAAGCGAATATTCGAAAACTCACAAAGAGTTAGGGACAGCCTTGAAAATTTGGAGTTGACACCCTCTCTGGCGTAATTGGGGTTCACTCGAGGATCCATGAATACTTTCTATGAATAACTTCAGTTATTGAGTGGGGTGATATTATGCCCTCTTCGCAGATTATGGCGTGAATGAAGTCTCTTCTCGTAATGTCGAATGCAGGATTTCTGATTGATAGGTTTTCTGGAGGTTTCATCCAGATCTCTCTCGGGTTTCTCTCTTCAATTTTTTCATAGTCTCCATAAATGGTTGCTGGGTCAAATTTGAGTAGTTCACAAGCCACATAGAAGGGTGTGCGAGCTTCTTTAGCAGCGAGAGCAATCATGCTAGTTCCTATTTTGTTTATCACATTTCCTTCAGAGGTTATTGCATCAGCCCCAACTACTACGAAATCTGCTTGATTCATGAAGTATCGTGCAGCTGAATCCACTATCAAAGTTGAGTCGACACCCAATTCCAACATTTCTCCCACAGTTATTCTTCCTTGGAAAAGGGGGCGTGTTTCGGTACAGATGATCTTGAAGGATTTTCCATCTTGTTTAGCTTTTTTGAACAGCGATGTAACAGTGGAAGAATGACAGTGAGTGAAGATCACTGAGTTCTCAGTTACTCTTCTTGCTCCTATTTCAGCAATCTTTCTCTTTGAATCTTCAAGATTTCTCAGAAAGTCTTGGGAGGTTGTGGAGACTATTCTGGTTAGATCTTCAATTCTTTTTTTTCTGCTTTTTTTCACTTGACTTATCATCCATCGAACGACGTTTCTCATTAGAGGTTCTGTCGCTCTTGAAGCAAAGAGCAAGTTCTTCGCTTTGTGTAGTTCAGCCAATAGTTCCTGTTTATTCTTTGCTTTTGTTCTCTTCGTCAAAGCTTCTATTGCCTTTATGGCTGCTATGGCCACGTTTCTGGCACCTTGAATCTCAAGCCTACTAATTCTATCAACTGTGGTCTGAATAGATCCTGGCAATAATCTTCACCACGAAGACCGTTATTCTTTTAGTGAGCGAAAGCGAAATAAACTTTCGGTAGAAGGTTTCACATAACAAATGCGAAACATGAGGTTAGGATGGATTTTGATGAATGGTCTGGTGATCACGTGACTAAAATAACGTTTTTTGGGGGAGTCGATGAGATTGGAGGTAACAAAATTCTTTTGGAAGATAAGGGCACATCGGCCTTCTTTGATTTTGGCAAGTCATTTTCCTACGGTTCGAATTATTTCGTGAATTGGCTTGCACCTCGAGAAATTAATGGGGTAGGGGATTACTTCGAATTTGGTCTGCTTCCAGAATTAAAAGGCCTTTATGCCGAAGAAAAGCTTTCATTTACACGTCTCAAATATACAGAACCCCGGTTTGAAGCAATATTCCTATCCCATGCTCATTTTGACCATTTGGATCATATACGGTTTCTTGATCCAAAGATCCCGGTGTGTCTAGGTGAAGGCACTCGGTTCTTTCTTAAGGCTATGGAGGAGACTTCCGGTTTTCGCGATTATGGAGAACATGATTATCAAACATTCAGAACTGGAAAAAAGGTTAGTGTTAATGAACTGGATATAGAGCCTATCCATGTTGATCATTCAATTCCATCAGCCTATGGTTTCCTGATATACACGGGAGAAGGCACGGTTGTTTACACTGGGGATCTTCGGACTCATGGCCCTAAAAGTGAGATGACGAAGGAGTTTGCAGAGAAGGCGCGTATCCATGATCCTGTGGCTATGATCTGTGAGGGCACCAGAATGATTGAAGATGAGAAGCGGAAGAACTACACAGAAGAAGACGTTAAGAGATTAAGTGAGGAAGTCATCTCTTCAACTGATAAAATCGTGTTTGTAGCTCATTACAGTAGGGACATGGATAGGTTTAGAAGTCTATACCAAGCTGCAAAGAACAATGACAGGAAAATGATCATCTCCCCAAAAACTGCCTATTTGCTGAATAGGCTTGTTGCAGATAAAAGCCTTGATCTTCCTGATCCTTTGAGAGACGAGAACATCCTCATTTACTACAAGCGCAAAAAAAGCGGAAAATTCAAAGAAACAGACTATTACAGGTGGGAGCGAGAATTCATGGATAAAATGATTTCATACAAGTTTGTGCGTCAAAACCAGAGCAAGGTCGTCATGAATCTTGGCCTTTACCAATTTGCAGAGTTAATTGACATTAAACCAAATCCAGGGTGCCATTTCATACACAGCATGAGTGAACCCTTCAGCGAAGAAGACATTGAAGACGATGTGTTGCATCACTGGTTAGATCATTTCAAAATCCACTTTCACCAATTACATGCATCTGGACACATGAACCAACAACAAATAGTCGAGTTAGTGGAATACGTTGCACCTAAGACATGCTTTCCCATACACACAGAAAACCAGAAACTGTTCGCAAAGAAGTGCAGATTCGTTAAGACCACAGAATATGGAAAACCATACACAATATAAAACTTGTACGTCAGGAATTTTTCTTTCGTAAGATGGCAATTTGTCCTGCATGATAAGTATTATGATCAGAAACACCATGAAACATTTTTCGAAGTGTGGTTGTGTATTTTCTTCCTTTGAATGACCCATGAACTTTCTGTGTTAATAATGACTCAGTCAAAGCCTTAGCGGACGCAACAAGTTCTTCAAGGCTCTTCCTCAACCTATTTAGAGACATGTTCCATTCTGCTGCTGTCGTTCCCGCTTTTGGCCAATCTTCATTGTCTTCTATGCCGGGCATTTTCTTACTATGCACTGCCCTGGTCACAGCTTCCATCCAGTAAGAACAATGATTAACAATTTCCCAAATAGTGTGCCTCGACTTAATTTGTTGTTCACTTGCCTCAGCTTTATCTACGCCCTTCAATACTTGCATAAAGGCTGGCCCATGCCAAGCAACGCCTTCAAACGTTTGCTTAAGCATGACCTCAATTAATTCAATCTCGTCCAAATCAAACCACTACCGGAAGATAATAATTAAGCCAATTTAAGTTTCACGGAATTTAGACGAAGGTCAAAACGAAGCTTGTGCTAAGATTCAACCTCCATGAGAAACAGGGATTAGAACCAGTTCATCTCCATCCTCAATAACAGTATCCAAGTTCTTCAAGACACCGATTTCTCTCCCATTAAGAAGAACGAGTGCATTGATGATACCATTCTTTTCTTTAGAAAAAACCAGCATTTCCTCAAGTTTAGGGAATCTCTCAACGATTTTATGGATAACGGTACCAACACAAGTCTTATCCTTAAGATTGAAAATTACCTCACTTTCACCAGAGATCGAGCGAAATGTACCAACAAACCTTGCCATCAATTCTATCATCAATGAACGCCTTGCTAAATGTAAGTGTCTAATTATTCTGAAAGATGAATATTAACCATTTCTCACGTACAAAAGCCAGCTGCAAAACACTATTGTACACCATTTCCCTTCAGAATAGAGAAGCGTAATGTGAAAACATTGCATGCGATAACTTGCACTGGCTGTCATAAAAAGGAAACCTTCTTCCTTAGGCCACACTCTAAAGAACAGCTTTGTAGCGAATGCTTCGCAGAATCTATAGTGAAAAAAGTATGGGAGACCATTCTGAAATATAACATGATAAATCATGGTGATAAAATAGCTGTCGCCGTTTCAGGAGGGAAAGACAGCATCAGCCTATTACACTTAATGAAGTATTACAAGCAAAATCATGTAGAGTTCTCGCTTTCAGCAATAACAGTAGATGAAGGCATTCAAAACTACAGAGAAGAGGCCATGGAGATTGCAACTCAAAACTGTAAATCTCAAAAAATAGAACACCACGTTATCTCCTTTAAGGAACTTTATGGTAAAACCTTAGACGAGATTGTATTTCAACTCAGGAAAAAGAAAGAAGGTAGATTAACGCCCTGTGCATACTGTGGTGTTCTAAGAAGGAAGGCACTGAACATCGCAGCAAGAAAGGCAAATGCGAATAAAGTTGCTACTGCTCATACTTTGGATGACGAGATACAGACGTTTTTGTTGAATATGCTACATGGAGATTCAACAAAATTCCTGAGTTGGAACCCTAACACAAACCAAGGAAAAACCAAGCTTGTGGATCGAATCAAGCCTTTCTGCGAGATCCCAGAGAAAGAAACAGCGCTGTATGCTTACGCCAAAAAGATAAGATTCCAAGACAATCCTTGTCCCTACTCTTCACATGCCATGAGAAACGATGTTCGCACCTTCTTGAATAGAGTAGAAGATAAGAAGGCAGGGATAAAATCTTCAATACTTTGTTCGATGCAGATTTTGGGTTCAGCAGCTGAAAAAAGGCTTACAAATGAATTACTGAATGAATGCGATAAGTGTGGAGAACCAACAGCTAAGGATATATGCAGAGCTTGTGAGATGCTTCAGACGTTATACGAATACCCATGATAGATTACAATATCACATGAACTAAAACAGGAATGAGAAGAGGATGCTGAGAAAAACTTCAGTCCAAAAGAATGTTGTTGATGCCCTAATGGAACCTGCAGCCTATGATGAGGAACCAGGTCAGATCAAACTAGTGCAGACCCACATTTCCTTTGTTTTTCTGACAAGAAAATCTGCTTACAAGATAAAGAAGGCAGTAGATCTTGGATTCCTAGACTTCACCACCCTAGAAAAAAGGCGTTTTTTCTGCGAAAAAGAGTTGATGCTCAACAAACGATTGTGTCGGGACATGTACTTAGAGGTTGTTCCTATCAACAGATCAACCGTTTTCAAAATAAAAGGCGAAGGAGAAACTGTTGAATATGCTGTCAAGATGAAGAGAATGCCTCAAGCCAAAATGATGAATCAACTCCTTAAAGAGAACAAGATTGATGACAAAATCATTAACAGAATAGCTAAGATCATATCGGACTTTCATTCAAAGATTGGAACGAGCAGAGAGATAAGCAAGTTCGGCTCTTTAGCAGTGATAAGGACTAACTGGAAAGAGAATTTCGAACAGACACAGACTTTCATCGGAAAAACGATATCGGAAAAGGGTTTCAAACAGATCCGTGAAAGAGTTAACAATTTCATGAAAGAACAAAAACCGCTTTTTGTAAAGAGAGTAACAGAGGGCAGAGTAAGAGATTGCCATGGAGACATCCATTCAGGCAACATATTCATTGTAGATGGAATCCACATTTTTGATGCAATAGAATTCAATGAGAGATTCAGGTACTCTGACGTTGCGTCGGACGTCGCCTTTCTTGCAATGGATTTAGATTATAAGAAACGAACTGATCTTTCAAAACTCTTTATCAGAAAATATGAGGCGTATTCTGGAGACGAGGAGTTGATGAAACTTCTCCCATTCTATAAATGCTACAGGGCATATGTTCGAGGAAAAGTAACCAGTTTCAAACTCCAAGATCCCGACATAAGTGAAGAAGAAAAGAAGATTGCTACTCAAGAAGCAATGGCATATTTCAAATTAGCCACTACCTACTCAACCACGATTTAGCGTATAAAGATTCATTCAATGTTAAATTGCTCAGCCACGTATTCAGGAACTTTCACGGTTCCCATGATTATCGGTTTTTGATGGCAATCGCTTCCTCCAGTCATAATTAAACCATGTTTCTCTGCAAATTCAGTGTAATGAATCGTAGTTTGAAGATCGTTTCTTGAGTGCCAACATTCTATACCATCTATGTATGGTAAAATGGAATCACTTATTATGTCCGTCTGTTCACTCAGCGATCTGGTCAGACTGACAAGTGAGGTTCCAAAAGGATCATTTGGATGAGCCAAAACAATTATTCCTCCAGCATCTCTCACCAGTCTTGATGCTTCTTCAAGATGAAGAGGATATTTAGGCACATTACACTTTACAAGATATTTGTCAAAGGCTTCCTGTATGGTTCCCACAATTCCCTTTCTAATCAAATATTTTGCTATGTGAGGTCTACCAATTACACCATCAACAGTGGATCGAATCTCCCTCAAATCATTAGTTGTGAGCTTGTCAACTCCATCTCTTTCAAATTCTGTGTTGATCTTTCCCAATATCTTTGCCACTCTTTTATCTCGATGATTCTTTATTTTCACTAATTTGTCACGAATCCTTTTAGAATGAATGTCGATTTGGTAACCTAGAAAATCTAGTGATATAGGAGCACCTTCATTGTAACAATGATTGGAGAAGGTTACGTTTAACTCAACCCCGTAAATGTAATGAATTGCACTTTTCTTGGCTAAAGTCATAGCTTTATCTTGACAATCTATGGAGTCATGATCCGTGATTGACATCAAATCGATATCCCTGAGCTTTGCCTCTTCAATGATCTCCTCAACAGTTAAGTTTCCATCAGAACATGTCTTTGAGTGAATGTGCAAGTCTATTGTCATTGATGACTGGTTCCAGTTACGCTTTCTTCATCTCAGTTATGTACCAATCTTCAGGTAGATCATATTCTGTGTCAACTATTAAATGTACCAGCTCGAGTTGTGGGTATTGATTTTTAAGGTCATCTAGATCAACAGGTTCAAACCTTTTCTTGTTGTTTAGATAGGCTTGTCTTGTTAAGGCGTTTGACTTGTAGTTTTCTTTAGTTCTTTTCAGGATTCGAGTTATGGATGCTTCCTCAGAGCAGTTGGTTTGAAGTATGGTGAAAATCATGTTATTTCTTGCAGCAATAGCAGCTGCACGGATTCGCAGTTTCCTAGTTATAAAAGTGGCGTCTAATATAACGCCTTCACTTTTCTGAGCAAGGTTTTCAGCTTGGCGGAACATTTCATCATAGACTAGTTCTCTTTTTGTCATGTTTGACGCTACTTTTTCATCAAAAATATCCTCGTTTTTTAGAACCTCAAGGCGAATTAAGTCTGTTCGAAGGATCGGATAGCCCTTAATCTTTGAGATTTCCTGGGAAGTCTCGGTTTTCCATGTTCCTGGAAGCCCGCACGTAATTAACAGAGTACCTGTTTCTAGATGAGCTTTAATAAATTCAGTAAATGGTTCTTTCAAACAAACGCACCTTAATTCACATTAGTCAATTTAGGGTAAAGGAAAATTAAGCCTTCTCATAGTGTGCAGTAGAAAGATGGTCTGGTTTAGTATGTAGTATAAGTTGATACCTGATTGCGTTTAAGGCTTGTATTTCCTCTTGTAATGTGTTGGGTCTTGGACGACTTCAAGCTCATTGTTGTCTGGATCAAGAAAATCAGCAACTATGCCACCCCATGGCATCTTGGTAGGCTTAAGGGTGAACTTGACACCTTGATTACTGAGCCTTTCATAAAGAGCATATATGTCATCTGTGTCGAAAACAATCCCAGTTCGCCTCTTTCTCTTAGGCCTTTTCATGCCAGCATGTATGCCAATCTTTGCTAGAGGTTCATCTGGGCCAACTTCTGCATGATTAAACATTTTGGCAACGAGCGCTATTGGTAAGCCAAGAGTCTCATGGTAGAACTTCAGCGCTCTATCCATGTCGGATACACGGATCATTGTCAACCATAAGCGAGTGATTCTTCCAGCTTTTTCTTTCATGATTACTTTTTCATGAAGTAAGATTATTTAAGACTTGATTTGAATCGCCTTTCTGAGCGTAGCCGCCGCATGCGTGTGTGGGGATTTGAACCCCCACACCGTGGAGATATCACCCGACAATATTTTTCCCGCAAACTCCCATTTTCTTTTAGTTCTACAAGAGGAAGACCTCTAAGGGCGACTTGATCACTCTAACATCATGACTTATATATGGGGGTCTGTAACTCGCTCGTAGTATCAATAGATGGGACCCATCTCGATGGTGTCTGTAGTCCTGGAAGGAACTGAAAATGTCTGAAAAAGTAACTCTTGAGCAAGCTAAGATGCGAGATGCTTCACAACTTGCGGAAATTTCTAAGAGGGCTTTTCATAGCGATGTTAACGTTGGAGCGCCAACGAAGGGGAAGGGTAGTTCCGCCGGTGAAGGTGGAGGGCCTCCTGGCTATGACTCTCCTGAATTCCAAGTCCGAATGATGAAGGCCTGCCGTTATTACAAAGTGATTTACCACGGGCAGATTATTGGCGGGTTAATAGCGAGCCGTAAGAAACTCGGTCACTACCAGTTAGAACGGATCTTCGTGGAGCCAGAACACCATAATAGGGGAATAGGCACCGAGGCCATGAAACAGGTCTTTGCCTTGTTTCCTGACGCAACGATATGGACTTTGGGCACGCCAGAATGGAATGTTAGAACTGAACACTTCTATGAGAAACTTGGCTTTGTGCAGATAGGCTGGACAAGAGATGAACCAGATTGGAAAGGTCGTTACTATGAGAAGGAAATGAACTCAGATCGACGACAGTTACCTAATAAAATCAGTGAACTGACACCGAACATGAAGGGAGGGGAAATCGAAGCTAAGATTCTGGAGATTTCCGAACCCAGACAGGTTCGTTCAAGAACTACAGGTAAACCGCTAAGAGTTGCAGAAGCTATGATAGCTGACGAAACAGGAACAATAACGCTCACGTTGTGGAATGATCAAATTAGACAGGTAAAAATCGGTGACAGAATCAGAATCGATAACGGTTATGTCACGTCTTTTCGAGGACAGAAACAACTCAACGTAGGTAGATATAATCCATTAATCTTCTCAACACGAAACCCAAATTAGAATGTGGGTGTAAGGCGCGCGCGCTCAAGATGTAAGCGATCATGCGCCGCTTATCTTTTTGAGGTTATTAGCAAATGTCTTCGCATTTTCCAAGTCCTCCTCATCTGGATGGCTCCAATTGAAGAAGAGGAACCGTCCACGACACTTGAAGCTAGAAACAACTAGGTAGCCTTTTGCTTCCAGAATCCCTTTAAGTACGTAGACAACTTTGGGGTCAGGCCCTCCTGCAGTGGCGAAAACGGCTGCTTTCCCTTTGTTTGGCTGTAGTCCATCGAGAAAATTTCTGAGTGTTTTGTGAAGTTTGCCAGGGTACTGACCGCTACCGACTACGAGTAGCTCCACCCCTGAGATGTCAGGAGTCTCTTTTTCTACATCAACCGCCTCACATCCCAGTTGCTGGGCGATTGCCTCGGCCACTCTTCTTGTTTTTCCGCCTCTTGAGTAGTAAACAACCAAAGATTTCATGGTTGAATCCAATAGCTTTGAAGATATTAAGTTTTTTTTGGTGTGTGTGGGGGGGGTTAAAATTCTACCTTTTTCTCTCTCTCTTTTCATTCACTCTCTGGAAACCTACGGTTTCCCAAACCTTTCCCTTTGTTTGGAGCCAAGAGAAATGAGTTAAAAACTCATACCCGGATTCCGTTTCCCCAATACTTGAAAACTATTTGTTTAGTTTTAAACTTTCTGAGTATAGATATTACATGTTCTACCTAAATGCTAAAAAAAGAGAAAAGGCGCGCGTGCTCACTCATTCATATGTCAGGTCACAATGATTCGGGCGTGTGCGGGAAGAAATGGTGATTCAGTAAAGGTGCCTGCAGCATCTTCCATGGTGTATTGTTCTGCTGCACAGAACCAAAGGTAGTATTCTCCTGGAATACTTGGTGCTGTTAAGTTAAAAGTTCTGTTGGTGGTTATTCCTGGATAATAACTTGGATTTCCGTTGTAGAGTGAAGCGTAATATTCTGATGTTGGGGGTCATGTAAGAGACCAAGAGTATATCATCAGAGCTTGATTGATTATTGAGGGTCCACGAGGTTCCCATATCTGAAGTGTAAGGTTAACCACTATATGTTGACCTGGAAATACATATGTTTCTGGTTGATCGCCTAGTGCTGGATCAACATCAATTCTTAGAAGTTCAGCCTCATAATAGGTTCTGTGATCACCAAGCAACGCCTTTGCTGGAAGAGAGTATAAGGAATCAGATGGTTGACCGAAGTTTCTTGCTACGAGTCCTATGTCTCTCATGTCCACTCTGTTATCTGGTTCTCCTCCAGATCCCGTTATGTCTGCGTCAATGTTCCATCTTTCGTGTCCTGGGTAACTTCCGAAAGCTCTAGCCACAATTCCAACGTCTCTCATGTCAACCCTTCCATCCTGGTTCAGGTCAGCTCTCACCCAAGCAGGGACGCTATGGGTTGGTTCTGGAGACAGATATTTTCGAAGTGCCAACCAATAATATTGGTCTGTTTGGTATCCATCACCACCGCTTCCGTCACTCCAATGGACGTTGACCAACCGTATTTTGTAGACGCTTTCCGAATCCCATGAGAAGCCTAGCGAATAGGTGTGAGCTACATCGTAATGCACATCACTTTCTAGATCATAATAATCGACGTAGATCTCAGTATCAGTTCCACGAAATGTCAATCTATGCAAATGATTCTTAGCCAAAATGATGCCTGTGATCATTGTGTAGTCAGTTGTGTATTCTTGGTAGTATTCGCTTGCTCTAATCACGTTGTAATCTCCGTCTATCGGGCAAGATCCCACGGCATATTCGCGATCTGACATCATGTCTATTCCAACATTCAAATATCGTCCTCTATCCCAATGCTGGGTATGTTTCATCAAGGACATCAATTCGACAGTCTGCCCAGTGAAATTAGATTTACTCCTTAGAATTATTCGGTTAGGTATGCTGCCATCTTCAGTTTCAAGTGTTAAAATGCCTGCACTTTCTGTTATTGTTCCAGTGGAATTGATTGGTTCCCATCGATCTGCCCAGTTATCATCTTCGAAATCATCGAAAATTAGGAAAGTGTTGAATCCGTTACTTGCTGTGGTAACATTTGGATTTCCATAATAAACGTGAATTGTTGCATTAGCAGGGTACATTGGAATGTAGGTGATTTCTACCCAGAACGTGGCATTGTCATAATCGACCTTCTCTTCAAGCCAGTAATCACACCCCACTTCCAGGCTGCTTGAGGTGTTGTACCATGCGAATCGTATGTCATCAAAATCCCCTTGACAAAGCCCATCAAGATAGACATGTTCTCCCCTATCTGTTCCCGATCCATAATGCAGTGTGAACTTCATTTGGTAATCGGTCTGTGCACCAGCAGTAGATCCAGTGATGTTGTGAACCTTATAGTAGGTCCAGTTAGAAAACAAACTGCTAATATGAACCCTGTTTAAACCAGGTTCTTGAGTGGCTCTTCCAGAAGTCAAACTGTACCCAACAATTAAGGGACAAACAAGAATTAACCCTAGAACAAATAAAATTGTCTTCTTCATCCTAATCTCCATAAGACTCTAGGTTAAACCTGCAAATAACATTTTGTGTAAAAGAAACTTCTTCCATTGCATCATTCTGTTCCTACAGAACGTGCGATACTACAATGTATTACAATATATTATAATATATCATACTAACTTGCTCGTCGTCGAAGTGTGGTTTTGGGTTTTGGGTTTTGGGGTAGAATTTTAACCTTTTTTCTCTCTCTCCAAGTTTCTTTTAGTCTAGGTGTGTTTTTCCAAAGTTCCTCGCTATGACTGCTATGTCTCTTGTGTCTACTCTTTCATCTTTATTCAGGTCTGCTATTGGATTCCATCTTGGGTGACCTGGATATGAACCGAAAGCTCGAGAAGCTATTCCTAAATCTACCATGTCTACTTTACCATCTTCGCTCAAATCTCCTATGCATAAATCAAATGGTTCCATGAGAGGGTACCTGTCAACATTTTCGCTGTTAATAACGTGTGAAGAATCGCCTATTCCATCACTGCCTGTTATGTTCTGGTAGGGACCACTATAAAGGTCTGTACCATTGTAATTGTCCCAGAAGTTTCCTCCACATGGGTATTCGATATTCCAAATATTAGAGCATAATGGACTATGAGCCTCCACTTGTTCAGTGTTATTGATGAGGTTATTATGATAAATTAGGTTGGTATCTGAATAGGATTGTAGAAGAATCCCTAACCTATTATTGCTTATTTCATTACGGGTTATGATGTTTCTTTTGCTACTTATGGCAAGGGAAATTCCAGATTCCCAAACCCCGCAACCACTATGTCCATTGCCTGAAACATTGTTATCAGATATGATGTTATCTGAACTGTCGTAAGCTATTGGAATACCCGCACATTCATTGTCTAGAACCTGATTGTGTTCAACTAAATTCATGGAAGCATTGATGTGAAGGTAAATACCAAAAGCATTGTTCCTAACAAAATTTTGAGTTATGTTATTGTTTTGGCTGTTCCATATCAAAATGGCAGTATCGAGATTATCGGTAATAGAGTTATTGAAAACAACATTATTACGAGCAACGGACGTTTCTCCATCAAGCATTATTCCTTCTTGGTTTCTTGTGAGATTATTTGTTGTTATGTAACAACCTGAACTTTTAACGTGAATTCCAAACCAACGGGTGTTCCAGACCATAAATTCCATAATCGTAACATTATCTGCCTCAACCAGAACACCATCAAAATTACCCCCCGCATCAATGATTGTAGTAGCTCTATTCTCACCCACTAGAGAGACCGTTTTGTTAACAACGATTGTTCCAGTGTATGTACCATTCCGAACATAGATAGTGTCTCCAACATTTGCCTTGTTAATCGCCTCTTGAATAGTTAAATAATTATCAGGAACCACAATTAACGCAGGATCTGAACTGCCCAGTTGGACATTAAAAGCAAGTAGACATGACAATAACAGAGCACACGCAATAAAAGAAGCTAACCTATTCACCTGCGACCCTCCCCCTAACCAATACATGGTTAAACCTGCAAATAACGATTATGCAACTTCGCGCGCGCTAGCGGGGGAAGGTTGCGGTGATGGTTCTGGTGGGGGTGTTAAAATTCTACCTTTTTCTCTCTCAATATGTCACCCCGATTCATCGATCCTTACGGAATCTAAATCCGAAAAAGGAGGAAGCGTAATTTACGCCTCCTTTACGTCATACTTGGTGGATTTGCCATTGCCTGTCCTGACCAACACGATCCCGACATCGTCTTTTGCATTAGCGAGACTGTGCATTGGATGTCGAAATAGCGGTGCCCTCTCATTGACTGCGAAATTATAGTCTTTGATATCCACAGATATGCTGAAAACCTTTCGACTTCCGTATTTGCGTGCGC
Organism: Candidatus Bathyarchaeota archaeon; assembly: GCA_050115965.1. GTDB lineage: Archaea > Thermoproteota > Bathyarchaeia > Bathyarchaeales > Bathycorpusculaceae > CAYGAG01. The sequence continues at coordinate 33,232 of JASFPN010000002.1, forward strand.
GCCGCTTTTACGATTTTGTTTTATACGCAATTCCTCTAATCTATCATTTAGGTGAAAAAATGTTGGATATACCATCCATTTCGGCGTTAGTGGCAGCATTTGGTGTGATAATAGGTGTTATCTTGACTATTGTGGAACTACGGAATTTAGTTAAACAGAGACAAACAGACCTTGTCATGCGATTACATGCCCGTGTCGGAACTAGAGACTTTATAGATGCATGGGAAAAGATCAGGACGAGAGAATTTGACAACTATAATGAATACACGAAGAAGTATGGGCTGTCAGATGTAGCCATATTAGGTTCGTTCTTTGATGGAACAGGAGTTCTCTTGCATAAAAGGTTGATAAACATTGATTTAGTTAGCGAGCTCTTCAAAGAATCTTCCAAGATGACATGGGAAAGAACCAGACCGATTATAGAAGGACTTAGAAAACAGTATAACGAACCTAAATGGGGACAATGGTGGGAATACCTTTACAAAGAACTGAAGAAAAGAGAAACAAAACTCGCAATCCAGTAAAACTCTTCCACAATCCTTCATTTGCCTACTTCTAATGGTATGCGTGCTACCACCTTCAAGTGTCAACTATCAAAAGCTGCTTTGTTAGTTGGGTAGAATTTTGATCTCAATCCCAAACCCAAGTACGAATCAGACAAGGACTGCATAAAAAAATGAAGAAATGATTCGCTCGCGCTTTTTGATGCGACATATTCATTCCTTCCTATCAAAATACAATAACGGAATATGAAATTTAAGAATAAACTCTATAACAATTGTTAAACAACAACCATTAATTATTTGAAACACAATATAAATGATAGAGGGAATGTTTAATGTTTAATGAAATACTGTACTACATACTTAGTATTATTGCAGGTATCGTGGTTATGGTACGTTTTGGACTTCTCCGTAGGTTCTTACCAGCATTTTTAGAACAGAGGATTCTTGATGAACTTTCTCGTCTTAAGATTAATACGCCAGACTTGAACTCTACCTTTGATGGTAATAGTTCTGCGTCTCCTAGATAACCACTAGCACACGTTAAGAACCACTATTCCTTATTAGGTACATGCAGATTGACTAATTGTACTAGATTTTGAAACAGTTTGTACTAATGCAGGGTATTATTACTTTCTGAGTGTCATATAATGCTAATAGACGTGTATGAGTTTGATGAAGAAAAATGGAGTTATTCTATTTGGTTTTGCTCTGATAGTGGTATTGATGGCGATTGGTTGGCTTCACCTTTTGAGGGCAGCCCCGGATGAAACATTTGTAATGGCTATTATTGAAGACACGAATGGGGATCGTATAGGGGTTGAACCGACAAGTAGCGATGTTTGGGATGAATTTATTGAGCTGTATCATAGCAAAGAAGTAATGTTGATTGGAGGACCTGTTGAAGTTTTTATCTTCATAAGGCCTGACCCGAATTATCCTTGGGGTTTCCGTTTCAAACCAGAAAATGTCACTGTAGCAGAGAATACTGCGGAAGGATTACAGACAACTATTCGAGGCATAAGTGAAGATGCGGAATATTGGATAAGACTTGGTCAAGCTTACGTTTTTGCCAAAGTAGTTGAGATACATGAAAGAGTGGAAACAAGTGACATTATAGGTCCGGATGGCTATCCAGATGGTAAAGTTGATATGAGAGATATTGGTTTTGCAGCAAGAAACTTTGGGCGAACTGTTCCTCCAGCACCTTTAGCCTGTGATATTACAGGACTAAGGATTGGCATACCAGACGGAATCATTGATATGCGAGATGTAGGAACCATAGCCAGACACTTCGGTAAAATTGGCTCATAACCTAGCGTGCGAGAGAGGTTTTTAAGCGTAGCCTAGTACACCTTGACAAATGCACAAAAAAAGTTGTGACAATAATTCCATAAACATTAAATATGTTGTTTGACCACCAAGAAGAAGGTGGCATTTTAGTTGGACTCAGGTAGAGGTATAGTAATTGCAAGCTGTTGGTTCTCACTAACCATAATAGCCTCCGTCTACATGTTCGTATTTGGAAATAGGCTTGGAGACGTTTTTTTCGGAGTACTTATCCCAATTGGACTATTAGTTCTAGCTGGTATAATAGTAACATTCGTTTTAGCTAAAAACTCAACAAAGTAAAGAAAACATCCCAAATGCACTTAGGTTTGCATAGAATTTCTTCTATTGTGCTGGTATAACGTGGCAGTAATGGCACACTCAACGTTATGGCTACCTTTTCAAGCATTCAAATATAATGAAGTTCGTCCATCGATCTGCGTCAAAAGCTAATTCTCTAGGATTCTGCTGTATAGCTTTAGGTGTTGGTCGTGGTTCCAGAATCTGTGATATAACGAATCCAGCGTTTTTCAAGGCTTCACTGTACTCTTCAAGTGTTCGAATGAATTGCCATGTTGGCTTTGTCATCCACATTAATAGTTCGCCACCTGAGTCATAATAGCGATCAATCATTTTGAGATATTTTGATTCATTTCTCGGTGAGTCTCTTGGGAGTCTGACATTTATGGCGCCAGCAGTTCTACCAAAGACAGGATGTACATTGGACCAGATGAATCTGCCGTCATCCTTCAAAACCCGGGCTACTTCTTTGAACGCGTTCTTGTAATCAAGAACATCCACCATGACAATGTTTGATACAACTACATCAAATGATTGTGACTCGAAATCTTTCATCTTGGTTATTGATGCTTCATAGAATTTACAGCCTAGATTCATCTCTTCTTCAATTTTCCTGCAGTATTCTATGAATGCTTTAGAGTAATCAATACCTACTGCATTTGCTCCTTTAGTGGCAAGTATTCTTGTTAGATATCCGTTCCCACATCCAGCATCAAGAACAGATAATCTGCTTACGTCGCCTAGTAAGGACCATAAGGCAGGATCAACAATTAGTCTACGATTAGAATCACCAGCCATATCAATTTGTGAACGCGCAATCCATTCCTCACTATTCAGCTCCCATGATTTTTGAGTCTCAGATAAATCAATCCTATCTTCAGGAACAGCATGTTGGAGAACCCTAAAGAGGGAACATTTCAAATCCTGTCTAAGCAGCATAACCCGATTAGGTAACCTTAGAGCTTCGGTGAGTTCAATTTTTCTACCTGCTCTAGGCACATCTGGTGACCACATGGGCATCCATGGTTCTGGTGATTCTATATTTGAAGTCAAGTCCTGATTTCCAAGCTGCCAAGGATGTGTTCCTTGGAACTCTGAATAGAGAAGATCAAAGTGATATTCACCACAATCCTGACAGTAGAACTCATATGTATAGGTATGATCCCAGAATGCAACAGGTCTCAGTGTGGGTTTTTTACAGCTACCACAGATTAATTCTTCCTTTTTCGGACACCAATACAGCCAACTGAAATGATGTTGTTCCCCACATTTTGAGCAAGTGAATCTTGCGTGCCAAGCACATCGATAGACATAGTTTTCAAATGTGAAGATTCCTTCTCTAATAGGGTATTCATGTTCAAAAGTCTTAATCTTCGTGCAATAGTAACATGGTTGATATTCAGCTGGTTCGAAGAATCGCATAGGTAATTGCAATTAAATAGTTCATTTAAATTTTTTTTCCAATATTATATGCACGCGTGTAAGAATTGCACGCGCACCTATACACCAGAACTTGCTTGGAAATAATTCCGTTCGTTAAGCGCGCGCGCGTATACGGGCTGCTTTATAACCAGACGGTTTCCAAAGTCCTATACGAATAGCACATCGGGCTTCTAGGATCCATACATTTGATCTGGAGCGAGTATCTCAGGATACCTCTTTCTCAACTTCAGGCGGATGTCGTAGCATAGATGACACTCGTCAACGTAATCCTCTTCATGTTTAACTTGGTACTCTCTAGCAAGTTCGGCTGGTCCTCCCTTCAAAATCGGTCCACATATAGGATGGTTTTCAGGATCAAAACTCGTGAACAGATCAGCTAGAGAAGTATGTTTTAAATTGCCTATTGTGATACCTTGACAAACGTGAACATAGCCAAATGGATCGATGTGAACGCGACCTTGATTAGAGAAGTCTTCATCCAAACATTTATCGAATTCTGCCCATGGTTTCATGGGTAATCCTTTGATAAGTTTCTCCACAGCTCGCCCTTTAAATTGAACTTTACCTCCAACAACTGGCTTACCCTCTCTCCGAGCTTGGTCTATGAGTTTCTTTGAATCTTCTATGCAAATTTTTCCAACAGGTAAACCCAGTTCCTTTGCTGCTTCATACGCGTAGCGAGCAAGGTTTTCCGCGTTCTCGCCAAAATGATAAACATCATCACTTATTGCTAAATCATGAATACCGATCTCTAATATTGGAATGAGCCATTCTTTGGCATCCTCAACTGAGGTAGCCCAATAAGCGTTTGTTACAATTGATCTTCGAAAATCATGGCTTTTAGCTGCACGCAAGCCCCAAAGTAAGGTCTGATAGTACAGGAATGGTTCACCACCCTCGAAACATATTCCTTTGATATTTCCAGCGTGTTTTGCTTGCTTGAAGATCTGACGCATATCCAGAATCCTCATCACACCTTTTGCTTCTGGTCCGCTAAAGACAAAACAGTGATCGCATTCGAAGTTACACTGATAGGTTTGAAGAAGATGTAATCCTGTTATTGGCATAGTTACTGATTATCAGTAGGAGTCATTTATGCTTAGCGGGATAAGAAATTTTCACCTCCAAATACGTAGATTTAGGCTAGAATTTGATGGTCTAGTTGGATGCGTGCGAAATTTGAAAGGTCGCGCGCAGCGCGATTCTCCTACACAGGTCTTCCAGAACCTCTTGACGCGGAACCCATCCTTGCCTTAGGATTGATTCTTGTAGCCATAGCGGGTATTATCTCGATAAAGAAGTGAAGCTGTCCTTGTTGGTCATGATTCCAGAATCGCTTCCACATTTTTTTCGTGCGCACGCGCAGTATATGAACCTTCTATTGTTTTGGACCTACTGTGGATCCCCCAGATGTACTAACATCGATCGGATTTGGATCTCCCAGGTATTTTAGGTGTGATCCTCCGCTTAGGGTTCCCTCCAGTCTTCCATCAAGGTGTATTGTCGCGTGACTTCCCCCACTTAGGTTGACAGTTGCATCGTGAACAGGGAACTCTGAGAGGTCTAGCTGACTTCCGCCAGAGCCACTGGCGGTCAAATCATTGGCTTCTCCTTCCACAGATACGATGCTACCTCCAGATAGACTGAGTTCGAGATCATGTGAAGAGGAAAATTCCTGAGCTGTGCCGTGGGTTCCGCCTGAAAACATCAATCCATAGAGGTCAGGCATTTTGATTTTAGCTTTTAAGGATACATTCTGATAATCATAGCCCCATTTGAGGCCTATTGTTAATGTATCTCCAGTTTTGGAGACTTCAATATAATTGAACATGTTGTCATCTGCTGTTATGGTTATGTCGTATGAAGATGATTGGAGAATTTCAACCTCAAATCCTCCCCCCACTTCGACAATGGTGAAATCCATAAAGTCCTTCTTTTGAGATTCAAATGTTCCAGAGCCAACCACCTTACCAAATGGGTTCCAGAGTCCAAAAAAAGCTACGGCAGCAACTCCTGCAGATATCAATGCCACAACAATAATTATTATCAAGGCAATGATCATTGTGCTTATAGCATACGTGTTTGTTTTCAACCGCCTACTAATCATACTACATCATTCAATACGTGTCCAAGATAAGTTCTTATGACTTGTGGCGCCATTTAAAGGAAAAATGGTTTTGCACGCAATCACACATAGCCACAGCACGGACTGTTTGGCTAATCACTTGTCGTTGGGTGACACATGAAGAATGTCGTAAGAAGTTTTAATCGGAGTAAGCTACACGATTTTGCTGGCTATAGCCCTTCATCAGAGATATGTTTAGCAGACACTCTATTTTTTAATGCAAGCACTCGAGTTCACATAAAAAGAGTTTTCTGATTGTATGTTCATCAGGTGTTTAGGGTTAACAGAATGGTTAAGCATTCTGAAAGATGGATTACTTGGCTTGTAGCTGCAATGGATGAAATTCTAGATGAGGAAACAAAGGCCAAAATTTTAGAGCAATGTGGACGGCAATGCCAATCAGAAAGCCTCATCAAGAAAGCTAGAGATATTTACAAAAAATCAAAGGACCTAAGGGAGTTCCTAAAGAAATTTGGACAGGTGTATGGGAATCTACATCTAGAAGGTGATGAGGTCTTCATAATTTATCCTAAATGCTATTGTCCCAATGTTAATAAGATCCCTTCGGAAAAACTATCAGCCACATACTGTAACTGTTCTCGGGGATGGATAGAAGCACTCTTTGAAGATGTACTAGAACAGCAAATTGATGTTGTCAAGCATAAGTCGATAGTTAATGGAGATGAAGAGTGCAAATTTCAAATAATTCTATGATAAAGCGTGTCCCATTAAAGTACCTGTTCACGCGTGCATGAATAGCATTTCTTATCGTGAACAGAAACAACATCTCCACATTCTGGACACTCATACTTCCGTTTCTGATTCTTGAGGAATCTTTTCATACCTTTCTCTTTCAATTCTTTCAAGTTTTCAACCATACTCATATCATAATGTTTTTGGTAACGCCTATCGAGACGATCTAAATTATCACAGGGCATGCTTTCACATTCGAAACAGAATTTAATTTCCTTCTTCGCAAGTTTTTTACATCCCCTCTTGATAACGCAATTTTTATTACGGGGAAGACAGCCTGGACAGTGAATTATTTTGCCTTTTTCCTTGGGAATCCCTCTTGAATAGGCTAGGTACGCTTTGCAAATCACGCAATTCATTCCGCAAGGTGCTATGAGGTCAGGTGTAAATCTGCTTTCTTGCATAGAAAACTAATAATTGGATGAGATTTTAACTACTTTCTTGCTCATAGCGTGCGTTTTATCTAGCTTTTCCCAATTTTTTCCAAGTTTTCTTTTGCTTTCTCTGCTGATACAGTTCGAAAACCGTTCCAAAGCCTTTCAAGTTTGTCACATGAAAAATCGTCACATTGAGCACAGGTCTCAATGTTTCTCTCTAGGCCACATTTTCTTACATCACAAACCGCACAGAACGAGTGTAGCCTCTTTCCAGCAGTACATCCATCACAGTCAACATCTTCAATTTTAATTGGATCTTCTTCAGTTGACCAAGCTTCAACGACCTTTCTTCTCATTTCATCATCGTCTTTTTGCGTCGCAATGTACGCTATGCAATCATCGCACGCTAACCCACACATTGCAATTATTTTGTTCATAAATCCTTACACCATGAACGAATATTTCTGAAAGCAGTACATAAACCCATGGATTAATTCAGCTTTTGGATCTGTTGGATGTTATTTTTCCGTCTTTTAATGTTAATATACGGTTGCATTTTGAAGAAACATTTGGGTCATGAGTTACAAAGACGACAGTTATTCCTTCATTCTCGTTTATTTCTTTGAGTAAGCTGATTATTTTGTTGGCTGTTGTACTATCTAACTCTCCGGTTATTTCATCACAAAACAGAACTTCGGGACTGTTTATTAGTGCTCTACATATGGCAGTTCTCTGCTGCTCTCCTCCACTCAGTTGATTTGGCTTGTGATGTTCTCTTCCTTCCAACCCTACAGTTTTAAGAAGCGATTTTGCTCTATCTTCGAAACGCTTGTTGTTTTTAATTGGGATTACAGGGACTAAGACATTCTCGATCGTTGTCAGTGTTGGGATCAGATAGAAATGCTGAAATATGAAGCCAATTTTGTTTCGCCTCACTTCATATAATTTACCTTCTGAAACCTGAGTAAAGTTGATGTCATCGAGAAAGACCTTGCCGCTGGTGGGAAGATCTAAGGCTCCAAGAAGATTGAGTAAAGTTGTTTTTCCACTTCCACTGGGCCCCATAATGCTTAAGAATTCGCCACTAACAATTGTCAAACTCACATTTTTAAGCGCGTGGACTATCGATTCACCTAGTCTGTAGTTTTTTGTCAGGTTCTCAGCGCGAATCAGTTCATTCATAATCTTTACTCTCCCCTAATTGCCTCGATTGGTGAGAGTCTTGAAGCTTTCACCGCTGGATAGATTCCACTTACCATGCTCAATCCCACACCGAAAAACAGGCTTTCCAGAATTGTTATTGTGTTCAAGCGAACCATCAATGCCGGGATATAGCTTTGCGCTAATTGCGAGGCACCAACACCTAGACCTAGACCAACTATACAACCTATGACGCCTACTCCAAGAGCTTCCATCAGCACTGAACTAGCCACGTCAATGTTTCTCCATCCTGTTGCCTTTAACAATCCTATCTCAGGAGTTCGCTCAATTACGCTCATCAACATCGCGTTGGCTATACCTATGCCTCCTATGAAAACAGCAATCGCGGAGACAAGCCAAACCGTACCACGGAGACTGTTCAAGACTTCCGTTGCTTCACTGACCAAGTCTTCTGGAAATACGACCTCGACATCTTCAAAGTTTGATTCTACAAAGGACTCTATATCAGTCGTCTTGTCTGGGTCCACCGGTTTTACCTCAATCACACTAATCTGCTCTTCTGTCAAGTTTCTCATGGCTCTCGCATCTTCAAGAGGAATTAGGCCAATCATAGCATCAGCAATTGTGCTTGTTTCGAAGATTCCAACCACTGTGAAGTTAATAGAATCGATTAGAAAGAACTCTCCAACATCGAGTTCAAGCTGACTCGCTAACTTATTTCCAAGGATTATTTTTTGACTATCATTTTCATTGAAGTAAGAACCTGTTTTTATATATCCTGGAGAAACAATCTCGCTATAGGTTTTTGTTACTCCAATAAGAGTAATGAATCTTGGACCAGCCCCTCCTTGAAGACCTTTGGCTACATATATCTCCGGGCTCACAGCTTGAATATCCGTGCGATTTAGTAAATCATCGATCATTGATGCATTTACTATCGAAAAAACTTGGTCAATAGCTCCCTTCTCTTGGATAATCAAGTTTCCACTTAACAATCTGAGAGATTCTGTTATACTGCCTTCTAAGCCATCCATTACAGTGAGGAGAGACGTAATTAACATAACGCCCAAGCTAATGCCCAGAATAGCTAGGATTGTTCTCAATTTACGACGTTTCAAGTTCTTTAAACCGTAAGTCCCAACATTCATTTATTGTTGTCACCCTTCTGTAAAACTCCCATAGATGTAAACTTGCTTAAATATGCGTGTGTTTTAACCAGCGCGCGCGCTCGGTTTTAGCTGGATCATCCCATTTGCCCTGGGTCCTTTGATCGCAGGGGCGATCATGGACAATTATAATCCGAATTGGATCTGGTACGCCAGTGGAATCATCTCAATAATGGCAATTACGCTCTATCTCCTTCTGCACTTTAGTGCTGGTGAACGTCTAAAAAAGAACAAGTGAACTCGAACAGCGTAGCTCGCACGCTGAAACATCTTCGCGCGCGCTAAACCATTAAATAAATACTGGAAAACTCGAAGATTCAGTTACGACTTTTGTTTAGCTCAGCTTTCTATGCAACTAGTTTGATGCTTTTTATTGTGCATCCTTTGCCTCCAACAATGTTGACTATGCCACCGCATTTCGGGCAGTTAAGTGTGGGAGAGGGTACATGGTATACAGGGTCATCTTCATATTTGAGAGGGCCCTCATACCCACAGTTGTCGCATTTAACAACACCATCTTTCTCTTCAATATGCAACTTTGAATCCTCCATTATCGTGTCCTTCACCAAAATTTCATATGCAAACCTAACCTGTTCAAGACCAAGAAACGTAAGTTTCCCAATCTCTAGATGCACCTCATTAATTTTTTTCGCGTTATGTTTTTTTGCCTCTTCTAGAACACAGTTCACGATTTGAGTAGTCATGGAAAACTCGTGCATTTTGACATTGTTCCTTAATGATGCTAGAGATCCAGTGCTTCAATCACGCTTCCCACGCCTTCTCCGCTTCTGCAGTTTGTTACTGCAACCTTTGCCTTAGGGTTTATCTTCTTAACATCTGTCTCTAGTTTCTTCACATCTACCTTCATTGCTTCTGCCAAGTCTCTTTTGTTTATTGCTACCACATCAGCATCTATGAATATGAAGGGGTGCTTCATCACCATATATGGGCCTTCAGTAACGCTGATCACGACAACGCGTTTCTCCGATCCTAATGGAAACTCAGCTGGGCAAATGAGGTTTCCAACGTTTTCAATTAATAAGAGGTCAAGCTGATTTAAGTTAATTTTTTGAAGAGCTTTCCCAACCAAATTAGCGTCTAAATGGCATTCTTTTCCAGTGTTAATCGGGACAACTTCAACGTTGTGGCGTGCAATCAACTCAGCATCTATGGTTGTTGTTAAATCGCCTTTGAAAGCCGCTATTCGATACTTCCCCTTTAACAACTGAACCAGTTTCTCGATCAGAGAAGTCTTTCCAGCACCAACAGAGCCCATAATGTCAATCGCCACTACACCGTGCTTATGCAACAGTTCCTTGTTTTCCTTTGCAAGCCGTTCATTTGCCTCAAGAATGTTCGCCTCCAACTCTATGTCAAAAATCTCTCCTTCCTTTGCCTTCACAGTCTCTTTCAATTACGTCACCACTTATCTATTCAAATTTTAATTTTCCCGCTGAGAAGTCTTACTCCAGATATCAAGGGGAGGTTTGCGATCAGACGGTATTGGGGATTTATATTCTCTTCCTCTCAATCTTCTTCTATGTTCTTGTTTTGCTATGTCAAGGGTTCTAGGCTTTGTCAGTAAGTCTATAGCAGTGGCTGCCATCGTCTTTGCTGAGAATATTAATGATTTATGTCCTATTCCCGCACCACTTTGAGCAACAGCCTGCCAAGAATGGCCTGGTGTACCTAAGACCCAGGTAGCAGTGCCAAATTCAACGGTTGGCGAATGCCAACTTACGTCAGCTACATCTGTGCTACCATGACTGACTTCCCCTTCGCCCCATGGATCCGGGGACTCTTCATCTACTAATTTATCTACGAGTCGCTCCCATCCTGGACGTTTGGACTTCTTTAATTGGGCGATCTTCATTTCACTGGTTATTGATTGGGCAATCTCCTTGGCGAACTTTAAATCCTCATCACTATAATTTGGCAGGTTAATTTCTTTCATGTTCTTGATAATAAGCTCCGAGATTGTTTTGTTGGGGATAACGTTGTAACTTCCTTCCATGAACTCTGTCTTCAATGTGGTTCTAGTCATTGTTGCAGCTCCCTTTGCTATGTCTAGAATCCAATTGTAAATGAATTCCAGCTCGTTCCTTTCTGGAGCTCTGATGTAGTACCAGCTTCTTGCGTAAGATGGTACGATGTTTGGTTGATCTCCTCCTCTTTCAACTACGTAGTGTATTCGCGCGTCTTGAATAACATGTTCTCTTAGATAGTTTACTCCAATGTTCATCAGTTCAACAGCATCCAATGCACTTCGTCCCTGTTCAGGAGATCCGCCTGCATGGGCAGCTTTTCCGTAGAAGTGGAACTTTGCTGAATTGACTGCCAGGCTACTTATCAATGAAGCCTCGTTCATTGTGCTGGGATGGTGGCTTAATACCGCATCCACATCGTTGAAGCATCCTTCCCTGACCATGTAGACTTTTCCTGAGAAGTTCTCTTCTGCTGGACAACCGAAGAACTTGACTGTCCCCTTCATGTTATGCTTGTTAAGAGTCTTACTTACTGCTATTGCTGCTGCTGCTCCGCTTGTTCCGTGAATATTATGTCCACAGCCATGACCTGGTTTTCCAAGTTCTACAGGCATTCTTTGAGAGGTTTTTTTCTGTGACATGCCGGGTAAAGCGTCATATTCACCCATTAATCCTATAATCGGTGTTCCTTCCCCATAGGTGGCTATGAATGCTGTTGGCATTCCCGCAATTTTCCGTTCGACCTTGAAATTGCTCTCCTGCAGCCAGTCTACCAGGAGAGCTGAGGACTTGAACTCGATCAGGCCAAGCTCAGCAAATCGCCAAATCATATCGCTCTTCTCGATGATTAAACTTTCATTGTCTTCAATCCAGTTCATCGCAAAATTCTTTTCAATAGTCATAAAGACACCAAGAATCAATCATAAAAGCCCCCAAATTCATATAATTTTCTGCAGTTCATGTGAAAATGTGAAGGGCCCTGTAGATTTATCTGGAAGTTAGGATATTGGTCCAACCACAGATTCATTAGTAAAAAGAAACATGATTCGTGATGTAACAATGGATATTCGGATTCTGGGTGCAAATGAGCATAATCTCAAGAATGTAGATGTGAGATTCGGTGAGGGTCTCACTGTTGTGACTGGAGTATCTGGCTCAGGAAAGACCAGCCTAGTATTCGACACGTTGCATCATGAAGCTCAAAGACGTTTCTTGGACGTCTTTCTGTATGGGCGATCTGGAAAAAGGCTTACACCCGCTAAAGTCAGAACAATCACGGGCTTAGGACCAACGATTGCTGTGGGGCAGAATCTACTGAACCGTAATCCGCTTTCAACACTTGCTTCAGCATCCGGACTTCACCCCTTCTTCCGCTTACTCTACTCTAATTATGGAGAGCGCCAGTGCCTACACTGTGGTACTCCACTAGTCGTGATGACAGAGGATGAGATTGTTGACCAGCTAATTTCTCTATCGAAACAGGAAAACCTCAACCTGTACACTCCCTTAGTTAAGCAGGTGAAGGGAAGTCATTCAACGCTACTGAAGGCTTTGACCATCGAATTCAGAAAAGAGCAGCTCATTGTTGATGGAGAATCATGGAATACCAAACCTCTTGATCCAATGAAGCCACATAACATTCAGGTTAAAATCGGCTTCATTAATAACTCCATATCAACCCATGATATTCGCGAAATCGTCAAGAAAAACATGGCTTTGGGTGCTGGAGTGATTAGGGTCGTTGGTAAGATGAACAAGGTTACATTGGCGACAACACATATTTGTACCACTTGCGGAGCCGGATTCAAAGAGTTAGATCCAACTCACTTCAATCAGTCCTGCCCCTATTGCAAAGGAAGTGGTTGTAAACGATGTGATCAAACCGGAATGCATCCACAAGCAGCTTCCGCCCGTTGGAAGGGTATGCGATTACCTGAACTACTGACATGCTCTGTTGATGAGGTCCAGCAACTATTTACACGAGTGAAAATGCCTTCAACAGCGAATAGGCTATGCTCTGAGATTAAGAGACGCCTTGATGCCTTGGAACAGGTAGGGTTAGGATACATTTCACTAGATCGACCTACCCCAAGCCTATCTCGAGGAGAATCACAACGTGTCCGCCTTGCTATCTCATTATCCACAAGGTTAGAGGACATGCTTCATGTTCTCGATGAACCAACGATCGGTCAACATGCAAAAGATGTAGCCCGCCTAATTCCTGCTTTTCAAGATCTAGCAGGATCTGTGGTCTTTGTTGAACATGATCGATTAGCGGCTTCTAAAGCAGATCATGTAATCGATCTAGGTCCTGGAGCTGGAAAAGAAGGAGGTAAGGTGATCTTCACTGGATCACCAGATGAATTATGGCAGGCGGATACACCCACCGGACGTTATTTTAGTCTCCGAACCCAAGTTATTACACCTGAAAAACGTCATCCCAGTAGCCAGTTCCTCTTTGTACGGGAAGCACATCAACATAATCTCAAGAACATTGATGTTAAGATACCAATTGGGCAACTCACCGTAATTACTGGAATGTCAGGTTCAGGGAAAAGTACGCTCGTTGAACATGTGCTCATGCCTACATTAAAAAAAAGAGAGCCAAAGGGTTGCAAGAAGATCGAGGGACCTCATATCAGACCAGTAATGGTTGACCAGAGCCCTATTGGGAAGAATCCCCGCTCTAACCCTGCGACTTACACCAAGCTCTCTGACATTATAAGAGACATCTACGCCAAGGCTACAGGTCTTTCCAAGTCTCATTTCTCCTTTAACCGACTCGAAGGAGCATGCTCAACCTGTAAAGGAATTGGAGCAACAGAGATTAAGATGCGGTACCTACCATCACTCTGGACCACCTGCAGGGATTGTAATGGCCAAAGATTCAATGAAAAAGTTCTAGACAAATCCGCGAAGTTTGGTAATCAAGAACTATCTATCGCAGATTTCTACAATCTCTCAATTGAAGAAGTCAGTAACCTTCTTCTAAGATCTCAGTGGTTATCAACTTCTCAGCGTCGAGCAGCTCACCGGATTCTTCAAGCTCTTGTCGATATTGGTCTGGGTTATCTGGAACTTGGTCAGCCTTCGCCTACACTCTCCGGTGGTGAGGCCCAGCGCGTCAAGCTCGCAAAATATCTAGGAAGAAACAGTCTTCACAACCAATTAATCATGCTTGATGAACCCTCCACAGGCCTCCATCAACAAGATCTTGATGGACTGCTAAGAGTTCTGGACCGCCTAGTTCGAAGTGGTGCAACGATCGTCATTATTGAACATAATCTGGACATTATACGGGCTGCTGATTGGATTATTGATTTAGGACCAGGAGCAGGGCCTAAAGGTGGCGAACTCCTCCATGCAGGTCCATTAGAAGGACTCTATGACGTGAAAGAATCAATCACTGGAAAAGCAATTAAGGATGATGATGCTGTTCAACCCACCAAACCAACTCGGAAAACTGAAAGACAAACAAAATCCATAATATCGATTCGAAATGCCAGAGCAAACAATCTCAAAGGCATTGACCTGGACATTCCGAAAGGAGCTCTAACCGTTATCACAGGTGTTTCTGGTTCTGGAAAGTCAAGTTTGGTTCGAGATGTGCTTCAAACTGAAGCACGAAGACGCTATTTAGAGTCGCTTTCAATGTATGAACGTCAAGGTGTTAAGGAAAGCGCTCAAGCTCCTGTTGACGTTATAACAGGTTTAGGAGTTACGTTGACTGTAGCTCCACATCGTGCCCATTTATGGAGTCACATCCCTCAGTTTACAAGGCGAAACAGTGTTGGCGCAATAACTGAGCTGAGTTTTCATGTTGCCAATTTACTTGCTTCATTAGGCAAAAGAGAATGCCTAAAATGCGGAGCAAAGATGGAACGAGAGAAAGAAAAAGTTTGGGTCTGTCAGAAATGTGATTCCATAGCGCCTTTAGCTAAAGCGCGACATTTCTCTGGAGCCCATTTTGCCAGTTTTTGTGGAAAATGCAGTGGGATTGGCTCTCTTCAAGCTCCACAACCTGACAAACTCATCATTAATCCAGAAAAACCATTATGCGCAGGAGCTATGTGGTCGCCAGGATATTGGCCCAAGACCTATCTGTGTAAAGACCAACCCATCATTCCAGAACTAGGCAAACGATACGGGTTTGATCCGTTCAAGACACCATGGAATGAGATGTCAAAGGAAGCCCAGAACGTCTTTCTATTCGGTGATGATGAGACCTACGTTTTCACTTATAAGACCAAATCAACTGGACCAACCAAAGGAAAACTGAGGACTAGTAAGTGGAAATGGCAGGGATTCTATGGAAAAAATAGCTGGTTATGGAATTGGGATATCCATGGAACATACACAAAAACAGTTGTATGCCCACAATGTGACGGAAAGGGGTTACTTCCTGAGTTTCTCGCTGTCACACTCCAAGGATGTAACATATATGAATTAAGCGAGATGCCACTATATGAGCTGGAAGAACACCTGAAAAAAGTCCATACTTCACGGTCAAAAGCTCTCTTTATAGAAACAAGCCTTAATGTTGCCCTAAGACGCCTGCGATTCTTACGTCGGGTTGGACTAGGGTATCTACACTTAAATCGGCCAACAGGAACTCTCTCAGCTGGAGAAGCCCAGAGAATTCAATTAGCAAGCTTGTTAGGCAGTGGGTTGACTTCTCTGACCATCTTAATCGATGAACCTTCTCGGGGTATGCATCCTTCTGAACTAGAAGCGCTTCGGGAGGCTCTTAAGGAGCTTCGCGATGGAGGGAACACAGTAATTGTTGTAGAACATGACTTACTTTTCATTCGAGCAGCTGATCATGTGATCGATCTGGGGCCTGGGGCCGGTGTTTTAGGTGGGATGATCATGGCACAAGGGAAGCCAGATGAGATTACAAAGGCAAACACAGTTACTGGCAAATGGCTCCAAGATGATACTTTAAGGTCAACTCCTAGAAAAAAAAGCCTTCAGGATTGGATTCTGCCAAATCAACGAAGACGGCCACAAAGTTGGATAGAGATAAAAGGCGCACGAGCCCACAACCTCCGTGGCGAAAACATTCTGTTACCACTAGGAATGTTTGTTGGAATCTGTGGAGTCTCCGGTTCTGGTAAAAGCACGCTTTTAATCGATACTCTAGGGCGAGCACTGGTAAAAAAATTGTATACTTCATCATTCGCCCGTGAACCTATTGAACCAGGTGAACATGATTCCATCGAAAACGCTCCAAAGCGCACCTTCATAGTCGACCAGTCTCGAAGAGGGATCCGAAGTCCAGCGGTTTTTCTCAGACTAGTAGAACCCATTCAAAAGATATATGCTGACAGTGACGACGCTCAAGCCTTCGGATTAGATAAACAAACGTTAAGCAAACATTGCTCAGCCTGTAAGGGACGTGGCTTAGTCCGGATTGATATGGGTTTCTTGCCAGATGAATATGTGGAATGTGAAACATGTAAAGGCACGGGATATTCACCAGAAGCTTGGGATATTCGGTATAAGGGCATTGTTTTGCCTGAGATAAACTCCATGACATTAAATGAAGTTTACGAGGTTTTCAAAGACAAAGAGCAGATTGCGCAACCTCTGAATGTTGTCAAGCAATTGGGTTTAGGTTATTTAGTGTGGGATCAACCTGCTTATACCCTATCAGGAGGGGAAGTGCAGCGGTTGAAAATTGCGAAGGAACTTCATAAGAAGACCAAAAACCGCACCTTGTACATCTTGGACGAACCTACAGTTGGACTTCACATGGAAGATGTTGCTCAGCTAATCAAAGTACTGAATCAGTTAGTCGAAGCAGGACACACAGTTGTAGTTGTGGAGCATCACCCTCACCTATTGGCAAATTGCGACTGGCTCATCGAGTTGGGACCTGGTGGAGGACCAGATGGCGGGAAGGTTATTGCTGAGGGACCGCCAGAAAAAGTGGCTAAAATGAATACGCCCACTGCTCCTTACCTTCGGGATGTATTGGAGGTTAAAAAATGATGTGGGCGCCATTGTTATTGACTAATCCTTCACCAAGTTTGCGACTTCAAGTTCTACGAGTTCTCTTGAACCGTCCTGAAGACGATGAAGAAATAACTGAACTAAAGAAGCTTCAAGAAGAGGATCCTTTAATTCTTAGGTTTTTAGCGTTGCAGAATGAGGATGGATCATGGAGAGAAGGAGAGGGCGGTGTGGATGTTCTAGGAAAGACACGATTAACGGCACAAGCTCTTATGGGTTTAGGATATATTGGACTAGGGCCTAAACATTCTTCAGTAAGACGTGGTGCTGAGTTCATCTTTTCCCAGCAGCAGAGTGATGGGTCGTGGTCATTGGTAAAGAAAGGCTCTTTGCTGGATGGGGGTAAATTATCAGATATCAAGTATCACACGATCCCTCTCCAAACGGCATTACCACTACTTGGATTAGCTTGGTCCGGCTATGCCACAGATCCTCGCGCTGAAAAAGCATATGAGTGGCTCCTCAAAGAGGAGCTACTTCAAGGCGGATGGCCATCAGGAAAGCATAATGAGAAATACTTTTTTGCCGCGGGATATCGCCGGTTGGCGCATTCAAAATTTGGATGTCGAACCAATACTACAGCAGCGGTGAGTGCCTTGGCATTACATCCAAAAAGAAGAATGACCCAAGCAGCCAAGCGGGGATTGGATCTCTTATTAGCTCATGAACAACGACAAGCACACACTCTAGGATTTGAAGTTGCTCGAATTATTGGAGCCGAACGCACTCGAGGAGGCTTTACATATTTCAAACAGTATGATATTGCCCAGATATTGGATCTATCATGGCGAATCGGCGCTAGTCTTGATGATGATCGAGTTGCGGATAATGTTAGGTTTGTAAAGAAACTGCAGGGTCCCTACGGGCTATGGCAATACAAACGCCATCCCGAGGCATCACATTGGATCACATTTGACCTACTACGTTCTCTATCACAACTAGATGATGAGACAGACTGGTTCAGCATGGAGCCTAGAACACCTTTCCAACCATACCCAAAAAAACCTCCAAGGTTTTAGGATTAGAGACATTGCCAAAAAATAGGGGATACGGAACAGAAGAAGTAATGTAGAAGTATATTGATTTGGTTTTAGACTTCTCAGAAGATATGGGGACGTGCCAATGAAAGAAACATGGGAGCACAAACATCTGGTTGTTGATGGACTTCGAATGCACTATGTTACTCAAGGACAAGGAAAGCTTCTCGTTCTCCTTCATGGTTTTCCTGACTTCTGGTATGTATGGAGGTATCAGATTCCCGAGTTGGCAAAACATTACAGAGTTGTAGCACCCGACTTACGAGGCTATAACAAAACTGATAAACCAGAAAGCGTTGAAAAATACCAGCTGAACCTTCTTGCTGGAGATATTCTAGGACTGGTTAACGCCCTAGGTGAAGATAAGGTAAGTATAATCGGGCATGATTGGGGCGGAGTCATAGCTTGGTCCTTAGCAGCTTTTAATCCTGAATTCGTCGAAAAACTAGTTATTCTAAATGCACCACACCCAAATGCCTACACTATGAAAACAAAACTCTCATTTAAACAATTACAGAAAAGCTGGTACATATTCTTCTTCCAAACACCCAACATTCCAGAAGAAGTTCTAAGCAGAAATAACCATCATTTTCTAAGATATATGGTTCAATCATCATTCATAAATAAGGAAGCAATTACTGAAGGTGACCTTGAAGCTTACACAAAGGCTTGGTCACAGTCAGGAGCCCTAAAAGCAGCATTGAATTACTATCGTGCAAACATGAATCCTAATATATTGTTTTTACGTAAAACAAGCATTTTTCCAAAGATTTCTGCACCCACTTTAGTCATATGGGGAGAAGATGACGTTGCTCTTTCAAGAGATTTAATCCAAAACACAGAGCAATTTGTCATTGGCCGATATTCTATAAAATATCTACCAGATTGTGGTCATTGGGTCCAAATCGAACAACCTAAAATAGTAAATAAGTATATAAGCGAATTTCTGAATCAAGTGTGAACGCTTAATTATGGTGCGGAGGGTGGGATTCGAACCCACGAAGCTCTACAGCAACAGGTCCTAAGCCTGTCTCCTTAGACCTCTCGGATACCCCCGCTCATAGATTGGATGTTCCAAATCGGTAATCCTTAGTCCTCCCTTTTTAATTTACTGTGATTCAACGCATGCAAATGTACCGAAAGCTCTAAATTTTTATTACATCTTCTGAATGGTGGCGTTATGCCTCGGTAGCCTAGCCTGGTGGGGCATCGCCTTGGTAAGGCGGTGGTCGCGGGTTCAAATCCCGCCCGAGGCTCCATTACAAGTCTACTACTCGGGTTAGGATTTATATTCGCGCGCGCGTGTTTTCAGTCCATGCACTTTTTTTGAAGTTTCGTTTTCTTTTTTAGCTCATCTGAAAGGTGTTACATCAGGTCTCCCAAAATAAACAGGTGAGGTCATATCCAGCAACTCGCGCGTGCGCCTCAGAAATCCTGTGAATAGATGGCGTACATACTGTGCCCATAATACACACTGGGAACATCGCTACGAGCGACGTCGCAGGCTGTTGTAAAATCCGGTTGAGTGTCTTGAATCGTCGCGTTTTGTCTCAATATAGCTATTAAATAATGCGACGTCTTAAAATCATATAAAGTCCAAGATTTGGTGAATCAGTACCGTATTGAAAGCAGAAATCACCTCATCTGAGGAACAAATCGTGGATGGAATCATCTTTATACATGATAACACAGGCTTGAGTTTTTACAAGTTTGCTTGAAATTAACATCATGAGCGTTGATCCAAAACCTGTTATCAATGATGCAAGCTCTAAATAGCACATCTCTCAACGTACAGATGATCAACTTAATCTTCTGAGTTATATTCAATTTGTATGATGCTCAGTCTCTGATTTTATTTAGATTTTGGGAATCATTTCACTTCCACATGCAATAAGGAGTTTGTAGAGAGTAGATATGGCGGAAATACGTGAGCAAAAACGTTAAAAGTATGCGAAGGTTAACTTGTGATGGAAATCACCATGATCCACGCGTGCGAATAGGAGAGAGGTAGACTTTTGTCCCTTGAACAGGCCCTTGCCTATGCATTGATTGTGATAGGGGCAGTTCTCGCATGTGTAGTGGTCATATATATCATGAGAAAACAAGAGAAAAAAGTGACAAAACCAATGAAAGAGGCCCTAACAGAAGCAAGGCCTCAGCCCCTTCCCATCAAACTCGTCAAAACAGTTCCTCAAGATGAGGCAGGACAAGCAAAAGGAGAACTTAGGCTTCTAGACCTGGAGAGAGAGATCTTAAGCGATGCTATAAGGAGACTTTACGAAGCACACGCAGAAGGCAAAATAACAGAAGAAGAGAGAGAAAAAATAGCAAAATCCTACAAGTCAAGAATCATGATTATCAAGGAGGCCATAACTAAGGATGAGTCTCTGATAGCTCTACATGAATTAGAAACTATGCAAGAAGATCTTATCAAACTCTTCAGTGATCGTTTCGATGAATTAAGCGAGAGAATTGATGAACTAAGGTCAAGTGTGGAAGTCAAGCCAATAAAAGAGATCTCTATTCCCAAAATCGCTTCTTCAAAAAAGAAGCCTACAAAAGAAATAGCGAAGAAAAGCAGAAGCAAAGAGAAAGAAC
Organism: Candidatus Bathyarchaeota archaeon; assembly: GCA_050115965.1. Taxonomy (GTDB): domain Archaea; phylum Thermoproteota; class Bathyarchaeia; order Bathyarchaeales; family Bathycorpusculaceae; genus CAYGAG01. The sequence goes on from JASFPN010000002.1 coordinate 54,024, forward strand.
CAGTCGAAGCAAGTCAAAAGACAAAGGCAGAAAAAAGAATTGAAAAGATAAGAGAAGAAGTAGAGAAGGTCTTAGATAGACTAGGACAGATGGAAGTTGAACCCTAGGAAAGATTCGATAGAAGAAGCAAAACTTAATGCAGCCTTGGAATCAATCAAACACGTTAAAGACGAATTTGTTATAGGTCTAGGCAGTGGAAGCACCATTTCCTACGTCATAAAAGAAATCGGTACCCTAGTAAAAAAAGAAGAAATTCACGTTATAGCTGTCCCAACCTCTTACCAAACTTTTCGACTTGCTATCCAACATGGAATACCCATAACAACCTTAGCCGAACATACTACTTTGAACTTAGCCATAGATGGCGCAGACCAAATAGACCAGAAGATCAACCTGATAAAAGGGATGGGAGGCGCCCTCACTCAAGAAAAAATAGTTGCAGAAGCAGCCGAGAAACTTATTATAGTAGCAGATGAAAGAAAAAAAGTCAAGTTTCTAGGAGAGAACAACCACCCCGTCCCCATTGAAGTAATGTCTTTTGCGCTTTCGTTGGTAACGAAAAAACTAGAAAAACTTGGAGGAAAACCCATGTTAAGAATGAGTAAAGGTAAAGTCGGACCAGTAGTAACCGATAACGGCAACTTCATCCTAGACGTAGATTTCGGAATCATTCAGAATCCCTTAGAAAAAGAGACAAAATTGAAGAGCATTCCAGGGGTCATTGAAACAGGGCTATTCATTGAAATGGCAGATCTGGTATACCTTGGAGAAAAAAATGGCGTAAAGGAACTTAAAAGAGAAGACTAGAAACCGGCCTACAAAAAATTCGTGAAAAGTCATTATATCATCAGAGAGTCTTTATTTTAACTCTTATATGTATGGGTAACCAAATCTAAATGATCTGAGACCTAGCCGGGGTAGCCTAGCCTGGTGAGGGCGCCAGACTCATAATCTGGAGATCCTATAGGGGCCATTACCCTTGAACCAGAAGTCGCGGGTTCGAAGCCCGCCCCCGGCACTATAAATCAAAACGTCATTCCACGCTCGTTATATGCTTACATTTCACGCTATTTCGACATAAGTTTGAGAGTTGACATGAATCTCGTATCCTTTCTTTAACCCTTCATTTACTTTTACATTGATTAGTCGAATTCTCATGTGTTGTTCTAAAATACCATGGAGTTCGTCTGCTTTTTCATTCCAGATAACAACTGGGATCACTCCTGTCTCGTCAGAAAGGATGATTCGCATAAGTTTTCCAGAACTTGAATCTGCTCTCTCAAAATCTGAGATTGGAAATATTTCTGACACAATACCTTCTACATGGATCCTCTTGTTTTTGTGAGTTTCTGAGATTTCTCCGATTTTTGTGATGAATCTGCTGATTGTTGGGTACATCCTTTCTTCGATGCCCATTGGAGAGATATCAATTTCTCCATTGTCTCCAACATGCAACTCAACCTCTCCCCAATAGCCCTTTCTAGTGTATCCATGATGAACTCGGATTATTTGATCATGCCTGATTTTTCCTTGCTTTATCAATTCTGTTTTGTTGTCCCATAATACAACTCGTAGAATGCCTTTGTCATCAGAAATAAAAAAGTTAGCAACTTCTTTCTCTTTCCCTTTGTAAGTTCTTGGGCGGAACATCGCGACAACTCGCCCTGCAATGGTAACGTTATTTAGGCCTGTAACCAAATCTTGTGTAGAAAGTCTAGTCTTCAGTTCCTCTTTGGAAATCTCCATTCCAAGTTCAGCTGCTATAGTCCTCAATAAAACATTGTTACTGATGAGACCATTAGTCCTCTTCCTAAGTTCATTCAACCTATTAAGAATCTCATTTTTTGAAATCTGAGGATTTCTTGAAATTATCTCTTCAATTACTCCGTCTTGTGTCATTTCAGAAAGAACCCATTAGGTTTATCGAGTATAAAGTTTCAAACTTATTAGTAGTTTCATTTACCTCATTGAGCTGGGCTACAGAAACAAAAGTTGAAAGATTTCTATCTGGACTTTTCTTCTTTCCCATAAAACATGTATAAGAATATTAGAACAAGAACCACAAGTGAAGTCGTCATAAGGATATATTGGATTGTTTCGAAGAATGCTCCTAGATTCATTGAATTTGCTCTCCTCAAAGCTATTCTGGATTCAAAGTATTTAAGGAATAGGGTTTCGCCATTCATTCATTAGTGATTCAAAGATTTCATCATTTTCCTCGAACTTTTCAAACCATTTTAGGATCTCTGCAATCTTTTGTGCTATAAGATGGTAACAAAGATGGATCTCTTTATCTAGAACACGAAAGTAAAAGTCATCGCATGAACAAAATTGAGCCTCAGGCATTAATAAATAATCCCGCTTTTTCCCAACGACAATCCATACGACTCTTCTACTTGGCTTGAAAACATATTTTTTCACTCGATTTTCTCGCAAGGTTTCTAGCGCGTTTATAAAACGTTTGCCAAAAACCTTGTGAAGATTGTCTAGATCTTTTCCTGTTAGTCGTTTTTCTTTCCGTGCATTTTTACACGTATTTTCCAAGAGGTTAATTTCAGATTTATCAGTCATATATGCCCAAGCCTATCTTGCATTGTGTTGATTCAAAACATATGTCATTCTATACTTATCAATTCCCCTGTAGATTATTTTTTGTGAATCTTGAGCCTAGCATGCATCCTAAACATGTTCATACATGTACTCTAAATAGGGCACGCTTTTCATGATAAATAATGGTTTGTATGTTAGCTAAGTGTTCGAAGTTGATCCAAGGATCCCAACAGAGTGCCATCGAGTAGTCGTATCTCTGCTTTGTCAATTTTAAGAGCTTTTGATCGAAGAACTGGACCTACGATTTTTATACGATTTCTTTTTCTGCTCTCTTTCCCTGTGTTTAGCGGTTTACCGCCTAGAAGTTCATTGAAGGCAGGCATTATGATAAGTTGAGTCACTTTTGGTTCAACTCCATATTTTTTTTCCAAGGTTTCGACAATGCTGTTCTGAACCTTTTTTTTATGTTTTTTAAGCAATTTTTCAGCTAGCCTTATTCCATCACATTTTGATTTAACCCATACTTGTCTAGTCATTCTGAATCCTGCTGGATCTTTAAAAGTTATTACGGGGTGAACATGTCCCATTACTAGAGTTTTGCATCCTAGTAGGGTTGGTGATGGCCAACTATGTCCATGAAATAAACCGATGTCTCCTTCTACAAAGCCTGTTGAGGGGTGAACTGGAACTTTTTCAGGAAGAAGTGGTTCTATGCTTCCATCATGGTTGCCCCGGATTAACTCGACTTTCACCTGTTTTTTCAGTTTTTTTAGGAATTCCGGTACATCCTTCCATTCACTCATTTTTGCAGAAGCCACTGTATGCTTTGTATCTCCTAGGATCAATACTTTATGGGGTTCATATTTATGTATGAGATCCAACAGCTTCCTAAAGAGTCGTTCAGTTTGGGTGGGAACATGTATGCCTTTATGCAGTAGAGCTATTTCCCAGCCTATATGCAGATCTGCTATCACCATTGTTTTGGTTTTTTGATGTTTAATTAAAGTAGCTGCGTAGGGGATTAGTGGTTTGATCATCTGCAATCATTTTTTTGCATATATCTCAATATCTTTGCTTGGATCTTTCTATTCGCAGCTGCAATAAAAGTTACCTTTTTTTCTGGATGTAGCTTTGTTTTTAACGGTTCACCTGTGGGTGCTACAATTACTGCCCCTGCTTCGTCTAGTATTAGACAGGCTGCTGCAACATCTGTTGTGCGAAGTTTTCCTCGGATGTCTATGAATGCATCTGTTGTGCCATCTGCGACATAGCAGAGCTCCAAGGCATTAGCTCCTAAATGGCGAATATGTTTAGTTCTCTTAATTAGATCTGACATGATTGGCATTATTGTTGGGATCCTAAGGGTGTTTAAGTCAATACCTACGACAGATTCTTCTAGATTGTTTGTTTTCGAGGGGGATATTCTTTCGCCATTTCGATAAGCCCCCTTGTTCTTCTCTGCTGTATACGTCACTTCATGAACTAGATCTGACACTAGTGCTGCATACACTTCATCTATTCTTGGCTTTCTGGAGACAGCAATTGATGTGGCGTAAAATGGTATGCCTCTCATCAGGTTTGTTGTTCCATCTATTGGGTCTACCGTAACGAAAATATTTTGCGGAATTGAACCATGTTCCTCTATTCCTGATTCTTCGCTTATGAGGGTGAATGATACTTCATTTTCTTTCAATGTACGGACCAGGGCTGATTCTGCTTTTAGATCTACTGCTTTTATTGGGTCCCCTCCAGCACCTATCCCGAGATCTGGTTGTGGCTGATCTATTGTTTCAAGGATTGGGGTTACCTGATCTTGTATACTATTTTTGCATTCGGTCAGAATCTTTATCCATTTGGATTGATTCTTCATGTTATGTTACACTCCCATCTGATTTAGCTACGTTTGAGATTGCCGAGGTGAAGGTGAATAAGGATTATGGTTTTAATGAAACTCTAAAGATATAACTTAGATTTTTCTAGAAAAATGTTCTGAAAGACAACCTCAGAAAGCATTTATTTAACATAAACGAAAGTGGGTTACTGGAGGGAGGGTAGGTTTACGGCTGCTAAGATGTCGAAGATTCTGGAGATACTTACTGATGGCAAATGGCACAGAATAGATGAATTAGGGCAAATGATCAAATTAGATACAAAGAGAATGCAGAAGGTCATAGATTTTCTTGAGAGGTACTGTTTCATATCAGCTAATAGGAAGAAGAAAAAAGTTATTCTTGATAAGACGGTTCAGAAGTTTCTTGTTCAAGAATCTCAGGCTTGCTCTACTTCATGAGATTTTTCAGGTCTTTGTAAGCTTTTAAGAATTTTTTTCCTTTTATGGTTATTTCGAATAGGCCTGAATCTGTTGCTTTAGGTTCTAGAACTGGGTGTAATAGACCTTTTCTCATCATGAATCTAAGGTACCTTTTGAGTTGTTTAAAACTGAGATTACACCTGTACATTATGTGTGTCTTCCTGACTTCATCAATGGATACGTTTAGGATATCTGCTACAATATCTAACTGTCCTCGATGGATGCTACTGCTCACTTTGTGTGGGTCTATTGACAATTAACTGGCCCCCTTCCGAGGGCGAAGGTCTCCCCTCTCGAGATAAGAAAAAGATCATAAACAATGATTTAAATGTTCTGAAAAAGCCGGCGCTATGTGAAAGTATGGATAAAACTAAATTAAAACGGGGGTTTGAAAGATTGTTAACTAGGTGCTATGTAGTTTCTTTAGTATTTTCTGATGATCGATCTTCTTTTCCATGAATACGCTTGTTTTGTTTTCGTCGATTTTCAGAGAAAGGATTTTTGCATCTTTGCCTTCAACAATGATGCTTTCCATAGTACCTAGTTTAAAATCTTCTGGTATTTCTTCGCCTACTTCAATTGCTGATGATGAAAGGATGGCGTAGTCGATTATTTTTGTGGGATCTTTAAGATCGATGGCTGCTGATGTGGAGTTTCTCATGATGTAGCCTATAACGCCTTCGTACGTTTTGATCTCTTCTAGATTTTCTCTTAGTTTTTCAACTGACTCTTCGTTGTTGGCTGTGGATTTATGTATTACCTCGTTAATTTCCTTATTCTTCTCGTTTTTCTTATCTTTCTTAACCATTGTTCTTTGCCTCCTTAGCTAATCACTGGTTTGATTCTCACTAATTCTCCTTTCTGAATGTCAAGCTTTTCCTGAATCTTTACTGGCATTCGGATGATTCCTTTTCCTTCAAACTCTGAGTCTTTGATACGTTTGACTTTGCAAAGTGTTGATTTACCATCAAAAGTCTCAATTTCAACAGTCTCAATTCTATCGCCATCATATGATTCTTCCCATTGAGACAGTGTCTCGTTGTCGACTCTTACGGTGTCTGATGGTACTAAGAGGCCACCAAGATCCTCAATTATCAACTGATTTACTGTAGGTTCTGTGGTTATTTTTTTCTTGCGAGAGTGAGTCTTTTTTGGGTCCGTGAGTTCTGGTTCTTCTGGAATCGTTGGTTCAGCCGGGATTTCGAAGTCGTCAACATTCTCTTCTTCGATTTCTTCCATAGGTTCTGAGCTTTTCAACGCCGTTTCAATCGGCTTGTTCACGGGTGGCGTTTTGAGGGAGGTAGGGTCGAGTTTCTCAACTACCTTTAGAATAGTTGGGAGTAGAACTCGTGTCACAGTGTTAACATAATTCAGATCAGCCTTCTTTCCTGTGACTGTTACTAGATACAGATCTTCGATGCTGGAGATCTCTACTCTTCCATTGTCACCTTTCAAAACCAAGGCTTCTAAGCCTCCGATTGAGTTGGCTTTCTCTAGTATGTTGCTGAAAGAATTTATGATGCTGGTTACAACCTTCTCAGAAATCCTATCGTCTCCTGCTACTAATTCACCGTCTTCATTGAACATAAATGAATTTTTTATGCTTGGGCATACTTTTTGAATTTCGCTTAATGCGTTTTTCAAAGCGAATTGATAGATTTCATTCTCCATATTCAAACTTCCTGGTTTCAATTATGCGATTTTGAATAGTATACGCTCTGGTACGCCATCATTTTCCACAACGAGATAGTCTAAACCTTCTGTATCACCAAGCTGGTCTAGCCATTTCAATGCTTCACGGGCCTTCTGTAACACTAACAACCTTTCTTGATGGCTTCGTACGACCTCTTCTATTGCTGTTAATTCGTGAAATGGGTTGGCGTCGAGGATCACATTTAGTTTACCAATTGTTATTTCTCCTAAGCTTTCAGCTGTCGCTTTCTTGCCCGCCAGCTTCATGACGACTTCTCGAACTTTCTTTGATTTTTCAGCTAGAGCCCTAAGGTCATCTAGCTTACGTAAGTACTCACCTAGCGTACTTTTTGTATTGGATATCTCTTCATCCAATGTTCTGGCTATTTCTTCTGCTGAATTATATTCTTTAATTTCTACGACCAATCTAGTCACCTCTAAATAGAGGGGATGTGGAGGTTTGCACCCTACCCCCATTCTCAATACTTAAGGGATCTATGAAGAAGGAGCCCGTGCTGTGTAGAAGAACTGATTGCCCTTTGAAGTAACCAGTTTCACTTCATAGTTACCGCCGGTTGTCCATGAAGCAGTTATGTTCAGTACTAATCCTGCATTGGCGTCAACCTGTTCAGGAAGTGTTGGATCCGTGGTGGTCTTCTTTGCTCCATTAATCCATGCTTCATTTATGGTAACGGGAGTTGTTCCTGTGTTGTTTATTGTTACTGCGATGTTTGCACCCCCACCTCCGAATGCCATGTTTGTGACCTTTATTTCCTCAGTTCCCATGAATCCCACTGTTAGAGCTCCCATCCACGCGGCTACTGCTATGCTGACGGCCACTGTAACTGCGATGAGTATGATTGAAGCGACTACAGGGCTTAGGGCTTTCCTACTCTTCAGTATTTTCATTTTCTTTTCTATCCCTCCTGTCGGAGTCACTGTGTATTAAATAGAAAAATGAGATTTAAATCTTACGACTTAAGACACAATATTAAATCGCTGTAAAAATGAACAAACCTATCCAGACGATACATTACCCAAATCTAATGAACTATAAAGTCGAAACTAGGAAATTAACCGAGAAACCTAACCAGAACCTAATTTTTCGAAGAAGTCCAGCAATAATGTTGCCACTTTCTCACCGAATTCTGTAATTTCATAGCGTTTCTTCAAAGGATCTATTCGAACTGCTTTCGATAATCCCAAGTCTTCAATCTCAATCATTCTAGATCTAAAAGTGCCATCACTTATCGTTAAGTTATTGTCCCGCATGAACTCCTTAGCTGGTTTCCATTTTCCACGGTTCAAGTACAACAGGAATATACAGTCTATAGCATGATCCTTTTCCAACATTGCTTTAATAGCAGCTGACCTAGGTTCCGTTAAAATGCTTTGAATCTTCTCATCCTCATCCTTACTCATGTCACATATCAACCTCGATTTTCTGTTCTGTTTATATTCCATGCTCCTTAAAAGATTTAACCTATATTACGATTTATGAAATAATATAGAATACACATAATACGCACTACTCGCACAAAGAAAAACCTACAATGACAAAACATAGGATCAGCTAACTCTTATGACAAGGTTATTCCAAGTAACGTATTCTCAATTCTTATATCTTAGATTTCTCAGTGTTCGTATTAGTTTATGATATCTGAAGAGTGAAAAAGAAATGGATAACAGGAATCTGTTCTTCACACTAATTCTGGGGTTCATCTTAAGTGTAATCATTATATCTCCCCATTCAATAGCGATTGGCGCTATCTCAGATGGCATTAATGATTTCACCGATTTAGACATAATCAAGACTAATGAAGGATTTGAAAGTGCTTTTCAAGGAAATTCAAGTGGAATTGCTTTAGACTCGATTGAAACATCGTTCTTGGCTGCTACATCTGATTCCAACATGGTTTCCCGACATGTTATGTGTAAAGGTCACACTTCCCTATATGAACCTCTGGAACCAACACCAATTTTCAGGCCAAGTGATGCAAAAGCTGTGTGTTTAACAACTGTCTCAATAAATGACACAATAGAGTTTAGATGGTTCTATCGAAGTAACTCATCAATGGCTTGGGTTTCTTGTTACAACTGGAGTGACATAGCCATCATTCCTGGAGAACATTACTTTGCGGGTTATCTTCTGATCGCGGGATATTGGCCAAGTATGAATCATCCTAAAGCCTATAAGGTGGAGGTTATTTTAGATGGTTATCATGCATTTTCAGAGTTCTTTGAAGTAACAAATGGAGGACTGAATAGTCCCCGCCTTTGTGAAACAGTTGATGGCTCTGGACAACCAGTAAACATGAAATCAGAATTTATTATTGGAGATGATCCAAGAGCACACCACTACCTAAGATTTGACAAAATCTCTTATTATAACGAGGAGTTACGTGTTTGTCACAACTTTACAACAAATTGGGTTCAACCTAACGGTAGCATATATAGGGCATACTCAGGCAGCTTTACGGACTACAAAGCCCAAAATGTCTCCCGCAACTTCTGGGAGTATGGGTACACACCCTCTGACTATATCAAAATTAACTCGAGTACCCCAGCTGGAAACTGGAAAGTGGAGGTATATCTCGATAAATACTATTCTAATGATACATGGGTATGGTATGGACCTATAGCAACTACTCCATTTATAATCAGAAACGAATCGGTGGCGGATTGGACATTTATGGTGTATCTCGATGGGGATAACTCCCTAGAAGCTGCAAGTATTGAAGTTTTCCTGAAATTAGCTAGTGTTGAACATTCCTCCGCCATAAACGTTGTTGTACAGATGGATAGGAGACCCGACGAGGATACTAGATATGGTGACTGGACAGATTGTAAGCGTTTTTACATCACTGAAAATATCCTTCCCCGTCCTGAAAACGCTACATTAGAAATCGGCGAAGTAAATATGGGACATCCTGACACTCTTCGAGATTTTGTTAATTGGACACTAACCCAATACCCTGCAAAACATTACGCCTTAGCCATTTGGGATCATGGAATTGGATGGCTTGGCGTCTGCTTTGACATTACCTCATTAGGCGACTCTCTATCTCTTCCAGAACTAAGCCAAGCTCTGACAGGTTTTCCTGTTATAATGGATATCCTGTTAATTGATGCTTGTAGCATGAGCATGATGGAAGTTGCTTATCAAGTTAGGGACTGCGCAAACATTTTGGTTGGACCTGAAGGTCTAGGCTATGCCCCCGCACCTTACAACCTTTATCTGTCAACCCTTATCAGTACTCCCACAATAGATCCAAAATCCTTTGCAGGAGAAATAGCCACTAATTACATGTTGTGGTGTAGATCAATTAGCGAGATTCCCAATGCGACAATCGCTGCAACAGATCTCACAAAAATGACAGCCCTAATTGCCTCGATCGATGATTTAGCCCAGAATTTAGAGGAACAACTAACGCCACACCTTTCTCCATTGCTATCTTCCCATGAACAAATAATTCGTGCTAGAAATCTAACCGAAAGATACAGTGGACCATATGAAGCTGATACAGACTATTACATCGATCTATATGATTTGACTCAACGGATTTTCCAACATGTCGACGATGAACAGATTCAAAAAACGGCCACCCAAGTGATGACAACTCTAGAGAACACAATCATCATAGAAGAAAATAAGAACCGCCCAGATTCCCACGGAATAGCGATATTCTTCCCTGATAATAATACGAAATACGAACAGTATAACCTTGAATACAATCAAATTAAACTAGGTAAAGATAGTTTATGGGATGAATTCATTGAAAACTATTTATCTGGAAACGTATTGACAGTAGAAACAACCCTTCCATATATCGAAATAGGTATAAATGAAGAAGTTTTTATTACAGACCAAAATGGGAGAACACACATATTTGTTCAAAGCGGGAGTTATACAATCAACATTTCAAGAACCCTTATAAATGGACCAGGTTCACGTACCGTTTTCATACAATGGAGTGACAATAACACATCAACTTCTAGATCCATCCTTGTTGAAGAAAAGACAACTCTTGAAGCGGTATATGAAAGTCAATATCGGTTAATCATGAATAGCAACTACGGCATCACAGACCCGGCAATAGGTGCGCATTGGTACCCAGCCAATTCAACCTTCGAGATTAACGCAACACCTCCAAGTCAAGCTTTGGGTGAAAGATACATATGGATTGAATGGAATGGAACAGGCGACGGCAGCTACTCAAACACGAATAAATCAGCATTCATAACAATGAGGGAACCTATCAACGAAACCGCTCTATGGAGACACGAATACTACCTACTAATCTCTTCACTCCACGGGTCACCTCTACCTGAAACTGGATGGTTTGAAGCAAACAAATTAATCAATGTGTCAATGACTTCTCCAGTAATAGGTCCAACGGGTACAAGATACGTATGTGTTGGGTGGAACGCGACGGGAAGCGTTTCAGGATTCGGTACAACAACACATGTGAATCTTACGATGACCCAACCTACAAACCTTACATGGAATTGGAAGACTCAGTTCCTGCTTAGTGTAAGCGAAGATCCCTTAGGATCAGACTTTCAACCAGAAATACAACCAGAAGGACCATGGTATGACAATGGTACACTCGTCAATTGTACGGCTCCAAACAAAATTGGTTATTCATTTGATTATTGGACAGTTGACAATTATGAGTGGGGGTCAGAATTTAGGAAAATAACAATTCTCATGGACAGCCCTCACGATGCTACCATATATTATGTTCGGCTTCCTGCCTGGTGGGAACATCTTGGATCTCTTCCAGTGATTCTAGGAATTATGGGAGTGGCAATAACAATGGCTATTATTGGAATAACACGCGTTATTTATAAGGGTAAAAAGGTTGTTAAAGACGTTGCACCCACTGAAATCAAGGTTTCAGACTTTCTTCCTGGAAGAGTCACTACTGGTTTTGAAGATCTAGATAGGGTATTACTTGGTGGAATACCTGAAAACTATGCAGTTATACTGACCTCATCTTCTTGCGACGAAAGAGACTCTCTGATCAAATCCTTCCTCGAAAGCGGGGCAAAAGCAGGAGAGATCACATTCCATTTAACCGTTAACCCAAGCGAAACAACAATGCTGGCAGAAAAATATGATTCAAACTTCTTCCTCTTTATATGCAACCCCAGAGCGAACAGAATTATTCAAGATCTGCCTAACGTATTCAAACTGAAAGGCGTAGAAAATCTAACTGAGATAAGTATTGCCTTAACAAAGGGTTTTGACAAAGCGGGAGTTAAATCTAGTTCGAAGAGAATCTGCGTTGAAATTGTATCCGATGTTCTTCTTCAGCATCAAGCTATCAGAACCAGAAGATGGTTAACAGATTTAATTACCGAGTTGAAGTCAAGAGGATTCACACTTTTGGGAGTAATCGATCCTCAGATGCATTCAGCTCAAGATGTCCACGCCATCCTCGATCTCTTTGACGGAGAGATAGCTATCTATGAAAGAGAAGTAGGCGCACGCCATTTAAAAATCAAGAGAATGCACAATCAGAAATACTTGGATTGTGAGATGCTTCTAAAAAGAGAAAGATTGGGAAGTACAGAGAAAGAATAAGGGTGGATGCAGACCTAAACCATCTAAAAGTTTTAGTTCGGGCTACCTTTCCCCAAATAATGGCATGTTCGGAAATACTGATATGCCATTCTGATCTATCGAGTAGGGTACAAGACTAGGATTAGCGTTTGCTCCTCTCATCTTTTCAACTTGTATCGCTCTAGTTGTGGTTCCTCCTGAGAACAGTGTCTGCATCATTATTACACCATGAACGAGAAACTCTTCTTCCAAAGCATTTCGTTGAAGGCCCAAGTATCTCAATTCAGTAGTCACAAGAGTGGTTACATCCATGTCAGCCAATGATTCAATCATGTCGACAACAGCAGTTCTACGTTCTATGTTATCTGGAAAACGATAAATGAGTGCTGCTAGAGTGTCAACTACTACCCTCTCAGCTTTTGTTCTACTAATTGCTGCCTGCAAGTCTTCAATCAGCCTATCAATCGATAGCTGTTTACCACGCAGACTTCGAGTTTCTTCTTTGTATAGCTGTTCCTTCAACATAGCCACTCGAGACAAACGAGTAGCATCAACAACAGCGAACTTTCCTTCGTCTTCAGCTTTCTTGAAATCCCACCCGAATTGCTGCATCTCCGAGTAGAAATGAGCTTTGCTTTCATCTAAGGTAACAAGAACTCCATTCTCTCCATTTTCATAAATTCCGTTACATAGGAATTGTCCACATAGAATTGTCTTACCCGCACCAGGTCCACCAACAATCAGGATGACTCTATTTTTAGGAAAACCACCGCCAACTAGTTCATCTAAACCCGCTATTCCAGTTGCAATCTTAGACAATGACTTCTCACCTCTTTGATTTGAAATGATATTTTACGTATTTATAGCTTATGTAAACAAGAAAACTGTACGTCTTAAATTATGATCTGGAAAGCCTAAACAGTTCAGCCACGTAATTAATTTATGTAAGGACATTTCAAACGGCAGTTTCGACATGTTTTCATATGATCCCATTTAGACAGCGTAATTCTTGTGAAAAGCCAGAAAATGATAGTAAGGATTAGAAAGATGCCAACATACAAACTTTGAAGTGTCTCGTCAATACTAATCAGAATCAGAAAAGTTCCTAAAACAAAAAAAGTGTTAAGGAGTAGCCTGACTAAACCGCTAAATCCTAACTGTAAAAACCCAAGGATCACACAGATGCTGCCTACAACAAGTATGGGAATACACAATCCAGTAATACGAATACCGTTGGAGACATAGAGGATGGTCCCAAGAATCGCTATTACTGCTCCCATGAACAGCCCGATGCAAGCCGCACAAAGACTATGGTTACCAATCTGCAAAACATGACTCGAAAATTCTCCACAATTTATATGATGCCCAACAAGCGCAGACGAAGCTATAGTAGATGAATGATTCTCCCGCTTCCTACTAAAATGTAGGGCTCCAGCACAACTTTTCGGATAAATAGTCGCAAAAATTCCAAGAATACAGATAACACCATAAGAAAACCCAAGTATGAATTTTCGAAAAGATTGGTCGTCTTGAACAACAACGGGGTTTAATCCAAGAACCAACATTATAACCAAACCAAAAATAGAAACACCAACACAGAATGTTACAAGAGTGTTCATCTTGGTCATTTGATGATTCGCACTGTTAATTTTTACTTGACCATGTTTCATATCTCCAGTCTCCAGTACGCAAATTCGTTAAACGAGATGTAGGGCAAATTTCTACAATGCTTATATCTCCCTCTGATCTAGTGATAAGGATTATGAAGAGACACTGAGGTAAAGAGTGGACTCACATTGAAAGAACGAACTGTTGGAGAAAAAAAGACTCTGAGTCTTATAGAGCTTAGAAGCTACAAGTTAACAAAACGCGAGGAGAAAAACAACATTATCGAGTTTCATGTTAAGCTTCCCAGCAAGAAAAAAGGCGTAATTCTGTGCATATTGAAGGTCAAAGTCGTTGGAGTCGCATACATCAGAAAACTAGCAAAAATGGTAGAGGAAAAGGATATTGAAAAGGGAATCATAGTTGCTAACACACGATATACTTGGGCTGCTAGAAGAGAAGCGAGAAAAAATCGCATAGAATTAATACCAAGGCGTTTTCCTCCATTCAACATTTTCAAGCATAAACTCGTACCTGACCATGCTATTCTACCACCAAAAGAAGCAGAAAAAATACTCAAAAAGTATCACATAGAATCCCATCAACTTCCACGAATTAAATCATCCGATGTTGCAGTAATTGCAATAGGAGCAAGACCGGGAAATATCATCAAGATCACAAGAAAAAGTCCTACAGCTGGTGAACATGTATCATATAGGTTAGTAGTTATAGATCCACAAGCAAAAATTAAACTTTAAAGAAAAGATCAACATGCAACCGACAACTCTTCAGGCAAGATAATACGGATAAAAGAGTTTTCTGTCACACACTTCCTTGTAGAAAGATTTAAATAACATGCTTTCGTGAAGCACATGTTTTTGAGGGGAATGTGGAATTTTCCAGAAACAATTTCAAAAGGATAGACATGATATTGAAACGGAAAAGGATCATGTTCCTAGGAAAAAACCCCCTTCAACTGACAAGATAAACATACCAAATAAAAAAATTGAGCATGCAGCACGCGCACTACTGGCTTCAAATAGGTGGATTAACACTAAACATACGCCAGCACTCGTCGTATTACCCCCTCAAAATAGGAGAAAAAGGAAACACCAAGTATGAGTGAAATCGAAAGCGAAACAGATCTCAAACGTGGAATGACCTATCAAGCCGAGCCTTCCAAGATTCAGAGTTGCCCAGAATGTGGTAGTACGCGGTTAATGCGCGATTATGAATGCGCAGAAGTTGTCTGCATGGAGTGCGGTTTTGTGATCGTTGCAAAACTTGCAGATAGAGGACCCGAATGGAGAGCCTTCACCAAAGAGCAAAGAGAGAAGAGAAGAAGAGTAGGCGCTCCACTGACATACACAATTCATGACAAAGGCTTATCAACAATGATAGATTGGCATGACCGTGATGTTTATGGCAGAAGTCTACCCCCTGGACAGAAAGCACAAATTTATCGTCTACGAAAATGGCAACGGCGTATAAGAGTCTCTAGTGCCACTGAACGCAATCTAGCTTTCGCCTTATCTGAAATCACAAAGATCGCCAATAACTTAAATCTTCCCAGAAATATTCTGGAAACTGCATCAGTCATTTACCGCAGAGCAGTGAAAGAGAGGTTAATCCGGGGAAGATCAATTCAAGGCGTAACATCTGCCTCAGTGTATTTGGCTTGCCGACAATGCAAACTGGCTAGAACCTTGGAAGAGATCGCACAAGCTTCAAACGTGTCCAAGAAAGAGGTAGGACGTAGTTACCGTTTCCTCCTTAAGGAACTAGAATACTTCGTTCCCCCAGTCAAGCCAGGCCAATATATTGCAAAGTTTCTAAATCAACTGATCATGCCAGGAAAGGTAGAAGAGATCGCCCATAAGATCCTGGCAGCTGCAAAAGAATTACGATTAACCTCAGGGCGAGGACCCACAGGCATCGCGGCTGCTGCAAGCTACATTGCGGCGGTACTATCAGGAGAAAGAAAAACACAGAGAGAGATAGCAGAAATAGCCCAGGTAACTGAAGTCACCATACGGAACCGCTACAAAGAACTTGTAGATCGTCTCATGTTCCAAATGAGTCTCTGATCCTCGAGTCTTCAACAATTTCAGGTGTTCAGACAGATTCGTATTCATGAAATAATATTGTAGAATACCAAGCCCAAACAATTTTAACGCTATAGTATCTATTTGTTAATGGGGGCATAGGAGTGGTCAATTGTCCAAATTGCGAGGCTAATATAGCTTCACCGGTTAAAACTTGGACAATTCCCTCCAAGAAAAGACTTACCAAGGGAGAAAAACCAAAGGTAATCATGGGAATATTTGATTGCTCAATTTGTGGAACCAGATTCAGATCAGCTGTAAAAACCAAAATCAGAGAAGATGATACAGTAAGCATTAATAACATGGTAGAACGAATAAGATGTATCAAGGGAGAACTAATGCAGACACTTAAAAATCTGCGCGAAAAAATACAAACTTTAGAGTCAGAGCGTTCAAATCTTATGGTGGAAATTGATAAACTAAAGAAAATGGCAGACTCCAAAGTTAGTGCTCTTGAAGGTGAAGTTGATATGCTGCGAGAAGAAGTAAAATCACTTCGAGACCTATTGGGATATACAGAGGACAGTAAAAAATAAACAAAGAATGATGAGAGCAGGTCTCCTCTTTCAGATATTTCTCATAAAAATCTTGAACATTTAATGAAGTGCACACGCTAAA
This sequence comes from Candidatus Bathyarchaeota archaeon, assembly GCA_050115965.1. Taxonomy (GTDB): domain Archaea; phylum Thermoproteota; class Bathyarchaeia; order Bathyarchaeales; family Bathycorpusculaceae; genus CAYGAG01. Next base: position 70,474 of record JASFPN010000002.1, read on the forward strand.
ATCCCGCTTTTTCAGCCGTTTCATTCATCTGAACATTTAATTTTCTTGGAACGAGAAATATAGAGATGGATGATGCTTTAAGTGTCTCTTGATCACTTCTAGCGTACCCACTCTTTGTGTGCTTTTTGCTCGGCTAGAGGAATACTTTTAAAGCTTGGTTTATTGTATCGAAAAAGTATGCCATATAAATTCGACTTTGATCTTTCCGAGATTCCTCGCTTCTTCTTTAAAGAGATTACTACGATAAGTTGTCAAAAAGGTGTACACAAGAAAGTAGGGAGAGCCATCAATCAAATAATTAGAAAGTTTAAGATTCAAGAGGCAACGGGTCTTAATCTTTCTGATGCTGTCCTTCTCCTTGAAGACCTAATAGAGATTCAAACCAGAAATCTTTTGGAAAAGGAGAAATTCCAGCAGACCAAGAAGAGAGCTCTCTTCCTGCCGCATTGTAGTAGAAAGTATCTGGACAACCACTGTCAAGCCATGTTTGATCCAAACATTCCCTCCTACATATGTAACCATTGTTCTCCTGATTGTTTGATCAACCGCTCAGTGTCTTTCGCTGAAGGGAAAGGTTACGATGTTTATATTTTGCCAGGGGGATCCTGTGTTCCAAAGATTATAAAAACATACAATTACGAAGGCATCGTAGCAGTTGCATGTGGGGAAGAAATGAAACTTGGAGGCGATATACTGAAACAAATGAGTATACCTGGTCAGGCGATACCACTTGTGAAAAATGGATGTGCAAACACTTCCTTCAATTTAGAGAGTCTTTATTCCACTCTATAGAACTAATTGGGCGTTTTTTAAAAATTAAAGCTATTTAACTATTTCTCGTTTCTTCCATCTCAGGTTCTTACTTCGGCACTTTCGACATTTTATGGCACCTGGAGCATTTCTGACTCCGCATTCTCGACAGATCTTCATGTAGGTTCTGTGTTCTTTTGCAATAGCCTTTTTTATTGGATCCATAATTGGCATTTTTTCACCGTTACAGTATTCTAGAGAAAAAGTTTGCGACTAGATATACTTTTTGCTTCAGTCTTGGAACCTCATTTGGTTAAAGAGTTATCTTCGGTTTTTCAGCTCGCTCAGCAACAGGTCAGTAATATCACTAGGTTTCTCTGCGACTTTTACTTCAGCTTCCATGAATGCGTTAATTTTACTTTCTGCTGTTCCGGCATGACCCATTATGATTGCTCCCGCATGTCCCATGCGTTTTCCAGGGGGAGCGGATCTTCCTGCGATAAATGCAACCACTGGTTTGGGATATCTCACCTTTTCGATATACGTTGCTGTTAACTCTTCAAGGTTACCCCCTATTTCTCCAATCAAAACAACTGCTTTTGTTTGGGGATCTTCCTGAAACATCTCAAGGGTATCTATAAAATTAAGGCCGGTTATGGGGTCTCCTCCTAGACCTATGCAAGTGGATTGGCCAAGTTTTCTTTTTGACAGACTGGCTGCAATTTCATAGGTCAGAGTTCCACTTCTTGAAATCATTCCTACTTCTCCAGCTTTGAAGATCTGTGAAGGCATTATTCCTAGTTTACATTCTCCAGGAGTTATGATCCCTGGCGTGTTTGGTCCGATTATTATGTTTTGTTGTTTTTTTGTTGCTGCCATCAGGTTTATTGCATCTTTCACTGGAATGTGTTCGGTTATAATGACGATGGTTTCTAACTTGTTTTCTAAAGCCTCCAAAGCTGCTTCAGCAGCAAATGGTGCGGGTACGAAAATTATGGAAGTGTTTGCTTTGTGTTCTTTTAAGGCAGCTTCAACTGTGTCATATACAGGTATTCCATGGATTTCCACATGGCTTTTCCCTGGCGTTACTCCAGCAACGATTTTTGTGCCATATTCAATCATGGTTTTTGAATGGAAACTTCCCTGAGTCCCTGTGATTCCTTGAACTATCACGCGTGTCTTTTTATTTACTATTATTCCCATGTCATCAACTCTTTTGTTTATTTGTAGGTTTTCTTGACAGCAGTTTGTGCTGCATCTTCCATGCTTTGAAGGACAGATATTCCTTCTTCCGTTAAAATCTCCTTCCCCTTTTCTTCATTAGTTCCTACAAGCCTAATTATCATCGGTTTACTAATTCCTATCTTTCTTCTTGCCTTCACAATTCCTTGTGCTACTTCATCGCAACGAGTTATTCCACCCATGATGTTTATTAAAACTACTTTGACCTTTGGATCAGATAGTACTATGTGAAGCGCTGAGAACATTTGTTCTGACGTTGCTCCTCCTCCGATGTCTAAGAAGTTGGCTGGCTTGCCTCCATAATGTTTAATGATGTCCAATGTAGCCATCACCAGACCTGCTCCGTTACCTATGACACCCACTTCTCCCTCTAGTTCAACATATCCTAAGCCTTTTCTGAGAGCTTCCTGCTCTTGTGAAGTAAGTTCGCTTTCTTCCGCTAGAAGCCTTTCTTTGTATTCTTGATGGCGGAACAGGGCATTATCATCCATTATTAATCGGGCGTCAACGGCAACAAATTTACCTTTCAAAGTCTCAACCAAAGGATTTGTTTCAATCAACACCGCATCATAATCTATAAAGACGCGATATAATCTTTCAAAGACACCAGCTAATGTCAAGAGTTCAGAACCTGAGTAGCCCATTTTTCTAACTATCTCTCGAGCATGAAAGGAGCGGAATCCTAATTGGGGATTGATTGGAAACTTGATGATTTTGTCTGGGTTATTATTGGTTACTTCTTCTATATCCATTCCACCAACGGTCGTGGCCATTGCTACATATTCTTGATTAAATCTGTTAACAGTGAAACCAAAATAAAGTTCGTTCTTGGTTTGAATTTTCTCTTCAATCCATAGGCTCCTCACCGGGATTCCCTTTATCTTTGCTTTTAATAGTCTTTCAGCGACTTCTTCAGCCTGCGATATCGAATTGGCAAATAGTATTCCTCCAGCTTTTCCTCTTCCAGCCACAGGTATTTGGGCTTTTATTACATAGGGAGGATTCAGGTTAGATGCAATCGAGTGAGCTTGTTTTACACTTTTTGTTAATCCACCGGCAGGTGTAAGTATTCCGTAATTTGAGATAATTTGTTTTGCTTCAAATTCTAAGAGCTTCAATAATTTTCTCACCTATTTTATTGGTTCAATAGCAACATATGATTTAGTATCTTCTACTCCATCAATTTTCGAAAGGGCGGTTAGAACTTGATCTAACTCTTCACTTTCCACTACTAGAATTGCATCCACATCTCCTGTTACTCTAAATGCTTTTCTAACCGGTAAATCTCCTATTTGTTGATAAACTTGAGCCCTTTGAATAGGAGGAGCCTTCACAAATATAAATGCTGGATTTGATGACATTCTGAGCATGTTTACCCCCATTTCTGTAATGTCTATGAATCCTCTTCCTGTTCGTACATACTTGAGCTCTCTTAGCCTTTTGATGTGAGCATTAAGTGCTTGCCTGCTAATTCCTAGTTGTTTTGCCAACTCTCCTTGTTTTATTTGAACCGAATAAACGCTTCTAGCTTCTCCTTTTTCATGTAATAGCCGTAAAAGTCGCATTTTGCGACCAGTAAGAGTCTCCACCTTTATTCTCCATTTTTATGTCTTTGTCAAGTTTCAAATTTACAATTGAGATAATTATATAAACATTTGGAAAGAAAAATGAGTAGAAAACCTATTTTTGCCCTCGAAATTTCTAGAAAAATCGCAAGCTTTTGACACCGTAACTTATTTATTTGTCGGCATAGAACCTTATGAAGCCGTAGAAAAAGTAGGTTAAGGAGTGAGGCAATGCAAATGTCCGAAAGTAATTCAGTATTGATCGGAAGAAAACCAGTAATGAACTACGTGTTGGCATGCATAACCCTCTTTCATGGTGGTACAAAAGAGGTAAGTGTCAAGGCAAGAGGTAGAGCGATTAGTCGAGCAGTAGATGTAGTAGAAGTTGTTAGACGTCGGTTTCTACCAGATGTAAAAGTGAAGAGAATTGGCATCGGAACGGAGCAACTTGCTCCCAGAGAAGAGGGTGGCACAGCTTCAAACGTTAGTACAATCGAGATAACGCTAGAACACTAAAATGGAAGCACGTCAAATCAACACTTCGTTGCCCCTCCTTTGTTGTGGGGGTTGCTTTTCTAGGTGAAGACTGCACTATGTAACTTCTGCTTAAAGAGTGGGATGCTATGTCAAAAGTGTTTAGCGAAAGTTGAGTCTGGCAGTTTCACAAAGCTAGATTTGACAATTGCTCAATTACTTCTATCACTAGAAGAGAAATACCCCAATCTTCAGAATGTTCATTTCTATAAAGCTGTAGATGTTGGAGGAACGTTAGCTGTAATCGTTGGTGAAGGAGACGTTCCCCGTATTCTAGGTTTTGGGGGAAGAATCATCAAGGCTTTGGGAGAAAAGGTTGGAAAGAAGATTCGCGTATTAGAACATGGCGTTGATGATAGAAAATTTCTAGAAGATCTCTTTGCCCCTTTGAATATCGTTACAATAAACACAATCTGGTTACCCGATGGCACTATGGAGACCAGGGTTATCTTAAAAAAGAAATGGGGAAGGAAACGTCCCTTTGATGTTACCGCATTGAAGAAAATCGCAAGTAAAGTACGTAACATAACTCTACGAGTAGAATTCACTACTTAAATGAGGGTGAACTTATGAAACTGGATTCAATGGGTGACTGGCGAAGAACACATTATTCAAATGAAGTCAATCTTTTACCTGATAATAAAGAAGTCATATTATTTGGTTGGATTCTAGAGATAAGAGACCTAGCCGCAATTCGCTTCATAACACTACAAGATAGGGAGGGAACAACGCAGATAACATTATCCAAAAACAAAACAGGTACCGAAGTATTATCGAAGTCCGACATACTGCAGAAGAGATATAGTGTTGGAGTAAAAGGATCTGTAAGGAAAACAAAAAAAACAGTTAGAGGTGTTGAAGTAATTCCAGAGGAGATTCGAATATTTAACACAGCCACCTCTGACCTACCTATTGACATAACCGGAAAGACACCAGCCCACAGGGATGTTCGCCTTGATGCAAGGTCACTAGACCTATCAAAAATAGAAAATGTGGCTACTTTCAAGATACAACATGTAGCTGTAGGAGCAATACGAAATTTTCTGTTTCGAAAAGGTTTCATTGAGGTTCATACTCCTCGAATCATTTCATCAGCGACAGAAGGAGGAGCTGCCCTATTCTCAGTTGATTACTTCGGAAAAGAGGCTTTTCTCGCTCAAAGCCCCCAATTATACAAAGAAGAACTTGTTATGAGTTTGGAAAAGGTGTTTGAGATCGGGCCATTTTTCCGAGCTGAAGAGTCCCACACTCAAATTCACCTTAGCGAATTTATATCAATAGACATAGAACAAGCTTTCGCCACAGCAAATGAAGTGATGCGACTACTTGAAGAGATTATTCGTACCATGTGTGAGACCGTCAGTAAGAGATGTAGAAGTGAACTAGCTTCCATCAAGCATACCATAACAATTCCAAGGATTCCATTCAAACGTTTAAAATATGAAGAAGTTATTGAAGAATTGAATCATAGAGGAATGAACCTCCAATGGGGAGAAGATATACCAACCCCAGCTTTCAGAACCTTGGGAGAGATTCACCCATACTTCTTCTTCATAACAGACTGGCCCACCAAATCCAAGGCTTTCTACATAAAACCATGTGATGAAAATCCAAAGATCTGTGAAGGTTTCGACCTAATGTGGAGCTGGATAGAACTGGTATCTGGAGGAACTAGAATAGCCTCCAAAGAACTGCTTAAAAAACGTTTGAAAGAGAAAAGCTTAGATCCCGCATCATTTAAGCACCATCTCAAAGCCCTTGAGTATGGCATGCCACCTCACGCAGGATGGGCTATCGGTTTGGGAAGATTGACAATGATGTTAACAGGAAAAACAAACATAAGAGATGTCACACTCTTCCCAAGAGATGTTTCAAGGCTTACTCCATAAGTGCTAAAAAAACCTGCTTGTACCCGAATCAGATCTCAAGAAAGAAGATGTATCTATTTTTTTATTATAGAAGTATCGTACAGAACGGATAAAACAGGCAATTCATTTAATAATATTAGGAGAGAGGAGCATGAAGAAGAAACCCATCATAACGTTACTAATAGTAAGCATGGTAATAGTACTTAACTTTACGACTGGAAATTCGAAGAACTCAGGCTTAACCTGCTCAGCCTGTGACAATGGGGTTGTGGAAAAGAAGCCGGGAGAAACATTCATAGTTAAGATCAACTTTAGGAATTCAGGAAGCACCAAGGGAGTTTGGTCGGTAAACATTGCCTTCGAGTCCGAGTCTTGGAGTTGGACTGGAACGCCACATATTTTATCGCTACGATCAGATTGTAGAAAGACGTTGATTTGGGACGGAACCATCCCCAACAATATTCAGATTGGGTCAATAGCCAGATTGGTGGTCTACTATAACGATTCACATCAACCATTGAACTGGTGGATCCATGTGATCAACGGTGCAGAACTATCCATATCATCCAGTGTCGTAAAATAACAACAAGACAAACTTGTTAAGAATCAACCAATTCATATTTATACTTCAATCTTAAGCGGTAAACGAAACTTTCCAAATGTATCAATCGGCTATCAAACCAGATTGAACAACAAATTGTTATCATCACACACACGAAAACCCACCTGATGATCTTGTGTTCTAGCGCATAAAATCCTTCAACGAGTTTAACTAAAAATGTGGTAAAAACTGATAAATGACGTTCTTTTACACAGACACGGAGAGTGACAAGGATAGGGTGCGGAGTATTTGCTGCAATAAACCACTCAGGCCAACCCATTTTCCCATACGTTTATTGGGGATTGAGAGCTCAAAATCATAGAGGTCATCAATCTCATGGATTCCTAACCTACGAGAATGAAAAATTCTACATTCGTAGAAATCTGGATTTGGTTCCAAAGATAAAAACAGACGCTCTCCAAGAGTGGTTTGGACGTTTACCTGGAAACGTTGGGATAGGAAATGTAAGATATACCACCTCTGGAAAATCTGATCACAAATCACTTGTACGAGGAACACAACCTGTTACTGCGGAAAAAAACGGTATACGATTAGCAGTTTCATTCAATGGAAACGTAGTGAACACCTTTCGATTGAGGGAAGACATAGCAAAAGTGTTCCCTAGATTTTCATGCGAATGCGATGCGGATCTGATTTGTCATAAACTCTTGATAGAGATGGCAAATGGCAAGGATTTGAACGCATCTGTCGAAGGCTGCCTACGGGAGATTGAAGGGGCATTCTCAGTAACAGGGATTACCAATAAAGGCGAGTTTTTTGCCTTTAAGGACCCCAATGGCATTAGACCATTATGTGCGGGTCAAAATTCGAGAGAAAGGGTACATGCATTTTCATCTGAAACTGTTGGTTTAGATATAAACAGTATTAAAAGAAGTTTTGAGCTTTCGCCGGGTGAATTGGTAACAGTCTCAAGCAATGGATTTCACCGGAACACCCTACCCTGTAATAGACGGAAAGCTTTCTGTGCATTCGAGTTTGCATATTTTGCTAGACCTGACTCAGTTTTTGATGAAAGATATGTTTATGAAATTCGAGAAGAACTTGGGAGAAACCTCGTTAGGGATAATCCGGATGTTGTCAAGGATGCAGACATGATTCTTTCTCTTCCGGAAACGGGCGATGATGCAGCGATGGGTGTACATGAAGAATCAGGCTTGAAATGGGATAGGGCCTCACGTAGACATCGCTACGTTACTGAAAGAGCCTTTATTCTACTAAATAGTGAAAGGTACTCTACTCTTGATCGAAAGATAAACATTCTAGGATCCAAGATTCGCGGAAAGAAAGTGATAGTAATAGATGACAGTATAGTGAGAGGAGACACTACAAAAGTTACAGTGGAAAGGATTCGTAAAATGGGGGCAAAGAAAGTACATATCTTTGCAACCTTTCCTTGTATCATTGCCCCGTGCTTCTATGGAATCGATATGGCAACGTTCGGCCAGTTGATAGGTGCTAGACATGAGGTAGATAAAATAGCAGAGGTTTTGGGCGCAGACAATGTGCGCTACCAGTCTATAGAAGGATTCGTTGAATCAACAGGTTTCCAAAGAGACGAACTCTGCCTTGGATGTACAACAAGAAGGTATCCAACACCACTGGCACAACGAATAGCGGATCAGATGAGAAAGAGATTTACTGAAGGCTATCAAGAAACAGGAAGATTATATGAACTTGCAGAAGCACTGGAAGAATAAAAGTAGAGAAGAAAAGATTATGATCTTTGGTCTACTCGTGGAATAGATGGTTGACCATGGAAAGAATCGGCGTACTTGTCGTAGCTTACGGCGCGAGGGCCTCAGCAATGATTGATGCGTTTACTAGAAGTCAAGAGTACAAAGTTGAACTCTACGTTGCAGACAAACAAGAAAACCCATACAACATAAGGAAATCAACCAAACATCTGGTAATACCTGATCTAAACGAAAGAGATATCTGTAATTTCGCCAAGAAAAACGAAGAAAAGATTGATTTCGGCATTGTTGGCCCGGAGAAACCAATAGTAAATGGAGTGCGAGATCTCATTGAGAGTCAAACAAACATACCAATAATTTGCCCAACAAAAAAATATGCCTTAGAGGCAAGCAAAGTCGCTCAAAGAATGTTATTTCAAGAAATTACGCCTGAAGTGAACCCGAAATTCAAGATATTTAATCCAAGAAACTATAAAACTATAGAAGAAGTCAAGAAAGCAGTATTTGATTGGCTTGATGAACTCGATTACCAAGCTGTTGTAAAGCCAGACCAACCGGCAGCAGGAAAGGGAGTTGGGGTATGGGGAGATCACTTCCTATCCAAAGAACAGCTTTTTGAACACTTCATGGCAAACTACAACCACGGATCAGTTATTATTGAAGAAAAGGTTGAAGGAGAAGAATCTAGTTTTCAAGCCCTATGTGATGGCAAACACCTAATCCCACTACCTGAAACAAGAGATTATAAGCGAGCTTTTGATAACGATAAGGGACCAAACACTGGAGGAATGGGATCATACAAAGCAGTAGGTGATTCACTCCCATTTATGACCAGTAACGATAGAGGAAAAGAAATTGAAATAGTAAAAAGAATCTTCACAAAATGGGGAAGCACAAATGGTGAAGGACTCAGGGGAGTACCATTCTATGTTGCTTTTATCCACACCGGTGAAGGACCCAAGATTCTTGAAAATAACAGTCGAGCAGGTGATCCTGAGATAATTAACATCCTTCCAACCTTGAAAGATGACTTTGTGGATGTTTGCCTTAAGATCATTGAAGGAAACTTGATCAACATTCGTCTAGAAAGAGCAGCAACGGTTGTTACATACAAAGTTCCACCAGGCTATGGCGGATACATGCAGATCAATCCCAATTTAATAAAAAAGGATGAGATTCAAACCCCGGTGGATCTATCAAAGGCTTATGCATTAACTAAGAAATACAAAGATAGAATAAGAGTGCTTCCAGCTTCATTGAAGTTATGCGACAATAAGTTCTTTGCTCTTAAATCCAGAACCGTAGCTGTAACCGGTAAGGCTGAAAGTATTGAAGAAGCTAGAAAGATATCATTGGAAGGGATAGATGCAATAAAAGGTGGAGCATTATGGTACAGAAAGGATATCGCATCCAAGCATCATATCGCCCAGAGTATAAAGCATTTGGATAAGTTGAGACAGTGTCAGATCTAAACCGGGTTTTCATTTCAGACTGCGAAGGCCCAATCTCAAAGAACGACAACGCCTTCGAGATCACATCTCAGTTTATACCTAAAGGTGACAGGCTCTTTAAAGTTATCAGTAGGTATGATGACATTCAGGCAGAAATCATAAAGAAACCAGACTACAAAGCCGGCAGCACATTAAAGATGATTGTTCCGTTCCTGAAAGCCTTCGACGTTACAGATGACAAGATGCACGATTTTTCAACTCAAACATTGAAACTGATTCCCCACGTAAAGGAAACAATTGAATCCATCAGAAAAATAGCCAAAGTATTCATCATAAGTACAAGCTACGAACATTATATAAAGGCTGTATGTTCAGCCCTAGATTTTCCTTATGAAAACTCCTTTTACACAAAGGTTAGGTTTGACAAATATATCCTACCAAAAGAAGAGAAGAATAGACTAAGAATTCTTACAGAAGAGATCTCCAAAATGCCTTTAATAAAAATTCCATCCAAGGCAGGTACAACAACTGATTTCCAAAGAGAAGATAAACGGATAATTAAACGACTGAACGATATTTTCTCGAATGAGATAGCAAACCTTCAATCAGGCAGAATCCTTGACGAAGTTAAACCCATTGGTGGTGCAGAGAAAGCGAAAGCGATTGAAAATGTGATCCAGAAAACAGGAATGGTCCTGTCTGACGTGTTGTATGTAGGTGATAGTATAACAGACGTAGATGCATTTAAACTTGTGAGGAATAGTGATGGTTTAACGGTTTCATTTAATGGAAATCAATATTCTGTGGAGAATGCTGAGGTGGCACTGTTGTCAAAAGATAGCCTTCCCTTATCAATAATTGCGGAGACTTTCTGCAGATTGGGAAAGAAAGACGCAATTGAACTGATAAATAATTGGAATGTGAAAACATTAAGAAAAAGCCCAGTAAACCAAGTTCTAGTCGATAAGCTGGTTAAACTTGATAAGAAAATTCCACCTCAAGTTGAGGTTGTCACCAGTGAAAATATGGAAAGACTAAAAGAAAAAAGTTGTAGATTCAGAAGAAAAGTGAGAGGAGAACACATAGGAAGACTTGGTTAACCATGAAAATGAATCTTATTGAAGATACCTATGTCGAAGCTTTTGATGGAATATACTGCCGATTATTGATTACCGCGGAAGATAATGAAACATTAAGAAAAGCTGCTGAGGACGCCACATCAACTCCTTCAGAAGTAATCGGCAGACTAGATTGCGGAATAGAAGGATGGGTTAATAATGAAGAGGAGACACCTGATAATAGAAAAGGTGCGATTCTACAGTTCTGGAAGGGAACAGACAAAAAGAAAACAAAGACAGCTCTAATTGAACGTTTTGAGAAAGAATTATCCTATCGAATTCGCCAAGACATCCTAGTCAAACCCTTCACTTCAGTTTTCGACGCACTGAATGAAAAACCTAAGGAAGCACGCGCTCTCTCTCTAGATATGATGAATAGAGTGGGCCACTGTGGAGATGGCTTTGAATGGGAAGAAGAACGTTATGGACGTAAGATGATTATCGTTCCGATTATGGTACCAGACTTCATGATCGAACGTTACATAGGCATCGGACATGGAGTGTCCGGAGGAAACTTCTGGTACATGTGCGCAACCAAAAAAGCGGTGTTGGAAGCTGGGAGAAAAGCTTTGAAGGCTATCGGTAAAGTAGAAGGAGTAATAACTCCTTTCGATATCTGCTCAGCAGGATCCAAACCAGAAACTCAGTTTCCTTGGATAGGCCCAACAACCAACCATCCATACTGCCCATCCCTCAAAGAGAAACTAGGCAGAACCTCCTTGATTCCCGAGAACGTGAAATACATTCCAGAAATAGTGATCAACGGAACTTCAATGCAAAAAGTAAAGACAGCTATCAAGGCTGGTATTGAGGCAGCTCTAGATGTTGACGGTGTTGTAAAGATCTCAGCGGGAAATTACGAAGGAAAACTAGGTAATTATAAAATCTATCTACATGAGCTATTTGCGTGAATAACATGCACGTTATTGGTTTTGGGGCACTTAATGTTGATCAACTTTTTAAAGTAAATAGAATAGCCGCATCAGATGAGGAAAGTTACATCATAGATTCAGAATCCACTTGTGGAGGATCAGCAGCCAACACAATTGTGGGTTTAGCTAGATTGGGTTGCCAAGTTGGTTTCATTGGGAAGATTGCTGATGACGAAATGGGAAAAATGTTGTTGAATGACTTTTCAAAAGAAGGAGTAGACACACGAGGAATCATCATAACTAATTATGGAGGAACTGGCAAGGTTCTGGGATTTGTAGACTTAGAGGGTGATAGAGCGCTATATGTGAATCCTGGAGTAAACGATTCAATAGATTGTGGAGAGATAAGTAAAGAGTTTGCATTCCAAACAGAGTTTATGCATTTGTCCTCTTTTATTGGAGAGAGATCTTTTAGAGCACAAAGAAAAATTGTTGAGGGTTTACCCAAGACAGTAAAGGTGAGTCTTGACCCAGGAGAGATATATGCAAGAAAAGCAGAATCATTAGAGTCATTATTAAGAAGGACACATGTTTTCATGCCAAATGAGAAGGAAATCAGATTATTAACAGGCATAAATGATATTGGAAAAGCCGCAGAAGACCTTATTGATAAAGGTGTGAAGATTGTTGCTGTCAAACTTGGAGATCGCGGTTGCTATATCACAGATGGAAGAAGCAGTCACTTTGAAGAAGCTTTCATGGTTACACCAGTTGATACGACAGGTGCTGGAGACGCGTTCTGCGCAGGATTTCTTTACGGCTTAATATATGGAAAAAGCCTTCGCGAATGTGGGCGAATAGGGAATTTTGTTGCTTCCAGAAGCATAATGATGGTTGGTGCTAGGGACGGGCTTCCGAGACTTGAGGATCTAAAACTTCTTGATTAGATACCTTAGTAATCCCTCAAATATCAGTTTTCCATCTCCATACTGTAGCACATTTTCTTGTGCTGTCCAGTCAGGTTTTTGCCACCCGTGAAACCCTCGTTCAGGATGTGGCATCAAACCAAAGGTTGTTCCTTCAGGACTACATATACCCGCTATATCATGAAAAGAGCCGTTGGGATTACAGGGATATTCATTATCTGCATATGCGCCGCCTTCTTTACAGTATCTGAAGACCAGCTGATCGTTTTCATACAATTCCTTGAGATGCGCCTGCTCCTTCTCTTTTGCGAACAGAAATCTTCCCTCTGAATGAGCAACTGGAATCGAGAGAACCTTTCCTTTAGGGATCATACGTGTGAAAATACAGTTACCTTTGTTTTCATGTTTAATGTGGATCCAACGACAATTGTAACCTGGAGGAGAATTGGGGGCTAGTACCGCTTGTGGATAGGAAGACACTCCTTTAAATCCAGGAAGCAATCCGGCTTCGACAAGTACTTGAAAACCATTGCAGATTCCCAGTATTGGCCTATTTTCTTCAACGAAGTTCATAATCTCTTTTTTTGAGTGTGAAAGAATTGATTTTGCCCATATCGCCCCAGCGCGTACATAATCGCCATAAGAGAATCCTCCGGGTATGATGAGTGCGTTATAATCCATTAGATTATAACTTTTACCTATTTCATTTCCGTGTAGAATCTTGGCTTGAGCGCCTAGTTCTTCAATGGATCGTTTAGTTTCGAGGTCACAGTTTGTTCCAGCAACGCGCAAGATACAAATCTTGATCTCAAGTCGGTTCATGATCCTAACCTCTGGTAATAGTTGACTTTTTCCAATTTGAGCGTAGATCACTGATAGAAGAGTCGACAACCACTTTGTTTTTTAATCCGTGGATACGTAACCTAGTGTTCCTACTGGTCTTACCTATCTGAGCATATATTCTTCCTTTCATTGTAGATTCGAAATCTTTTCTTTTGTCTTCTGAGACTTCTAACAGAAAGCGGCTGTTTGACTCTGAAAATAGTATGTGATCATTTCTTTGTAATCCTGATCGAGGAACGTTTTGTAAGTGTGCTGTTAACCCGTATTCTCCTGCTAGAGTCATTTCAGCAGCAGCTATTCCTAATCCGCCCTCAGAGATGTCGTGGCATGATTCAATTAGGTCAGAATCAATCAGTCTGGTAATAGTCTTGAAGGATTCTGTTGCTTCTTTAGCTTGAACTGTTGGAACGTTTTTACCAACAGTTCCCATGAAATCGTAATATTCGGATCCACCCAACTCATTTGATGTCTGCCCAATTATGTAAACAAGGTTGTTTGGAGCTTTGATATCCATTGATACAGTTGAACGTATGTCTGGAACTATGCCAACTGCTGTGACTAGTAGAGTTGGCGTCACTGGTCCAATCATTGACTCATTATATAGGCTATCCTTCCCTGATATGAAGGGTGTTCTGTATGCCTTTGCGAAGTCATAACATGCTTCGCAGGCTTTAACAAGGCTACCTAAAGTCTCTGGATTTTCAGGGTTTCCCCATGTGAAGTTATCTAGTAAGGCTATTCTTCTTCCTCCAACGGCAACATTGTTGCGTATAGCCTCATCTATACTAGAGGCTGCCATCCAATAAGTATCGATTTTACCGTATCTTGGATTAATTCCACATGATATAGCTAAGCCCATCCATGAATCTTTTAAGGGTTTTATCACTGAGGCATCGTTTGGGCCACCATATTTCCCTTGTAATGGCTTTAGGACTGTGTTTCCTTTCACTTCGTGGTCATAGGTTCTAACGACATCTTCTTTGCTCGCAATATTTGGTGATGATAATAGATCAAGGAGAACTTTGGTTAGGTTATCTGGTTCAGGAAACTTCGGTTCTTCATATTTTTTTGGTTTATACGTGGCGTTTCGCGTTATTATTGGTGGGTTGAATAGGAAGGGAATTTCAAGTTCTCCAATTTTTTTTTCTTGGTAGTAGATCGATAGGATTTTTCCTGCGGTAAATTGTCCGATTATGGTGGCTTCCACTTCTTCTTTTCGAAATTCTTCTTGCACTAAATCCACATTCTCTGATGGGACTGCTAGTAGCATTCTTTCTTGGGATTCTGAAATGTAGATTTCCCATGGTGCTAGATCAGCGTGTTTCAGATGAACTTTTTCAAGGTTTACAAATGCTCCTAAATTGAAGGTAGCTGCTGTTTCACCTATAGCTGAGGAGAGACCGCCACCGCCTAGGTCCGTTATTGCGGAAGCTAGTTCTAGATCTCGGATCTTGATTATGGCTCGTTTAAGTTTTTCTTCTTCAATAGGGTTGGGTATCTGTACTGCTGGTCTAGAGATCTCTTCTGATTTTTCGTTCAACTCAGCAGACGCAAATGTTACTCCATGTATGCCGTCTCTACCTGTTTTACCTCCGGCTAAGATTATCATGTTGCCGGGTTCAGCGTTTTTCTTGAATTTACTTAGGGGAAGTAGGCCAATACACCCACAAAATACGACCACGTTTCCTACATAGCTTTCATCATAATAGATCGCTCCATTTACGGTTGGTATGCCCATATTGTTTCCATAGTTTCCAATTCCCGCTGTGACTCCCATATAGACATATCTAGGATGTTTTATGCCTTGGGGAAGCTTTTTGTAACTGTAGTTTTGAGGACCGAAGCCCAAAACGTCAGTGCAGGCTATAGGATCTGCCCAGACTCCTAAGATATCGCGGATTACGCCACCTACTCCAGTAGCTGCTCCACCAAAGGGTTCTATAGCTGATGGGTGATTGTGTGTCTCCACCTTGACTGCTATACCGTGATCGTGGTTGAAATATAATATACCAGCATTGTCTTTGAAGATTGAAAAGCACCATTTGGCATTGATCTCTTCAGCTACTTTTGAAATATAGGTCTTTAAAAGACCGTTGATTATTCTGCCATTGAAAAATATTTTTCCTTTGAAGGTTTTATGGTAACAATGTTCTGACCATGTTTGCCCAATGGTTTGTAGTTCAATGTAGGTGGGGTTGCGCTTCAGTTTTTGAAAGTACTTTTGAACTGCTTTCATTTCAGTTAGGTTCAAACCTGCGCCTGTACTTTTGCTTACTTCGAGAAGCTGATTTTCGTTAACACCAAGTATCTCTATTTCTGATTGTTGAACTGGTTCTCTATAGGCCTTGGGCATCATCATAACCACAATTATTCTATAATGTTGATGGAATAGTCATCTTTTGTAGGATTCACAAGTAGACGTTTACATATTTCTTCAGCTTTTTTCTCAGATTCTTTTCGGGATTTAGATTCAAGAGTTAAAAGATAAACTTTGATAATGTTGACCTTGTCCACACTATAACCAAGTTCCTTCAACAAACGCTTCGTTGTTTCGCCCTCTGGGTCAACGTGCCCTCGTTTTAGGCTTACCTCAATTCTGAGCTTGTAATTCATAGGCTAAAATCAAGTTGGAAAAGATTTAAACACTTTTGTCTTTTATAAGGCAAATACTATTTTAGAATTATTTTCTTATGTTTGTAGAGGACTCCGATATGTGGTTGATCAGTAATGTGTCCAATTGTTTCTGCCATTGTTCCAGTCTTCTCAAGTATGTCTAATGCTACGTTCTCATCTTTCTTTTCCAATATAAGGGCAAATCCCCATCCCATATTGAAGGTTTTAAACATCTCATCAATTGATATTAATTTACCTAGTTCAGAAGCGGTTCTTCTTATTAGTTCGAAAATTGGTTGAGGTTTGAAATTGTCAAATATGAATCCTACTCCTTTAGAAAATTTGGTTAGATGACCAAATTTGAGGTACGCATCACCTGTTATGTGTACTGCTGCTTTTACATCTAGCTGTTTTGCCACTTCAAGAACAGGTTTAACATAGATTTTCGTGGGTTCAAGAACTTCTAGGATCAATTCCCTATCCAATTCGTCTAGAATTGCATGCGCGTAGTATTTTCCGCCCCACTCTCTAAATAAGCTTTTTCTGGCTAGGGATATTCCATTACTGTGTATTCCAGAGCTTCCAAGACCAATGACCACATCTCCCGGTCTGATTCCTCTTCCCGAGATTATATTCGCCTTTTTAACTTCTCCTAATGCAGCGAAGACCATGTCGAAGCCCTTGCCTTCAGTCAACCCCTTTATTAGATCAGCAACGTCACCTATCTCTCCGTTTGGAATGACGCATCTCGCTTCGATTGCTCCTTTAACAACACCATAGAGCCAATCTTTAACTAGGTTAGGATCTGAGACCTGAGCATGAATGTTATCAACGATCGCCAATGGCTTCGCTCCAGACCGTATTACATCATTTACAGCCATCGCCACTCCATCTATTCCAATGGTATCATATTTTTCTGCTAATTGAGCAATTAGTACCTTTGTTCCTACTCCTTCAATCACCATATCTAAGTAACGCTCTTTCCCTAAAGGGAAGATCTTACCATAAGGAAGATGTACAACCTTCCCATAAAAGCTGAAACTGTAAGTCTTCTCAAGGATGCTTAATGATCTCTTTGATTTGGCTCTTAATTCTCTATTAACACCAGCGTTTGAATATGTGAACTCCCGAGACATGTTAATCCCCTAATTACGTGACAGGCTATCCTCTATTCATAAGCTGGAAAATAATGTTTTGTATTACGATAGGTAGAACTATTAATAAAAAATGGTTGCCCGCTTCTGATTTCAAAGAATGTGTAAAGCAGTAGTTTAAACTTGGTGGAATTGAAGAATGTGTTTTAGGCTTGATATTCATCGTCGCTAAACAGGGCGCGGTTCGACCTTCCTCGCGTTGATTTTTTGTTTGTGTGTGCTTGTTTCGACAGATAAACTGTCGTTACAATGAAAAATGCTGTTGTGGCTGCAAACGAATATATCAGGTTACGGAAATTTTGTGTATCTTGGGAGTATTTTGATTCAAGTTCCTGGTATGAGTTGTTCAATTCTTGATATTGCTCTTGGAGTTTGTTGTAATTATCCATCAGAGTGCCCATGTTAATCTGAAGAATGGCGGTATCATTGAGAAGCATGAAATGTGACCCATTTAACACCATATATTCTGTGTAAAGCTGATTGTAATCTAGAAGATGCCAGTAGTGGGAGTTGTTCAGTTCCTGATATTGCTCTTGAAGCTTACTATTATTTTCAGATAGAAGGATATAGTTGTTAAGTAGCTCAAGATATGCGATGTTCAACTCGATATATCTTTCATGAAGATACCGTGTTTCAGAAGATATTATTCTAATTGTGTGTTTACTGTGTGGGTATGTGAAATAAAGATATCTGTGATTTCCGGTTGTTATGTTAAGTTCTGTGGGAATAATTTCCTGTTGATCAAATAGTACTATGATTGAATAATTCATTAAATCAATTGGAATTGCGATTCTACAGAAACCAGTCGTGTCGTCTCTCCCACTAACATTGAGGTTCACTATCTTATTGCCTGTCTCAGGACCAATCTCGTAACCAAAATCCGAAATACTAGAATTGCTGATGCTGAAGATACTGTATGTTTCATTATCTGTTGTAACATTGATGCTATGGATCATACCCATTAATGGATAATTATCTTGACTTGTTGGTTCTTCTTGATTTGCGGCGGTGATATTGTACGGTGTATCGCCTATCCCATCATGATTGTTGTCTGTTCCTGAATAATCACTCCAATAGTTACCTTCAATTCCATCATCCCAAGTATTTGGTTGATCGCTTTCCGTTTGTGTATGCGTGTTGTTGAAGTTATTGCGGTAGATGGAGTTGCTTGTACTCACGTATAGATCGATTCCACCCCGATTCTTGATTATCATATTTTCTGAGACTGAGTTGTATCTTGAATTCAGGAATTGGATTCCATTTAGCACGTTTGATGAGATTTCGTTTCTTAGGATTGTGTTGTACGTAGAGGAGTAACAGATAATTCCAATATCATTACCAGTTATTACGTTATTCAGGATTTTCACCTGAGTCGCGAAGCGAAGACTAACACCATAATCGTTGTTTGTTAATGTGTTATTCAAAAGGATGTTTCCAGCACGCCCGATTTCAAGGTTTATGCCTTCAATACTGTTTGTAATCAAGTTATTTGAGATTAATGTGTCGGAAGAGGAGTGGACGTTTATGGCAAAGTACGTGTCTTTGAATATACTATCACTTATGACACAACTTTGTGAATTAAAAATGAATATACCACTATTGTTACCATTAGATGTGCCGCTGTTTTGAATTGTAAAGCCCCTTATTCGTACATCACTGGTCTCTCTTATAGAAATCACAGTTCCGGTGCTGTTACCATCTATAAATGTTAATTCCGCGTCTTCCCCAACAAGAGTTAATCTTTTTTCAATAAGGAGGGTTTCGTTGTATCTTCCTGCGGATACGAGTATATTGTCTCCATCAGTAGCGTTATCTATCGCGTCTTGTATTTTGGTAAAATCTGCAGGTCCATCATCATCAACTATTATCTGCTCACCTGTACTTGGCGCTGCCTTCAACGATGCTTGGTTACACACAATAAGAGGTAAGAGAAGTGATAATAACAAAATCAAGACTGCAAAATCAATTTTTTTCAATTTACTCAATTCCTATTAACTGGAATAGTAGCTAAGCATTGATTTAAAACCTTCAATATCAGTCTTTTTCTTGTGAAAGGGTTCTTCCGAGCACTATTGAAAACACCATGGCAATAGATAAAGTGATAATGAACATTACTGGATTGATCAACTGTTGAGTTAGGTTCCATAAGATTGATGAGTATGATAATGATACAAGTAATATGAAGACTAAAAGACGTATGTTCCTACTATAAGTTTTCGATATTATACCTTCTTGGTTAGAAATGGTGTTGTTATTGGGAATTGCCTTAAGCAAAGTTTGTGCTCGTGCGCGATCAATGTCTTGGACAGTGGCAAAAAATATGTTATTCTTCTCAGCATCTATGAACTTGAAACTTGTAAGAGCGTAAGTTTGCAGATCCCACGGTCGTCTCTTCTTTAAAATTGTGATGACACCACTCTTTTCCATTTTTTTTAGAATTGTCTGGATCTTTCGGATAAGTTTGGTATCATTCACCTTGTTCTCCCCAAATAGGCGCTCTATTATGTCTCTAACGTCAAGTAACTGCAATTCAAGCTGGCATGAGGCGATCACTTGTGCAAGGCTATATTGATACTCCCCCTTGCGGAGACGTATATCAACAGTCTTCCAATCGGAGTTTAAAGCTTCTTGTAATTGCAGTAGCTCTTCGGTTGTCAGTGTTTTTTGTGCCACGTCGTCGTCTCCTATTCAATACTTTCAGTTGAAACAAAATAAAAAGGCTTTCCATAAAGTAAATTAATTTTAATGATGTTCTCAGAGGTTTGTGCACGCTTTATACCACGTTTTCAATTTTTTCAACAGAAAAAAACAGTATGTTATTCAACACACCTATTAAATCATGGAGAAGCTGTATGGTGGTTTGGTGATGGGGCTATGTTAAGGCTTGAGCATTCCCCGCCATCACATGTATTCAAGTATAGAGATAGGGTCACCATTATCATTGACATACTGAACTCTATTAGAAGATCAAGGCAGGGTAAAAAGAAGACTCAGATAATGCAAAGCGCCAATCTGAATTACGGTCAGATGAAGAGATATCTGGATTATTTGACTAACCAAGGCTTCCTTGAAGTTAATGGAAGAAGAACGTACGTGTTAACCAGTAAGGGTTCAGAGTTCCTGAGTGTAGGCGAAACACAGAAGATTAATAGTGTAACATGATCAAATTACTCCCTTCCCACTAACCCTTTTCCTTTCTGATACGCTTCAATGTTAGTGGTTGCAGCTTCTCCTGAAAAATTGTTTCCTATTGCATTTTCCATGGAGTCATCATTAAACTCGTTTGTGAGATTTGCTAACGCTCCCAGCATAATCATATTTGCATAAATGTTCTTCCCAAATAATCTTTGAGAGGTTTCTGTTGCCGGAACCTCATAAACTCTGACCTTTAGGTGTTTTCCGATTTGCACAAGCCGATTATCTGTTATTACGATTCCACCTTCTTTCATGACTTCTAAATGTTTAGAGAATGCTTCCTGGCTCATCGCTACTAGTATATCACACTCTCTCACTTTTGGAAATCCGATTGTGCCATCAGAAATTATTACTTCACTTTTTGCTGCCGTTCCTCTAGCTTCAGATCCATAACTCTGTGTTTGCACAGCATATTTTCCAGAATTGATAGCGGCTTCACCGAGTATTATCCCTGAAATGATCACGCCTTGTCCTCCTAATCCACTTATTATTATCTCAGTCTTATTGATCATTTATCTACGCCCTTTATTGGTTGTACAGATTGTTCAATGATTGATGATCCTTTTCCCCCAACGAACTCTCCAACGATTATACGTTTTTCTAGCTGTTTTCTGCTAATTTTCTTCGAATGTTGGAAGAAAATCGATTTTTGTTTGAACCACTTTAAAATTTCTGCGATGTTTTTAAAACCAGCTCTTTTTCCAAAGGCTGTTGGACATTGGCTTACAATTTCTATGAATCTGTATCCCTTCATTTCTATTGCTTTCTTTATTGATTCTTTGAGTTCCATAGGGTGAGCAGTTGTCCAACGGGCTGAATACGCTGCTCCTGCAGTCACAGCCAAGGCAGCTGCGTCTAAAGGTCGATCTCGATTACCGTATGGAGTTGTTGATGTTTTCATGTTGACAGGAGTTGTTGGCGCTACTTGCCCCCCAGTCATTCCATAAACCATATTGTTAACCATTATAACCAAAATGTCCAGATTCCGTCTTGCAGCATGTATAAAATGACTCATGCCTATTCCTGTAATGTCCCCATCTCCACCAAAGACCACAACGCATAGATCCGGGCGCACAGATTTTACACCTGTTGCTACAGGTATGCTTCTTCCGTGGGGTGTATGTATTGAATCTGCCTTGAAGTAGGGTGAAGGAATCCAAGATGAGCATCCTATGCCACTGCAGAAGACAAATTTCCTAAAGTCCTTGTGACCGAGTTCGTTCACTGCTTTTAGAAAGAGATTCATCACAGTGAATATTCCACATCCTGGACAGAATGGTAGTTTTCTTTCTCTAAGAAGGTCTTTGTGGGAGCTGGTTCCTTTCATTTCTTCCTCTCCTTCAAGATCTCTCCAAGTAGTTCATCGGGGTGGATTAGCTCCCCCCCACCAATTTTATTTAGTTTTACAACTTCCGTCATTCCATGTGCTGCCCTTTCTACTTCTTGAGAGATCTGGCCCAAGTTCATCTCAGGAACTATTATTCTCTCTGCTTTTTCTGCCATCTTTCTGATAATCTCATCTGGAAAAGGCCAAAGTGTCTTAAGCCTGATAAAGCCAACGTTTATTCCTCTCTGTTTGGCTTTCTCTATCACTTCATAGACTGCCCTTGAAGTGCACCCATAAGATACTATACCAAATCTACAATCTTCATTGTTGTAAACTTCCACGTCAGATATTTCTTTGGTGTGTTGAGTTATTTTCCTGTTAGTTCTACACACAAGCTTCCGGTGAACTTTTGGGTCTGCTGTGAATCTCATACCGTATTCGTCATGTGTTGAACCTGTTACAGCTACATTGAATCCATCTCCAACAGCTGGCATTGGGGGAATTTCTTCTAAGCCAAAGAAGGCTATCTCGTCGTTGTTTGGGATCTTACGGTTGATGATCTCTGGGGTTTCCGTTGAAGAGATTGTTATTTTTTCTCTCATATGGGCAATGGTTTCATCTGAAAGCAGTATGACTGGAGTGCGATACTTTTCTGCAAGATTGAATGCCTCAACTGTTTTTGTAAACATTTCCTGTACTGAGTTAGGTGATAAAACTATGGCTGAGTAGTCTCCATGGGTTCCCCATCGAGACTGCATAACATCACCCTGACCTGCCTTGGTAGCTTGTCCAGTACTCGGTCCTGCTCTTTGCACGTTTACAATGACACATGGTGTTTCAGTCATGAACGCATAACCAATGAATTCTTGCATCAGGCTAAAGCCAGGTCCAGAAGTCGCGGTCATGGCTTTAGCACCAGCCCAGCTAGCACCAATAACTGCGCCTATTGACGCTATTTCATCCTCCATTTGGATGGTGGTTCCACCGATTTTTGGCATTCTTCTAGCCATATGCTCCAATATCTCGCTTGCAGGCGTTATTGGGTATCCTGCAAAGAATCTACAACCAGAAAGTATGGCGGCCTCAGCACAAGCCCTGTTTCCTTGCCAAAAATGAATGGTTGAATCATCACCTTTCATGTATGATCTCTCTCCATGGGGTAATGAATAAAAGTCCTAGTAGTTATCTTTTTTTTACAAAGTTTGTGGTTTCTGCGGTCGTAGTCCAGCTTGGTTAAGACATCGGCCCCCCAAGCCGACGACCCGGGTTCAAATCCCGGCGACCGCATCTAAAATTTTTCACGATTTGGGCACTAGTTTTTACTTCTACATCAAGTGGCATTATTTGTACATCAATGAGTGATACTTTTTTAGGAATTATTCATGTGTAAGCTTGAGTAAATGGGTTTTTCAAAATATCCATAAGGAAAATGTTAAATATCCATAGGGGGAACATATGGGGCGTGAATAACCATGGGAAAAGACAAATTTGTTAAGTCATGGCAAATGAAAAGTCCGAACGCTAAACATACCCTAGTTGTTGAATTGTGGGAAAGACCTGACGGAACCCGCTATAGAAAAACACATAAAAAGTAGTTGTCGAAGAGATAGCAGTTTACGTAACCTACCTTTTTATTTTTTTTTGAACTGTTTTGGCATCTGCAGTTATGCTTATAATTGTCTGTCGTAGCTTCGTCAGTTCCGTCAATCCCGTTGCTCCCGTTATATCCGTCGATCTATCTGTATCCCTCGTATCCACATAGGCCACTTGTTCTTGAGCACTAATTCGTACGCATATGTGTTTGCAAATACAATGGGAACACGATTAGCAAGAAGTAAAATCAAGTATGTCCGTCTTGAACGGGCGGGGTGGGATTTGAACCCACGACCACAAGCTTAGGAGGCTTGCGCCCTTTCCGTGCTAGGCTACCCGCCCAGGAGTAATATGGATAATGACTTTACATGATACCAATTTTAGCTTAACTACTCACATAGAAAAACTTTAAACTCGACAAAGCGAATTCTCTGATACGCCATTGCGGGGGTACCCGAGCCAGGTCTAAATGGGCCAGAAGAAGCCTAGGATAGGGGGGAGGACTTAAGATCCTCTGGCGAAGGCCTCCGTGGGTTCGAATCCCACCCCCCGCACCTTTATGAAAAATTTTAGGATGATTTAACCTAATGATACTGGGTCAGATACTTGTCTTCCTGAAAAATTCAGTTGTCTTTTGTGCTTTTTCTATCCACCTGGTTATCTTATAATTTGGGCTTGATGGTCTTTTTGAAGGGGTGTCGTCTTGGATCTCTTTGAGGTTTCACTATGTTTTCTACAAGCTTGAACTGCCTTTGGTATATGTGGCAGTTTTTTGAATGAAAAACGAGTTTTCCTGTCTGTAAATCTATGTTTCCTCTTTGATTAAGTTCTTTTGTTATGGCTTCGTTAAGAAGTTGAATTCCAGCTATGTTTGCAGGAAGACCAGCATATGCATCCCATGAACGAAAATAACATGTAAAATGAAGTTTTCCATCATTTATCTCTGTATCTATCAGGCTTAGACAGGGGGGTTCATGCTTTCGCCCTTCAATTTCCTTTTTGATGTCGCTTGGCAGTCTAATTATTAGAGTGCACTGTCTATCGTTAAGTACTTTCAAGTATCTAGTGATCAGTTCATCTATCTGGTCTACAGGTTGCCTTAATCGACTGCCATATGTATAGGTTTCATCATCTATGATTCCTGACCAGAGATATTTCAAGGCATACCATTGAACATATTTCATGTCGCATGGAGCTTTATCGTGGACTAATGGTCTATTTTCTGGATGAAGAATTTCTAGGCTTATGTTGAGTTTCTTTGTAAGAGAACACTCTGAACCATATCCTACTTCAAAGGTATCACCCTTTTTCCATATTTCGACCAATGATCTGTACCAAGCATCAGGGCAGTCAAAGGCGCTGATCCCGACATATTTCATGATTACCAACCATAGAATTCAGGCATTTATGTACTTAATCCTTTTCTCACACGTCTCTCAGTAGACGATTTTTATATCAGAAACAAAATTAATGATGTAAAGGGTTCTTGTTACAGTAATATACCGTGCCTACAAGATTAAATATTAACAAGTGTGGAAATATGGGTGTAAACGTAAAAAATATTGCCAAACAACATATTCTAACACTTTTCAGTTTGGCAAGAGAAGTTGTACACGATGATCCCAGATTGGCACAGCGCTATGTCAATATTGCAAGAAAAGTAGCCATGGCTTCAAATGTTCGCCTACCCAGCGAGTTCAGACGTCAAGTCTGTCGAAACTGCAAGAGTTACGTCTTGCCAGGAGTGAACCTTCGTATACGCATCAAGCAGAAGAGGGAGCCACACATAGTTCTCACATGTTCGAACTGTAGTAAGAAGATGCGTATACTTCTACCTAAGAAGAGGTCGATATAAAAGATGAGAAAGTTTACATCAGAAAAAAAGAGTCAGGTAACGCGTGCACTTGACGGGAAGCCCACCATATGGATTGGTAAGGGAGGAGTTTCTCAAGAAATCCTGATTGAGATAGAGAAACAGTTACAGAAGAAAGAGATAATAAAGATCAAAACCTTGAAAAGTGCAATCACAGATTTGTCAACCAAAGAAATTGCTGTGAGTACAGCTGAAAAAACAGGATCAAAATTAATTAAAGTTATTGGCCATACCTTCTTGCTTTATAAACCGCATGAAAAGTGAAAGCCTTTATATTTTCCTTCATTGTCTTACTGTGGGAAAGAGGGCTAATAATCTTGATAACCCCATATGATATACCTGCTTCTACGCTCATTGGTAAGGTAGCAGGCTACCTAAGGAAAAATGTTGATGAGGTAACTGCGCCACAATGGGCGCACATCGTTAAAACAGGTGTTCAAGCTCAAAGGCAACCAGAGAATCCTGATTGGTGGTATGTTCGTGTTGCCTCGATACTACGTAAGATCTTCATCCATGGACCTGTTGGAATAGAGAAACTGAGAAGTCAATATGGGGGAAGAAAAGATTATGGTTGTAAACCTGAGCACGCTGTAAAATCAGGCGGAGCAATAATACGTAAGAGCATACAACAACTAGAAGCTGCGGGTCTTGTGGAAACCTTAGGAATTCGTGGAAGAATAGTAACACAAAAAGGAAGAAAGCTTCTACAGGAACTGGCTGAGGAAGGCTATAAAGACATAATTAAAGATAACCCTGACCTCCAAAAGTATCAAAAGGATGTTTAAAATGTCAGGTGATGAACTGGAAGAGATTCGCAAACGGAAACTCATGGAATTACAGAGTCAGGTTTCTGAAGAACAACAGAAAGCTCAGATGAAAAATGAACTTGAACTCCAGAAACAAACTTTACTTAGAAGCATATTAACCCCTGAAGCTAGACAAAGACTCGCAAATCTGAGAATGGTGAAACCAGAATTCACAGGTCAATTGGAATTACAATTGATTCAGCTGGCAAAACAGGGAAGAATTCCTATACCTTTACCAGACGAGCAGCTTAAGAAAATACTTGTTCAATTACAAACCCGAAAACGCGAAATAAAGATAAGGAGAGTATGATTTGGCACGAAATAAACCAGCGGCAAAAAAACGCAGATTAGGTAAAGCAGGAAGAGTCAAGAAACCAGTCCCAGCATGGGTTATGGCGAAAACAGATGGAAAATTCCGAACCCATCCAAAAAGAAGACGCTGGAGAACCAGTAAAATAAAAGCATAGGAGCTTGTCAACATTGAAAAGCAGCAATGAAGATGAAGATGCAACGATGGAGCTGAACGTTGAGGATGAAAAAGCTCCAACTGAAGAAAAAGACCAGGAACCTGAAAAAGAAACTATTTTTAAAGAGGAAGAAGAGAAAAGCACGGCCTCTATTAATGAAGTTCCAACTGAAGAAGGAGAACTAACAACAGAAGAGAAAGAAACTGAGCCTCCACCTCAACCAGAAGTTGACGAAGAAATCATCGAAGAAAGGTTCTTCACAATTCCCTTAGGCAAAGCGCGGATTGCGCCATTGAAAAAGAGAACCCCTAGAGCTATAAAAATCATAAGAAGCTTCATAGAGAAACATATGAAGCTTAAGACACAAACAATTATCGAAGAGGAAGGGGAAACCAGAAGACTGGTTATAAGTAATGAAGTAAACAACCGAGTTTGGAAGAGAAGTATCGAGAAACCTCCAAGAAGAGTGCGTGTAAGAGCTGTAAGATATAAAAATGGTGCCATAACTGTTTTTCTAGCTGAAGGAGATTAATTCTTGACTATACATCCCTCCAGTCTCGCGGGGATTGTAAGTATTGGAATGTACGCCTTTTCTACTGATAGTGTGGTCATTATCCCGAAATGGGTGACACACCAGAAGGCGCAGATGTTTGGAGAGTGGTTGAAGGCAACACTAATACATACAACAATTGGTAGATCTGTTTTAGTTGGAGCGTTTGTAGGTGGAAATTCCTATGGGTTGTTATTACCATATTTCACCCAAGAAAAAGAGATCAAGCTGATAAAATCGTTTTTTCATGGAAACATTACTATTATGGACACCAAAGAAACTGCCTATGGAAACATGGTTTTAGCCAACGACAAGGGAGCAATTGTCGATCCTAGGCTGGAAAAGCAGAAAATCAAGCATGTTTCTGACACCTTAGATGTTGAAACTGTTCCATCTAAAATCGCAGGTCTCCCATATGTCGGGTCATTAGCGGTAGCAACGAATAAGGGAGTCCTAACTCATCCCTTGGCAGATGAACAAGAACGCTCTATCTTAAATAACGTTCTAAAGGTTCCAGTGGACCTTGGCACAATAAATTGCGGTATACCTTATGTTGGTACAGGCATGATAGGTAATAAGAATGCTGCAATTGTAGGATTGCTTACAACAGGACCCGAGATGTTTATAATTGGGCACGCCCTTGATGTTGTGAATTAAGATGGCTGAAGTTAGGGCATTCAAGGTGTTTGGCAAAATCCACAAGCCAAATCTTGTAACTTCGTTTGAAAAAGAAGTTATGGCTGTCCAACCTGAACATGCAATTGAAAAAGTCTATACTGATCTGGGCAGTAGACATCGAGTTAAACGTCATCATATAACAATAATTGAAGTAAAGGAAATCACATTCGGAGAGTTAACTGACCTCACTTTGAAAAAACTTGTTGAGGGAGAAGATGTTGACAGAGAAGGCTCAAGATGAACTTCGAAGGCTAAGTGTTGAAATACGTATTCTTGAGGAGACAGCTCAAGCATTACAATCAAGAATGAATGTAACCAACGCTGTCATCCAAGACTTGACCTACGCAGACAGCACGCTAACCGGTCTAGAAGAAAAGTCGGAGGGTTCAGAACTTCTCATTCCAATAGGTGGCAACTCGTATATCAGAGCAGCTCTTCAGAACCCAGACAAAGTAATTGTAGGAATGGGGGCTGGTGTTTCTATGGAGAAAACTTCAGAAGAAGCCAAGATGATTATAAAAAAACGTTTAGAAAATCTTGAGAAGGCTAAAACGTCTATCCAGCAGCGTTTTACAAGTGTTGCTCAAAAGATTAACGAAGATCAGATAAAACTCAATGAGATGATTTCAAAATTCAGGGAACCCTCCTAGATGTTTGAAAAACTGAAATCTGGTCTTGATAATCTAGTTAACAAGATTACAACTAAGGAGCTTAAAGCTGAGGAATTAAACCCAATACTTTCAGATTTTAAATTGGCTCTTGTTGAAAGTGATGTTGCGTTGTCTGTCGCTGAACAAATCTGCAATGAAATGTTGAC
>JASFPN010000003.1:0-89670 GCA_050115965.1 Candidatus Bathyarchaeota archaeon
ATGGGGGTTCATGTCTCCCACGCCACCTTTATTCGAAGGATATTAGAAGAAGGTAAACTCGCAAAGGTTATTGAAGTCGGTACTAGAGGGTTATGCGCGGAGGAGCTTAACTTTGCAAATACAAAAGCGGAAATAGAGTTCTTCACAGTTAACAAAGTGAGATCTGAAGGAGTAGAGCAGATTTCAAGACTCATAAAGAAAGAACTAACAGGTTGTGATACAGTATATATATCAATTGATATGGATGTTCTTGACCCTGCATATGTACCAGCAGTGCAAAATCCAGAACCTGAAGGCCTTGAGCCCCATACATTACTGGATATTCTGCGTGGGATTTGTGATAAGCATGTGGTAGGTTTTGATGTTGTGGAAATCACGCCTCACTTTGATTACGGTATATCAGCAATTCATGCAGCAAAAATTATCAGTGAGATGCTTTCCTATCTCGACAATTTAAAAGTGTGACTTGATAATACGATAGTGTACGGGTTAATTGCCCGAAGTATTAGATTAACATGCACTTTTCAAGAGTTTGGCGATGAAGAAGCCATTGCATTTATGCATATGGGGATATAATCTTCTACACTCTTTCATTCCTCTAAGACCGGGTAACCCGATATTTGGCTTGATCTGAAGTAGGGAGAATTCTGGATGCCACTTTAGGAATCGATCAATTATGAGTTCATTCTCCTCAACCGTAATCGTGCATGTGGAGTATACTAGTATCCCTCCTGGTTTAACGTGTCTTGCGCAGTTATTTATCATTCTCCATTGAAATTTCGCCATTCTGTTGATTGAACTTCTTTTTATCCTCCATTTGGCTGAAGGAAGTTTTCTGAAGGCTCCAGTGCTTGTACAAGGAGGATCCAAGATAACAACATCTGCAGTGATGTTAAAAGGTAATTTATTGTAAGCATCTCCAATTATTGGTGTGGCTACCTTCACCTTCATTCTAGAAAGCCCTTCACTCCACACCTTCAATCTTCGTCTGTTATAATCAAGAGAAATTATGTGTCCCTTATTTTCCATCAATTGGGCAATGTAGGTTGTTTTAGCCCCAGGCGCTGCACATAAGTCGAGAACAGTCATTCCAGGTTTCGGGTTCGTAGCTTCAATTGCGAAGCAGCTTGCTCTGTCTTGAATGTAGAAGAGTCCTTTCTCGAAAGCTTTGGTTTTTGTAGGGGGTTGATCTGTATGAATAATGGTATATGTATGTTTCAGGAACTTGTCCTGTTTGGTTTTTATCCCATTCTTGGCCAAATATTCAAGGAGTTTATCTTCTTCCGCAATTAACGTGTTAAGCCTTATGTAGATTGGTGGTGTTTGATTGGTGCTTTCTAGCATGGTTATGGTCTGCTTTCTGCCAAGAAGCTTAAAACAGTATTTTAAAAACCAGACAGGATGAAAGGTTTGTAATGCAATTCTTTGTTCATCGCTTAATCCTGACAATATTGAAGCTTGATTCTGGGTGAGTAGCAGTCCTAAAATGTGTTCTATTGAGTTAAGGGATTTCCAACCAAGGATGGAACGGGCAAAACTCGCCATTTTTTTGGCATCAGTGATATTTGTTTCCAACCAATCTGTAGCTATTCTTGTTCGGTAAACATACAGTCTTAGAAAAGCACGAACATCATGATTAAATTCCTGTATTGTTTTTGGGTTCAAGGCGTGGTTGATGAAACTATCGATGAAATTCTGTCTTCTGATGGTTTCATATGTCACTCTTTGTGCAAGTCGGACGGCATTGTAATCGTTTGAACCCAAATGCTCAACTGTTTTAGTTAATGCCAAGTGTTCACTAGTTTTTTTAAGTTCAACTTGACTCAGAGTTCTAATAGCAAGTTCCAAAGCCTTCTTTAGCAAATCATTTCCCGGTTCAGGTAGACTATGCTAACCATTATTTGATCTGGATTTTAAAGGTGTCTTCTCTATACTAGTCATATTCTGCGTTCAAGCAAATTATTCAATAAAACAATGTAACTGTAACGTAGAGAAACATATAGTCCATGAGAGAGAAACATATTTTCTAAAATTCATGCTCAAAGGAAGGACGATAGACATAATGTAAAGGTTAAAATAATCTTTAATGCCAAAGTTCTACTCTATCTTTTTTGTAGAGAGGTTAGGTACAGGACAAAAAATGACGCAAATGCGTTTAAGCGAATTCTCAGAGACGAAGAGCGAAAATTCAAAAAGTGGTCCAATTAGAGAATTGATGATTAGGAATATTATATCAGAAGATGTGAAACCTCCTTTTATTCCACCAGTAGCCTCTGACGAAATGGCGCCTGCTTACTTCATTTCAGCTATGTATAATGGTCAAAGTAGGAAAGTGGTAATCAAATTATATGAACCGATTTCAGGACAGATCTATTTTTGGTATGATAATACTCGACATAACCCATATTGCTTGACAAACCTATCTCCAATTGAACTTTCAAGAATCGATCGGTTAACAAATCATCCGGGGTTTGATCACTTTGAAATAGTGGAGAAAAATGATCCCTTGCTGGACCGAACGATAAAAGTAACAAAAATAATAGCTAAGGATCCTTTGGCGATTGGTGGTCGTCCAAAGGGATGTATAAGAGACATAATCCCTGAAGAGTTTGAAAAGACAAGTGAAACTTCAGTTTCTTCGCAGAAAATTAAGATTTGGGAATCTAGGATAAGGTATTATCAATCTTACATTTATGACAGAGAACTTTGGCCGGGAATGATCTATACAGTAAAAAATCGCGCATTAATTCTTAAACGCAATGATAAAGCAGAAGAAAATATTCTAAACATTCTCAAGCTCTTCAAAGATACATCGCCTGAAGAACGACAGTATATGCAACAATGGGCAAAATTATTGGAGTATCCAGCTCCCGGTTTTCATCGTGTGGCAGTTGATATTGAGGTGCATTCTTCAGTTCCTAATAGAATCCCTAGTCCCCATGAGGCCTCTGATCCAGTCATCTGCGTCTCCTTTTATGGCTCAAATGAACAAAAAGTGGTGTTACTACTCAAGAGAAATAATATTAAACAAGGGGTTAAAGAACTATCACCGGATACTGACCTTGAATATTTCAATTCTGAAGAACAACTTATAAAAGCGGTATTTAATGTCCTCTGGAGATATCCTTTTGTAATTACTTTTAATGGAGATGATTTTGATCTTCTTTATCTGGCCAACAGAGCAGAAAAACTTGGCTTCAGTCGGAAAGATATCCCGATTAATGTTCGTCGGCGTGTATGTCTTCTAGATTATGGGGTTCATATAGATTTATACAGATTCTTCTTCAATCCTTCCGTACAGATTTATGCATTTAACAATCGTTATCGAGATAAGACATTGAATGAAATTGGAAAATCTTTGATTGGTATAGGCAAAATCGAATTGAACAGTAACATAAGTGAATTAACATACGAAGAACTGGCAAAATATTGTTTGAGAGATGCTGAAATCACATATAAACTCACCAGTTTTGAAGATGAATTAGTCATGAAACTGGTTTTGATCTTGTCAAGAATAAGTAGTATGCCAGTTGAAGATGTGAGTAGACAGGGTGTTTCACGTTGGATTAGAAACTTCATGCAAAGAGAGCATCGTAGACGAGATATGTTGATTCCAAACGCTTCGGATATTCTGGCTGAAAAAGGCGAAACAACAACGGAAGCCATCATAAAAGGGAAAAAGTATAAGGGAGCAATTGTGGTGGAACCTGTTCCAGGAGTTCATTTTAACGTTGCGGTTATGGACTTTCCGAGCCTTTATCCATCAATAATCAAGGTATGGAATCTTGGTTATAAGTCGGTTAGGTGTCAACATAAAGAATGCCAAAGGAACATTATACCGGACACTCCTCATTGGGTTTGTACAAGAGAGAAGGCACTTGAAAGCCTATTGATCGGATCCCTTCGCGACCTACGAGTTGTGTGGTATAAGCAAAAATCAAACGATCTATCTTTACCATTAAATCTTAGAAATTGGTATAGAGTCATTCAAGGCGCCATCAAAGTTATTTTAAATGCTAGTTACGGAGTGTTTGGATCTGAATCTTTTGATCTTTATTGTCCTCCTGTTGCAGAAGCTACAGCAGCCATTGGGAGACACTCAATAACGCAGATCATAAACAAGGCAAGGAGCCTTAATATACAAGTCCTATATGGAGACACAGATAGTGTCTTTCTAAAGAACCCTACAAAACAACAAATTAAGGACCTAGCCCTTTGGACTCAGCAGAAATTAAAGATGAGCTTGGACGTTGATAAGGTCTATAGATATGCTGTTTTCAGTTCACGGAAAAAAAACTATCTCGCAGTTTTAGAAGATGGAAGCGTAGATGTAAAAGGATTAACAGGAAAGAAAAGACACATTCCCCCTTTCATAAAAAAAGCATTTGGTAAAATGAAGGAGCGTTTGGCCCAAGTTCAGACCCCGGGAGACTTCGAAAAGGCTAAGACTGACATAAAAACAATCATCCATAGTCGCTACCTCAAGTTAAAAAGAAGAGAATGGGAAAACCTAAACGAGCTTGCCTTCAATGTTGTATTAGGACGATCTCCAGAACATTACAAAAAGACAACCCCTCAACATGTTAAGGCTGCAAGAATACTTCAGGAAAGGGGGAGAACCGTCAAAGTGGGTGATATAATGAGTTTTGTTAAAGTGACTGGAAAATCATCTGTTAAACCTGTTGAATTAGCAAAAAGTAATGAAGTAGACGTTGATAAATACACAGCATACCTACGTTCAACCTTTGATCAGGTACTAGATGCTTTAGATCTGGACTTTGATGAAATAATCGGATTAACAAAACTTGAAAGATTTATGTAAACGCATTCTGTGATTGTTGAAATAGTTGTTCTATAAGAATTATTCCTAGCGCATGAATTTACTCATTTAATTCAGGTCCAGATCAACGTCTTAAGTATCTGTTTCTGGTTCAGTTTTCATTGTTGGGAATTCCCCAGTTTCTTGAACGATGTTATCCACACTAGTTGATTCCCCAGTTTCTTGAACGATGTTATCCACACTAGTTGATTCTTCAACTTTCGAGTCCGCTTCAAAATCTCCAAAGTTTTCATTTGCATCAGGTGATAGCTTCAAATCATGGGGTGGGGGAGGAGAGTTTAGGATTGTCGACAATAGATACATTGCAGCAAAAGCGTTTTGATAGATTTTTCTGAAGAGAAAAGGCATTCCTACTTCAGGATCAACCTCTAATGTTTTACCAATTTCAGAGTCTTTGCCCTTTAATGTTGCAAAACCTTCGACTCTGAATTTAACAACTGCTGGTTTTGTTGAGAGAAGTAGACTAAAATTAACTATGACCAGTTGGCTTCTACGTTCTTTTTCCTCTAGCTTCACCTTCATATCAAAACTTATTGCTCCAGTAGATCCTTTGACATCTAACCTTACTCCCGCTACGTTAGTTACATCTACAGCGATGGAAACTTCGGGTATATTCACTGTTGGGCAAATAAGCAATTCCCCACATTAATCAACCATGATGCCAGCTGATCAAACAATTCTAACATTAGAGCGTCCCACTAGACTTGTTTTGGCCTTTTGTGTGTTGTATCCTAATACACACAATACCAGCATGCATACTATAGAAAAGCTTGGTGCAGAATTAACGCAGTTAAGGTAAAAACGAACACGAGGAAAGAAATGATTCCAACAACTTGTTTTTCAGTTAGAGAACGATTGTAGGTTATAAACGTTACAAGACTTCTTACATGATCTGAAGATAATTTTTCTCCATCAAAATTCACATGAGCCTTGGTTTTATTAAAAAAATAATTCAATAATATGAGAGAAGAATTTAGAATAAATGGCAACAGAGAAATCAGTAACATGTATTTTAAATCAGTGATAATTGCAAATGCAGCCAAAGTCATCCCAAATGCAAAGGATCCAGTATTTCCTACAAAGATTCTCCCTCGACTGTTGAAAAAGGCGAGTGAAAGCCACATTATCATCGGTAAAAGCAATAATATGGCATTTTGTCCTGAGACAATCATCATTCCAATAGCCACAATTGCTGGGCAGATGGTTTCTAAACCATTAAGGCCACCAAGCTGGTTTACTGTATTTGTGGTTATAGTTACTATTAATGGGATTATTATAAGATAATAATAAATATCAAAATCCAGTTTCCCAAAGATTGGTATTACTATGGATGTACGTAGCCCAAGTTGACTTGCCAACGAGATCAGCGGTATTGCTGCCACAAGAGGGAAGAAAGCTTTATAGCGCCACTTTAAATCCATCCAGTCATCAAGAAGACCCATGAAACCACCGAACAATATACAGATTGCCAAAGTCAAAGCCAAGGGAGCTGCGTTAGCGTTTTCGATTCCTTCTGGCTTAATCCAGTCCAGTAACAACAGAAAGGCTGTACTTACAAGTACATAGACCACCCCTAATCCATTAGGTATCATAGGATGACCCTTTTTATGATAATCCTTGACCTTAGGAAACACGTTATAGCACCCTTCCTTTTTTCACCGGCTAAAACTTGTATGAGTCGCAATATAAAAATGTGGAACTTTTTTTAGCATGCACGTTTTCAGCTTATTTTTAGCTTTCATCTTGTGTGCTCCAAATAATAGAAAATAAAAAAATCTAGGTAGTCATGTGCTTAGTTTTTCTAATTTTCTTTTGTATCCATATTTCTCAGTGTCATAAAAAGGGAAGGATGCAATTCTCCCCTTGACCAGTTTTTTACGTATTTTGACTTTGACTATGTTTCCTTTATTAGCCTGGGTCGTCTCAACGTATCCCATTCCGATTCCTGATTTAAGGATCGGAGAAAATGTTCCGCTAGTTATGAATCCTATCTTTGTATCCGCCTCATTTAAGATGTCAAAACGTGGTCGCGGAATCCCCTTATCGATCATTGATATACCCACACGTTTCCTCTTGACTCCCGCCGCCTTCTGCTGTAATAATGCTTCTTTTCCAATAAATCGTTCTTTCTTGAACTTCACAACAAAGCCTAACCTAGCTTCAAGAGGAGTTGTTGTTTCATCTATATCGTTTCCGTATAGACACATCCCGGCTTCAAGTCTTAAAGTATCTCTAGCGGCTAAACCGCAGGGACTTAACCCTAAGGATCTTCCAGATTCAAGAATTTTATTCCAAAGTTTTACCGCTTCGTCGGGTCGCGTTAAAGAGGCATTCCAGACAAAGATCTCGAAACCATCTTCACCAGTGTAGCCAGTTCTAGAAATAAAGACTTTAACCCCAGCGAGAAAAGAGTTATCACAACCAAATCTACGTATTCGCTCCAAATCTGTTGATGCGATTTCTTGGAGAACCAATTCAGCTTTTGGACCCTGAACAGCAAACATCACTGTTTGATCAGAGATATCCTCAATTTTCACATCAAAGTTCTTTGAGTTTTTGGCTAACCAATCGAAGTCCTTTTTTCTATTGTTAGCATTGTAAACTACTAGAAAACTTTCTTTTTCCAAGCGATAGAAAACGAAATCATCCAATACACCTCCTGCCGGATTGCACATAACTGAATAGCTGGCTTCATTTGGAGATGTTATTGAAACATCGTTCGTTATAATATAATCAAGAAATCTTTCAGAGTCTGTTCCATTAATGGAAACACGGCCCATATGGGAGATGTCAAAAATTCCAACACCATTACGCACAGCAAGATGCTCAGGGATTACTCCGGTATACGATTCTGGCATTTCAAAACCTGCAAAAATCGTTAGTTTAGCGGTTTTTCTGTGTACATTATGAAGTTGGATTCTACGGATCCTTTTTGCCAAGGACCAGTCCTCAGAGCTCTTCAGCAGGTTTAACTTCAATGTCTAGTGGCATCAGGGCTAACTTCCGGCCACATTCCGGACATTTTCCATCATGCTTATGAAGAATTTCCTCTGGAGTTTTCAGTTCATTATCTTCATATAATACGCATCCACATTTTTGACAGGTGACACGTTGAGGCATTAAATCTAACCCCTTTGGGTAATAAAGAAAGTTAATGTCAAGGGATATTTATTGGTTGCTAATAACAATACCTCGAACTTTACTTAGGACGTCATTTAACGCTTTTCCATGGGTTTAAATCGTAAATTCATTATTATGTTTAGCAACGCGTTATGAGGTAAGATGGAAAAATACACGCTGATAGTAACAGAAAAACCAAATGCTGCACGGATGATAGCTTTGGCTCTCAATGAGGAGGGAAACGTCGAGAGGAAAAAGAAGAATAGAGTACCATATTATGTCATCAAAGGGGTAAAAAAGATAGTAGTTGTTCCAGCTATAGGACACCTGTATACAGTCAAAGAATGGACGAAGGGAAGAAATTACTACCCAATATTTAATTTGGGGTGGGTTCCAAGACATTTTTCTGAGAAAAGTGCAAAACATATTAAAAATTGGATCAAAACCATATCAAGACTTGCAAGCAATGCTGATGTTTTTATCGATGCTTGTGATTATGACATCGAAGGAAGTTTAATCGGATATTGTGTAATGAAATATGCTTGTGGCAATAAGGAAAACAAGTCAAAACGCATGAAATACTCAACATTGACTCAGCGGGAATTAAAAGAATCATATGAAAGATTATTACCACATTTGGATTTTGCATTAATTGAGGCGGGAAAAACAAGACATGAGGTTGATTGGCTTTATGGGGTGAATCTTTCCCGAGCTTTGACGCTTTCAGCAGAGAGGTGCAGTGGCAAATATTCAACATTGAGCACTGGCAGAGTGCAAGGACCCACTTTGAAATTCCTTGTTTCAAGAGAGAAGAAAATCAAAAGTTTTGTACCTTTGCCTTACTGGAGAGTTGAGTTGAAAATTAAGATAGGTAGGGAGGTTTTTAAGGCTGAGTATGAAGAAAAAAGAATTGGCACCAAAAGGAAGGCTGAGGCAATCTCAAACGCTTGTAAAAAGAAGGCTGGATACATCAGAGAAATTGTTGTAAAACAATACTTTCAAAATCCTCCTGTTCCATTTAATTTAGGCACCCTACAACGAGAAGCCTACCGATTATTTGGGTACACACCTCAACGCACATCCATGATTGCTCAAAAATTATATCTTGAAGCCTTGATTTCCTATCCTAGAACAAGTAGCCAGAAATTACCATCCAGAATTGGTTATAGACAAATTTTGAGAAAATTAGGTGATACATTCAAATATGGGAAATTTACGAAGAAAATTCTTGAAAAAAGAAAGCTGAAACCAAGAGAAGGTAAATTAAGCGATCCAGCTCATCCAGCAATCTTTCCAACAGGAGAAAAGCCCAGTAGAGAGTTAAGTAATTCTGAGAAAAGACTCTTTGATCTAATAGCAAGAAGATTCATGACTGTTTTCAGCGAGCCTGCGAAAAAACAAACAATAAAAATTACTATAGATGTCAATACTCATCATTTTCTTTTAAATGGAAAGCAGACCCTGAAACCAGGTTGGCTTTATATCTGCAGACAATACGTAAAATCAGAGGAAACGCTTCTACCTCCAATGAAAGAAGGCCAGAAGGTTAGAGTACAAAATGTGCTCGTAGAGGAGGAATTCACTAAGCCACCACCGAGGTACAACCCGGGGAGCTTGTTGAAGAAGATGGAGAAAACTAGAATCGGCACGAAAGCAACAAGAGCAAACATCATTCAGACACTTTATAGAAGAAACTACATTCAAGGGCGGAGAATGGAAGCTACAGAAATTGGTCTTAAAGTTTCTGAAATACTCGAAAGATACTGCCCCAATGTTGTATCAATCAAATTAACAAAAACCCTTGAAAATAAAATATTTGAGATACAAAACAAGTGTCAGACACGAACAAACGTATTAGTTGACGCAGTTGAAATACTTAAGCCGGCAATAAAAAAATTGAAAACCAAAGACTATGAAATTGGTGGGAAATTAAGCCTTGCGCTTGAAAAAACTAGACTTAAACAGAGAATAGTTGGAACATGTCCCAGTTGTGGCTCAGGGGAATTAATGATACTCTATTCCAGGAAGACCAAAAAGCGGTTTATTGGATGCTCTAACTACTTTCAAGAAAAGTGCTCAACATCGTTCCCACTTCCGCAGAAAGGCTCGGTTAGATCTTCAGGAGTAAAATGTAGAAGCTGTGGATGGCCCATAATTCAAGTACAATTAAAGCAAAAACATCCATGGATGCTATGTTTCAATCCAAGTTGTCCATCAAGAAAAGAAAGGAAGAAAAAAACAGATGAAATGCACAGTATGTAATGAAGAAAGCAGCAACAAAGATTTCTGCCTAATCCATACAAAGGCATACAATAACATCGTAAAAGCCTATAATAAATGGAAACATGCTTCAGAAGTGTCTTGGAAAGAGTATTTAAGTGAGATTAGCAAGAATTCATTTACAGGACAATGGGTTAAAGAAGTGGCAGAATATTTAGCCAGAAAAAGTGGAAAATAACGTGTCAAGAAAAATTAAGAAAAGGGTATCATCACTTTCCTATTCCTTTAATAGACTCTATGAAAGAATATCTAATATAAAACCATCAGCCACCTTCCTTTCAATAGTGGTAATTGCGGTGGCAATTTTTCTTTTTGGGGGAGGTCTTTACAATTTAGTAAGACGGCCTCTACCTGCTGCTTACTCTGGGGGAAGTTTCATTTTTCTATATCCTCAGTTATCTGAACAATTCATAACTGATAGCATCATTGCCACTATTCTTTATTCGTTAGGCATTATAGGAGTAATAGCTATGTATCTAAGTACAAGATACGCTTACAAACCTAGGCAAGCTTACCTTGTCTTTATAATGGGAGTCGCTCTCCTATTCATTGCATATATATTTCTTGAGGCCGCTTTACAGATCAAGCTAGGTTAATGAAGGCTCTACCAAGGATTGTTTTTCAGACCTAAGTGGTAGGCTATATAGTTAGTTAGTAAATGTATTGGGGGCGTCAAGATTAAAACTAGGATTACCATTCCTGGTGAAAGTATTTGAGAACAGAAAAGTGTGCAAAAAAGAATTGCTCCAATTATGAAATCGATCTGATCTAGTACAGGTAACAAATCACCAGGCTGTAAACCCAGTCTTCTCTTTAAAAAAGAACTTGCAAGATCACCGGTTAAGGCTCCTAAAGATAATATTAATCCGAAATTAATTGGATAATCGAAAACAACACTTTCCAGCAGTCCAACAGCTGTTCCGATAATTAATCCCGAAAAAAAACCAAGGAATGTCTTGTTTTTACCTAAGACCGGTCTTCCATCGTTAAAACTTCGTCCAAAGTCGACGGGAGGGCCTCCACCAAAGATTACTGGAACAGCGTTTGCGCAGTATGCGGGGAATATGAATATAAGAGCTTCAATTATTAAGGTTGTAACTTCCATTTTGATAAACCATAAAAATTTCAGTAATCGTGTAGTCCTGTTTCATCTATTTTTAAGTAGTTTTGCACATTAATTTTTTGTAAACCTTTTTCCAAAACTGCTCTCAGAATCTGAGGTTCTTCAGCATGTTTGAGACCAATTATAATATCTGCCCAGAATTTTAGTACTCTGTTAGCCACCGGTTCTATATCCATAAATGGATCGTCAAACACACTCCGTATTTGACTTGTCACAAGAACAGTTAACCCCTCAGTTTTGGTTATCTGTGCTATTTGTGCCATCAGTCTATTCAGAGTTCTGCTTAACTCAAATCTCTTTTTGGGGTATTCTGATAGTTGGTTCAGATAAAGTGATGTGGCAGTGTCAATAATTAATAATCTGGTTCTTTGGTTGATATAATCAAGCAAGTGATCTACGAACAGACTTTGTTCATTGAAATCCTTTGGTTTAATCAAGATTATTGATTCAGCGATTTGATGGAAATCCTTGGAAGTAATCTGTTTTAATCTCAACACTGAAAAATCGTTATCACAATCCATGTATAAAGTTTTGTAGCCTTGCCTTGCACAGTTTACCGCACATTGCATTACAAACGTTGTCTTGCCAATTTCTGCTTCGCCATAGATTAAGCAAATCTTATTACTAGGAACTCCGCCTCCTAGAAGTTTATCGATATTTTGGCAACCCGTCGGAATGTAACTTAGCAAATTGATGCACGCCAATGGATATAAACATCAAGACCAATAATTTGTTTTGTGATTGGAAAGCAACCAAACTGGAAAATGATATGAGGGCAAAAATTGCGGTCGCAA
Organism: Candidatus Bathyarchaeota archaeon; assembly: GCA_050115965.1. Taxonomy (GTDB): domain Archaea; phylum Thermoproteota; class Bathyarchaeia; order Bathyarchaeales; family Bathycorpusculaceae; genus CAYGAG01. The sequence goes on from JASFPN010000003.1 coordinate 12,158, forward strand.
CTGTTTCAGGAAAAGATTACTTTTTGATAGTTAGGGAGTTAAAGAAGAAGAAAATTGCATTTCTAAGCCTAATGCCAGATGCAGCAATTCCCTTAGATGTAGAGGTCATAATAACGACAAAAAAAGAATATTCATTGATAGAGCATGAAAAAGTATTGATATTTGAGGATGGAATAGAACCCGAGGAAATTGTAGCTCAAGCGATACAAGCTTCGCAAGGGAAAACTCACTACGATTCGATAGTCATTGGCGTGGATCCTGGTAAGATTTTTGGATTTGCTGTAATTGCTGATGGCGAAGCAGTAAGAACTGGAAATTGTTTTAGCTTGGTTGAAATATCGAACAAAATAAAAACTATCGTAAATCAATACAAAAATGCACCTTCATCTCCGATGTGTGTTAGAATTGGTGATGGAGTTCCAAAGTATAGGGATAGCCTTTTGAAGTTGTTGGATGAAATATTGCCACTGGACATTGTATTGCAAATAGTAAGCGAGGTAGGAACAAACCGAGATGTCGGGAGGATCAAACACAGAAGAGGAATAAGGGACATTGCCTCAGCAGTTAAAATTGCTGGGAGAGAAGGCTTCACTTATCAACGAAAAAGAATTAATGAAATGGTCAATTGAAAACTGAAGCATACGCGCAAATATTAATGATAGTTTCGCATCAGTTTTTTTGGTTTCTGAGGTAGAAATGTTTGGTTGTGTAGTGCGAATCTGCGTCCTTATTAGATAAAACGTATTTTCAGAAATGAAACGCATGAACTGTACGATAAACAGCAGTAAGCAGAGATATTCTATCTTGTCTTGAGGATAGTAATATTAATGATTATATGAAGCTATAAATTGGTGTATACATCATGAAGCGTGCTAGGGTAGTCAAAGATGAGTTTATCGAGCAGGATACACGTTTTCTGGCTATTTACTTGGAAACTAGAAACTCATGTTTGGTTCTTCTAAGCGAAAACGAAGATAGGCTCGGAACTGTGGCAATTAGTGTACCAAAACCTGAAGATACATTTGCTTTGCCACCTTCATCCATACTTTTAGGTGACAGAAACACAATATCGGCTCGTTTGGTCGCTGAATATCTAGCTTCCAATAAGAATAAAATTGCTTTGGCCTCAGTGTACCTTCAGACTGTTAATGAAACGCAAGCGCAATCACTATTAATGAAATTACTGAAGCGCGTTATTCAAAAGGATCAAGTGAGAGAAGGAGCTACTGTGTAAATCAAGTTTGTCTACACAAGTAGAAGGTTGAAGCCATCTATGAGAACTTCAAGCCTGCTGAAATCTTCTACGTTTATATGACTCTTCTGTTGAAAAATCCAGAGGGAACAACTCTATTGTTGTAAGTAAAGACGAGTAGAGCATATTTTGTGCGTGAGAGTCAAAATGCATACACCTGTTTATATATAAGGTTGAAAAGAATACAAAGTTCGGTGGTTTTGGTGCTTCATAGAAACGAAGATCCTCTATCTTTGAAAGTTGAAGATGTGATGGTTAGAGAGGTTATTACTATAGATGAAAAAATGACGGTTAAGGAAGCAGCTGAAGTTATGAATAAATTTGAAATTGGTAGCTTGATCGCATTAAGTAGAGGAAAAGCTACAGGCATCATTACTGAGCGTGATTTACTGAAGAGAGTTGTTGCTGAAGCAAAAGACGCCAAGAAAACCAAAGTGAGTGATGTCATGAGCAGCCCCTTGGTCGTTGTTGAACCTGACAAGGAATTGGAGGACGCAGTCAAACTAATGTTTCAGATGAAGATTAAGAAGCTACCTGTGGTTGATGGAAAACGTTTGGTTGGTCTAATTTCGTTGACTGATGTAGCTCGCTTTCAGCCTGAAGTAATTAAACTGTTAAAACAGCTTGCAAGAAAACATACTGCTCCAAAAAGCATGAAGAAAGTCATGGAGTATTATGTCGTCTGACAAATTCGATTTTTAAACCAGCAGCCTTTTTAAGGAAAAAACAAGCGAGTAAACATAATGGTAGCAGATAGGATGTCATGTGAGTAAACATATGAAACGCGCCGTTGTTTTGAAAGTTGATGCAGAAAAACCTGAAATCAGCAAGATACGGTTAGCAGCGGAAACTATTAAGAAAGGAGGCGTTGTTGCTTTTCCCACGGAGACAGTTTATGGGTTAGGTGTTGATGCATTAAATCCTAAGGCCGTAAAACGTCTCTTTAACGTTAAAAGACGACCATTTGATAATCCACCCATTGTACATATCGGGAACATTAAAGATGTATCTAAACTTGTTAGAAATGTTCCAGCGAAAGCCAGAGAACTCATGAGAAGACTTTGGCCTGGACCCATAACATTGATCTTCAAGCGATCAGAATTTGTTCCAGAGATTACGGTTTGCGGGTTGAAAACTATAGCTATAAGGATGCCCAACCACAATGTTGCCCTCTCCTTAATTAGGGAAAGCCAATGTGCTGTTTCTGCCCCTAGTGCTAATCTTGCAGGAAAACCTAGTCCAACCACAGCTAAACATGTTTGGGATGACTTGGCCAGTGGAGTCGACATTATTGTGGACGCAGGTCCAACCCGGATAGGAATAGAATCAACAGTGCTGGATTTGACAATTAACCCCCCACAGATTCTCCGTCCCGGAGGAACAACACACGAGGTTTTGGAAAAAATCCTTGGTAAAGTAGAGCTACATCCAATCGCAGTAACCAACAGGAAATTAACCTTAGAAACAGTATGTTCTCCCGGATTGAAGCACAGACATTATGCTCCTGATGTAAATGTAGTTCTTGTCGAGGGAGAACCTTCAGCCATTATCAGAGTAATTAAGGAAAAAGTAAAATTATATAAAAGAAAAGGAACCAAAATTGGTGTTCTTGCTACAGATGAAACAGTAAATCAATATGAAGCTGACGTTGTAAAATCTCTTGGAACTCGTAAATATCCAAATGTAATTGCACGGAATTTGTTCAGTTTGTTGAGAGAGTTTGATCAAGAAAAGGTGGACATTGTGATTGCTGAAGGTATATCTGCAAAGGGCCTTGGTCTTGCTATCATGAATCGTTTACGTAAGGCTTCCGGATACAATATAGTGAAAGCAAATGAAAACTGACTCAGTTTCAAACTCTTTTTTGTATACTAACAAATGATTCAGTTTTTCATGTTTGGAAAGAAACCATAATTTAAGAAGCACGTGTGTATGTTATAGGTAAAAGTTAAATTTACATATAAACCAATCATTGTCTGTTGGATGGTAGGAAGGGGCATTATGGTTAAAGCATATATCCTGTTTAAAGTAAGCTCCGGTACTGAGAGAGATGTCAGCAAGGAGATTGCCAATTTTCCCGAGGTTTTAGCAGTAGGTGTAATCTATGGTGAATATGACCTAATTGCTCTGGTCTCTGTGCGGGATATGAAATCGTTGGAAGAGTTCATAGCGGAGAAGATTAGATCTATTTCGAGTGTGCTTTTAACATCGACGATGATTGTTGCACGTGAATACAAAGGGAAGAATAATCGAAACAAGAAGTAATGATGCATAAGGCTCGATTCAGTTCAACTCTAAAAATAAACCAATGAAAGGATAGAAGGTTTTTCCGGTCACGAGCGAAACCTATGTTGACCTGTGTGACAATTTATTGGTTTCTCAGTAAATGTTTGTTAATGATCTGGAATAAGTTTAATCTTGTTCCTTTTCGCTGCGTTTCGTGCTGATTTATAGCCTGCGTCTACATGTCTAACTATCGCTGTACCTGGGTCAGTGGTCAATACCGTTTCTAAGCGTTTTTCAGTATCTTTTCCCCCATCAGCAACAAGGCACATACCTGCGTGGATACTATATCCTATACCTACTCCTCCACCATGGTGTACAGAAACCCATGTTGCTCCTCCTACAGCATTTAACAAGGCGTTTAGAATAGGCCAGTCTGCGATGGCATCGCTACCATCTTTCATATTCTCGGTTTCACGGTTGGGAGACGATACACTCCCCCCATCCAAATGGTCACGTCCGATCCAGATAGGCCCATTGAGTTTCCCATCTGCGACTAAGTCATTGATAATTTTACCAAAACGTGCCCTCTCGCCATAACCAAACCAGCATACTCGAGCTGGTAAACCCTGGAATTTTACCTGTTCTCGTGCTTTACGTATCCACCTGCATAAATCTTCATTATGGGAAAACTCGTTCAGGACAACTTTATCCAACGTGTAAATATCTTCTGGGTCACCCGTCAATGATGCCCAGCGAAACGGACCTCTGCCTTCACAGAACATTGGTCGGATGTAGCCGGGAATAAATCCTTCATAAGTAAAAGCTTCCTTGAATCCTGCATTATATGCTTGTTGCCGTAGGTTGTTGCCATATTCAAATGTTACAGCACCTTTCTTTAGCATACCTACCATAGCTTCGACTTGCATTCTCATGCTTTTTTGGGCTAGATGAATATACTTCTTCGGTTCATTTTTTCTGAGTTCAATTGCCTCTTTCATAGAAAAACCGGAAGGATAATACCCATTCAAAGGATCATGTGCAGCAGTCTGATCTGTGAGAACATCAGGAATGAAGTCTCGTAATGTTAGTTCTTGATGCACATCAGCTACGTTTCCTAACAAACCAATACTTCTAGGAGCCCCTTCCTGTTTAGCATCCGAAGCCAATTTAACTGCCTCAGATAAATCGTCTGTCCATGTCTCCAGAAACCCATGTCTGATCCTGCGTTCAATCATATTCTTGTCGATTTCAACAATCAACGCAACACCATCGTTCATTGTAACAGCTAAAGGTTGAGCCCCGCCCATTTCTCCTAACCCTGCAGTCAAAACAATCCTTCCTTTAAGGCTTCCATCAAAGTGTTGTCTGGCTACAGCAGCCAGTGTTTCGTATGTTCCTTGCAGAATGCCTTGAGTGCCTATGTATGCCCAAGAGCCAGCAGTCATTTGGCCAAACATTATCAGACCCTTCTGCTCTAACTCATAGAAGTATTCCCAATTTGCCCAATTGGGTACAAGCATACTATTAACGAGTAATGCTCTAGGTGCCCATGAATGTGTTTTAAACACAGCAACAGGTTTACCGCTTTGAATTAGCATGGTTTCATCGGATTCAAGTTCTGTTAGGGTCCTGACAATATTTTCAAAGCAGTTCCAATTGCGTGCTGCTTTCCCGGTACCACCATATATGATGAGGTTGTCAGGGTCTTTTGCCACTTCAGGATCAACAACATTGTAAAGCATACGCAGTATACCCTCAATCTGCCAGTTCTTGCAGTGCATCTTGCTGCCTGTGATACATTTAATCGGCTTCTCAACCTTCAAATCCAGTTCACCACGTCAACAAGGTTGGAAACAATTAAAATTCTTTCCCATCAACAGCATTAACATTGTTGCCTCTTTGAGTCATGTATTCCTAGTACAAATTTTTCTTTTCTTTGCTGAATACGAGTTTACCATTCTTAATAACTTGATTTACAAGATTTACACCGAACCTATAGCCAAGAAAATTATGATTTGGTATGTCACATATTATGATGTCTGCTTTTTTACCAATCTCTAAACTACCAATCTCCGTTCCTTTATCTATGGCATGAGCAGCATTAATTGTTGCAGCAACAATAGCTTCAGCGGGTGTCAATTTCATGAAGCGACATGCTAGGGCGATGATTAACTGTTGATTTTCGATCCAGCAGGTGGGACCAAAATCTGTACCTAATGTTACAGGAACTCCCAGATGCATCATTTTCCTAGCATCTGCATATCTTCCCATCATTAAACAAAATGCTGCTGCTGGAAGTAAAACAGCCATTACTTTCTGTTGTGCGATCGCTTCCAGGCCTTTAATTGAGGAAAAAAGCAGGTGATCAGCAGAAGCAGCTTTGATGTCAGCAGCTAACTCTGTCCCTCCCGTTGTACTCATCTCATCAGCGTGAATTTTTGGTTTCAATTTTGCTCTTTTTGCTGCTGATAGAATACGTCTTGATTGTGAAATGGTAAAGACTCCTTTCTCACAGAAAACATCACAAAACTCAGCTAATTTTTTCTCAGATACCAATGGGATCATTTCTTCGATGACTAGATCAACATATTTCTCTGGGGCGTTTTTGTATTCATGTGGAATTGCATGGGCACCCATAAAGGTTGGAACTATATCAATAACATGTTGAGAGTTAAGACGATCCATTACGTGTAGAAGTTTTAATTCATCCTCGACTGTCAAACCATAGCCACTTTTAGCTTCAACGGTTGTAGTTCCATGTTCTAGCATAATATCCAAAGTTTTTTGCCCATCATAAACAAGCTCATCCAAACTAGCTTCCCGGGTCTTGTGAACAGTTTCCAATATCCCGCCCCCTGCTTCCAAGATTTCCATGTAGGATGCCCCAGCAAGCCTCATTTGAAACTCCTTTTCTCGAGACCCTGAAAAGACTAAATGTGTATGGGGATCGATAAAACCCGGTAAAATTGTTCTACCTGAAGCGTCTATCATGTTCTTCGCTTCAAAACCCCTGAGTATTTCTTCACTCTTTCCCACTGCAACGATCTTTGAACCCTGAATCGCTAGGGCACCATCCTGTATCAACCCTAATAATTTCATCTGATCACCAGTACGAGGTTCTTGACTACTTCCGTCTAATGTTAGCAGTTCACTCGCATTCACGATAAGAAGATCTGCTGCAATCTTACCTCTAAATTTTCTGATGTTATTCTTACGAGTCATACATGTACGCTCTTTGGAAGTGGGGGAATAGTTTAGTCTAATATTGTCGATGGGACTTTCAAGGGACGACATAAGAGCATTCACTTGTGTGTGAAATCTGTAGGTTAGTTTAGACCACAAAATATTCTTCTTCATTTAAAATAAGAACCTTGATGTTTGATTTAGATTCAACAACATCCTTAAGTTCTCTTGGAACAGTATCCCAACGGTGCATCGGAATAACAGTCTTCGGCTTTATCAGCATGGCAGCTTCAGCTGCTTCAGTGTTATCCATTGTGTATGTTCCTCCGCTAGGAAGTAAGGCTACATCCACTTGACCCAATCTACCCATTTCAGGAATGAGATCAGTGTCTCCTGCATGATAAATCGTTTTACCCTCAAAATGCATCAAGTACCCAACGCCATATCCCCTTGGATGGTAAGGATTTCCGGGTGATCTAAATCGCTTGTAGTTATATGCTTCAACAGCACGGATTAATGAACCATCAAATCCATATTCATCTCCTGACTTGAGAGTGACAATGTCTCCGCTGATCTTAGAAACACAGTCTCCAGGTGCAATAATTACTGTTGTAGGTTTACGTATTTTTTCGATTATTGAAGAATCACAATGGTCGTTGTGAGAGTGAGTCACCAAGACCAGATCTGCTTTTTCTGATGGCTTACTTTGTTTTTCCAGATCTACGTATATTATTTTTTTTCCAGTTTTTATCTGGAAACTGGCATGACCAAGCCATTTAATTGAAATTGGCATCTAATCACCTTTGTTATTCTGTGTTGCGTTCAATCATTTATATTACATTACATGCACGTTTGGATGGGCAAGAAAACTCAATGACACCAATTATAACGATCGGTAGGTGTTGTTAGTTATTGTTTGTTTTTATTTCTTTGTTGCCATTGCTTGTTGCACTGCAAACTCTAAGATCCGATCTTTTGTTAAACTGTCGATTTTGAGGTAATATGAAGTTGTATCTATCAGTGTTTTTAAAGGGGCCATTCCACAGAATTCAGAATTAACAATTGGCACGTTATATCGTGCTGCTTCAATCTTGAGTAATTCAAAAACGCGGTATAATGGAGTCTTTTCAAAATTATTTATGCTCATTCCGACTTGCGTGATATTTTTATTCGGAATTTTGACAGCCATCGCTTTTACATTCGAAAAGCCACCCTTCTTTGAATGGAGAGCTTTAGCGATTTTCTTAGCAAGTTGAAGATCGTTTGTCCCTAGATTTACGTTAAATCCAGCCATAATTCCTCTAGCTCCAGTTATTGTTACGCCAGCCGTGGGGTGCGGCGTTGATGGGCCAAAATCTGGTGTCCTATTTGGTTGGATAATCATCTCGGCTAACCGCTCATATTCGCCTTTGCGAATCCAGTCAAGATCTTTCCTTTCGGGTTTTGTCGCGGCTTCTCCGTAAAGATATACTGGGATTTGATGTGTATCGGCAAGGTTTTTCCCGAAGGTCTTCGCAAGATCTACACAATCTTGCATGATGGCATTTTGAATTGGTATGAAAGGTACAACATCCACTGCACCGACACGGGGGTGTTGTCCTCTGTGTGTTTTCATATCTATCAGTCCTACAGCTGTATAAGCGGCTTTCTGGACTGCAGAAAGCACCGACTCCATTTCACCCACAATCGATACAACAAGACGATTATAGTAGTCATCAAAGGTGTAATCAACTATGAAGGCTTTTGAAGTTGTTCTGATTTCTCTAATGATCATATTGACAATCTTTGAATCTGATGTACTGAAATTTGGTACACACTCAACGATTTTCATGTTAATCCGTTTAGTAAGGTAGGAAAACAAGGTAATTAAATATGTTAGATGGTATAAGGAAGAGGAAAACAAGATTTTATATTTCATAGGGAAGTAAGCTTATCAAAGAAACACGCAAGTGAAAGTTTCATCTATACTTTTAGTGTTCTTACGTTAATTTGTTGACTGTATAGATAGAGAAGGAAACCGTTATGTGCAAGGTTTAAGAACGATTGTTATAACCGGTCCTTGAAAATTATTTATTCATGTTTGTTGTTGTTTTCCTCTGGGGAGCATATCATGGTTCAGAAATTTGAGTTTGAAGCCCCCTCGTGGAACCAAGTTTATGATTTAATTTTAAACCTATCGCGGAAAATTCGGACAAGTAGATTTTGTCCGGAAGTAATCGTTGGTGTGTCCCGCGGAGGCTGGTTACCAGCTAGAGTATTAACTGATTTGCTTGAGATATCAAATCTTGATTTTGTGAGAACTGAGTTCTATCAAGGTGTTGGGGGGGCAAAGGAAGAACCAGTTCTTACGCAATCGATTTCCATAGGAGTTGCCAATAGAAAGGTGCTTATCGTGGATGACATTATTGATACTGGGGAAAGTCTGAAGGTTGTTCGAGAACATATCATGGAAAAGGTGGCGTCTGAAGCTAGAATAGCTACGGTTTTCTACAAACCTTGGAGTATCATTGTGCCAGATTATTTTGGAAAGAAGACAACCCGTTGGGTGGTCTTTCCTTGGGAAGTTAAGGAGACTATAAGATGGATAGTCAAGACAAGCAAAGAAAGGAAAAGGCCTTGGGAAGAAGAAATTGCTAAACTTGAAAAAGCTGGAGTCTCTGCAGAACTCATTGACAGATTTTTACAAGAACTTTTTGAGGAATGAAGTTGCTAAAGAAGATTCAGGGATTTGGAAAATATGCTGCAATTGTTGGATTTAAAAATACAGTAATGAATGATGTTGAGGGATTTCTTCATAAAATCCGTAATTTAATGCCTTCGTGCGTGATTCTACAATTTTTTGATGCAAGGCGAATAGCAACGTGGGAACATATCTATTTTGCTGTTTTGAATGGGATGACAGCTTTTAGGAATGAGAAGAACATTTCGAGAGATTTAGCCATAGAGTCTATGCTTTATGTTTCAGCGCAACATCAAATCAATAAAGCAACCAAGTTATTTGGAGTGACGGTAAACTCAAAGGAAATTGCTGTATTGATAGTTGGGACTACTTTACATTCGATTGAATCAGCATTATCTCTGTTTACTGAGAAAATTAAAGCTGATCGTGATGATAAAGTGCTTAGGCTATCAAAACGGAAAGTAACTGAAATTCGTAAAATATATCAACCATCAGATGCAGAGCTGAAAGCAGCCATTAAGAATGGGGAATTCGAGAGAGGCTTAATAGACTTGATTATTGAAAGGATGGCTTTACTGGCCATTAAGAAGTAATTCTTATAGCAGCTTTTCTTTCGTCACTGAGATTATGTCATCTGGTTTTATTAGAGATACCCCTGTCAAACCACCCAGAATCTCAATCAACATTACTCTATCAGGTCTTTCCAAATCAACCTTTCTTTGAATATTTGCTGCTACAGCCTCTATAATTTCTTGACTGCTCATGTTTGTAAACCGTTTCTCTACAGTGACACGGAAAGTCTGATCTTCATCAATTCCTGAACTCAATTCGGTGGAAACCCTAATGATTTCAGTCATATCTGTGGAAATAACCTGGTTGATGGGAATGATCCTTAAGACATATCTAAATTCGTATGGATGTTCAATCAATATGGTACGTAGCTTCTTAATAACTAAGAATGGATTTAAAGTCGTTTTAGCAGTGAATAAACCTGAAATATTGGTTTTTTCAAGTTTAGGTTCTGACTCTCCTGCTTCTTCTAACAAATAAGACAGCTCGGAGCAAGCATTTGTTTCATTCCCTCTTGAAGTTGTGGCCAAGAGATTAAAGTCTCTAAGTATCATGGGTTCACCATCAAAGGTTCAAGCATTTGGCTTGTTGATAGGCAGATATTGGTCAGTGCAGGTTAGTTGTGAATCATGGCTTGTGGCTCTTACCGTCGCCTCACATCATCCCAAATCTATCATTGGCTAGGGATGATTTATTGATTTTGATAACTTGTACACATCATGCTTAAATTTTGGCTAACCAAGTGGTCATATTGTTTGCCTTCAGTGAGGAAGCGATTGTGAGTTGGGGACAGTTGAAACCAGTTATCATTGTTCATGGCGGTGCAGGTACTTGGTATGCTGAGCGTGAAAAACTTGGATTGAAAGGAGTAAAAGAAGCGGCAAAGAAAGGTTTTGAAGCGTTGACACATGGTGAAAGTGCTGTTGAATGTGTTGCAGAGGCTGTAGCGGTTATGGAGGATGAAGGAATATTCAACGCTGGCTATGGCTCTAGTTTTAATATTGAGAAAAAGATTGAGATGGAGGCATCCATTATGGAAGGAAAGACACTCAATGCTGGTGCTCGCGCGCGCGCGCTGTTGGGCTTTTAAAGGATATAAAGAATCCAGTTCATCTGGCGAAGATTGTCATGGAAAAGACTGATCATGTTCTCCTAATCGAGAAGGCGCAGAGAAACTCGCTAAAATATCTGGTCTGGAAAGACGAAATCCTAAAACTGATCTTAGGTTAAGATATTATGAGAAACAGAAAAAGGCTTTTCTCAAAGGCGGCTTTAAACTGCCAAGATTAGCAGATTTGGTTAAGGACCATCCACAATTATTTAAATTTGATACTGTTGGCGCAGTTGCTTTGGATAAGATTGTTAATGTTGCAGCTGCTACTTCTACAGGAGGATTTTCCTTGAAGATTCCGGGAAGGATTGGAGATTCACCCCTAATTGGATCCGGTACATACGCAGATGACCAAGTGGGAGCGTGTTCCGCAACAGGTGTTGGCGAAATAGCTATAAGACTTGTATTAGCGAAGAAAACATGCGATTTCATGGAAAATATGACTGCACAGGAAGCTGTTACGCAATCAATACTACTAGTAAATCGTCGATTATCAGATATCTATAATGCTATGGGATTAATCGCTGTTGACGTAAAGGGAAGAATTGGAGCTGCACATAATACTCCAAATTTATGTTGGGCTTATATGACACCTAATGACAATGAACCTATTGATTCGTTAAAGGCAAAAATCATAAAGTAAGACTCATGAATTAGGTTTTGATCGTTTAATCTGAAGGATAATTTGAATTAATGATATGATGGACCAAATGTTCTAGTTGTAAGATGGAGAATGGAGGTGAAAAAACATGATCGAGGAAGAAGAAGAGGAATGGGAAGAGGAAGAAGAGGAAGAAGAGGAAGAAGAGGAATGGTGAATGTTTGAGTTATTTTTCTATCTTAGGCATGTGTGTGCCTAGGTTGAACTTATTACGTTCTCAATATATTTGAGAGGCTCATTATTAAGTTGAAGTCTAGCTAATTATGGATTGATTGTGATGAGAGTTGCTGTTCTGAAAAATGACAAATGTAAACCAAAACGGTGTAATCGTGTCTGCTACCGTTTTTGCCCAATGGTTAGGGGCGGTAAAGAGACAATCTGCTTTAAAAAGGATAAGGCAGAAATAATCGAGGCTCTTTGTTCAGGATGTGGAATCTGCATTAAAAAATGTCCTTTCTCGGCAATCTCAATAGTGAATCTACCTGATGAATTGGAAAATCAATGTAGTCACCGTTTTGGTCGCAACTCTTTCAGAATCTACAGGCTTCCCACACCTTCTCCCGGTGTTGTCCTAGGACTTTTGGGGCAGAACGGAATAGGTAAATCAACAACACTGAAGATCTTTTCTTCAGAAATTATGCTGAATTTAGGCCAATACAGTGATCCACCTAGCTGGGAACAGATAATTAAGAACTTTAGAGGGTCTACACTTCAAGACTATTTTCAAAATATGAGTATCGGTAAATTGAAAGTCTCTTACAAGCCTCAATATGTGGACAGAATCCCAAAGGCTGTCTCGGGAAGAGTGGAGGAACTTTTAGAAAAGGTCGATGAATCAGGAACGCTCAAAGAAAACATTAAACAGTTGGAGCTTGATCAACTTTTAAGCCGGCCAATTGAGGTGCTGAGTGGTGGTGAACTCCAACGTGTAGCAGTACTCGCAACCATATGTCGTGAAGCAGACGTCTATCTAATAGATGAGCCTTCGAGTTATCTAGACGTTAAACAAAGGCTAGCAGTTGCTAAAGCCATTAGAAAATTGAGAAAAGATAATAAAATCGTGATCGTTGCTGAACATGATTTGGCGATAATTGATTATTTGTCAGATCAAGTATGCGTTTTCTATGGAAAACCTGGTGTTTATGGCATTGTCTCCAATGTACATGGAGTCAGAACAGGCATAAATCTTTACCTACAAGGCTACATTAGGGACGAAAACGTCAGATTCAGAGATGAAGCCATAATCTTTCATGAGAAACCTCCAACAACTAGTGTTGATGTTGTTGAACCATCTTTACAATGGAAGAAAATTGAGAAAACATACGATGGATTCAGACTACATGCAATTCCCGGAGAGATAAGAGCTGGAGAGGTCATTGGAATCTTAGGACCCAATGGAATAGGTAAAACAACCTTCGTGAAAATATTAGCCGGAATAGAAGAAACTGATCAAGGAACGAGGTTTGATGGAATGAGAGTCAGCTACAAACCCCAATACATATCAGCTGAGTATGAAGGAACTGTAAAACAGCTTTTAGAGAGTATTGATAAAAAGCAACTAATCTCGAGTTGGTATAACACAGAGATCCTCCAGCCCTTACAGATCGCTTCTTTATTGGATAAGAAGGTGACAGAGCTCAGTGGAGGAGAACTTCAGAAAGTGGCTATTATCTCCTGCTTATCTAAGAAAGCCGAACTTTATTTGCTTGATGAACCCAGCGCTTATCTAGACGTAGAAGAAAGACTAATCATGGCAAGAACAGTTCGAAGAGTTGTTGAAAATTATGACGTCACAGCTTTTGTCGTTGAGCATGACGTGGTAGCGCAAGATTTTATGGCTGATCGGTTAATGATCTTCACAGGAAAACCTGGTGTTATGGGCACCGCAAATCCACCATTAGGCCTTAGAGAAGGAATGAACAAGTTTCTGAAGGACATGCAGGTGACTTTCCGCAGAGATCCGAACACCAAAAGACCCAGAGTTAATAAGGAAGGTTCAAAACTTGACAAGTACCAGAAGCATATCGGCGAGTTTTACTACGTAAGTTCGTTAAAGAAAGATTAAACAAAAGCATTTGTAGAGCGCGTAGGGTAGTTAAATTAATCAATGACCTAATCTTATCGTAAAACCAATTTGTGGAATAGAGCGCTCTGGGGAGATTAGGTGGCAAGGACAACCTTTGAAGAGATAAGTGCTGCTGATTTCTTTTATAGAAACAGAGACATTGCTGGATTCACAAATCCTTCTAGAGCCGTCTTTGCAGCTATAAGGGAACTTGTAGAAAACTCTCTGGATGCAGCTGAAACTCTTATGATGCCTCCAGACATTTATGTTAGACTTTCCTACACTGAAGAAAAAAGTAAAGAATCAAATGTTTACAAGCTGAGAGTTGAGGATAATGGTCTAGGTGTTCCACCGCGTCATATTCCTTCAGCATTCGGACAAGTGCTCTTTGGCTCAAAATACAAGCCAAGACAGCAGAGAGGAACATTTGGCTTGGGTGGAAAGATGGCAATCTTATACGGACAGATCACCACTCATCAGCCAGCATTAGTGGTTTCAAGTACAGGTCGACGAAAGATCTATCGTTATAAGCTTATGATAGATATTCAGCGAAACCGACCTCTGATTATGGACAGAAAGGTCATGATAAATAAGAAAAGATGGCGCGGAACAATAGTCGAGTTTAGTCTAGAAGGCGACTATCGGAGAGCCATGGCAAAAATACTGGAATACTTCAAACAGACAGCCATGGTAAACCCATATGCAAACCTGACTTTTATTGATCCAAGGGGTAGGTTGTTTAGGTTTTCCCGTGCAACAGAAAAGATGCCAAATCCTCCTAAGGAAACATTGCCTCATCCTTACGGAGTTGATGTAGAGCTTCTTCAACGAATTATACAAATAACGCCATATAGAAATATGCATGAATTTCTCAAGAACAATTTTCATAGAGTAGGAGAAATCACAGCAAATAAGTTTCTAGAATTCAGCAATATACAGCCTTCAAGAAATCCAAAGAGGCTCTCCCATAGAGAGATTGTCAGATTAGTGCGTACACTCAAGAAATTTGAGGAGTTCCTTCCTCCAGATGCTAGCTGCCTATCTCCTTTAGGTGAAGAACTTCTGGGAACAGGCGTATTAAAGGAATTGAAACCGGAATTTGTGACTGTTCATCAGCGGAAACCTTCTGCTTATGCTGGCCATCCCTTCATTGTTGAAGTAGCAATTGCTTACAAGGGAGAAATACCAAAGAGGGAGGACTTTCTGATTTACCGTTTTGCCAATAAAATTCCTCTTCTATATGATGAAGCAAGTGATGTTTCATACAGAGTGATTAAATCCATAAATTGGCGACGGTATAAAGTCACACACGACATGCCCATTGCTATTGTTGTTCATATTTGTAGCACAAAAATTCCATACAAGACCGTCGGAAAAGAGTTCATTGCAGATAGACCTGAAGTGAAAAGAGAGGTTGCTAACGCACTCCGAGAAGCTGCGAGAAGACTTAGTCGGTTTCTGACTCGGAAAGAGTATGTACGAAGAGAACGAATTAGACTAAATATTTTCAGCAGGTATCTACCTAAGATAGCCCAATTTTCTACTCAATTGGCCGGTAAGAGTGAGTCCCCGGATATTAAGAGACTATTAAAGAGTGTGAAAAAGTATGGTGAGAAGTAAAAGAAAAGGAGTTATGTCAGAAAAGAGAGAAAACGTTCTAACAAACCTTAGGAAGTACGGTCTAAACGTATACGAGCAACTTGACCAAGGATCATTTCCTTCAATAGAAATGCCAAGTAGATCAACAGAGAATATTCGTTATGATCCAGAAATGAGACAATATGTTCTAGGAGATAAGAAAGTTAAAAGAAGCGCTCATAACATCCGGCACATAAGACCATTCACACAGCTTGTCTGGACCGGTTTTTTCTCTCACGAATTAATTGCTCAACGCAAGACATCAACTCTTAGAGATGTATATTACTCTGCTCAAGCCTATGAAATGAAATTTAAGGACCAACAAGAATCAAATAACATAATAACAGATTTAGAAACGGTTTTAGGACTCTCAAGAGAAGACCTCAATGTTTTCCCAGAAGAACGTTCAGCAGTCTTTGGAGACCTAACGATAGAATATACAGTGCCTGGATATGAAGGAAAAACCTTGAATCTAACATCTCACCCTGACGGGGTCATGATAGGCCCAGCCCTAACTTCATCAGAATTCGTAGAAACCAAAGCAGATAAAGTAATAGCCATAGAGAAAGGAGGACTATTTACACGATTCGTGGAAGAAAAAGTTCATGATAAATTCAATGCTCTACTCGTGTTAACAGCAGGACAAGCCCCACGGGCTACGCGACACTTCATAAGAAGACTTAACAGAGAGCTGAGCCTCCCAGTCTACATTTTTACAGATGGAGATCCTTGGGGAATGCATATTGCTATGGTGATAATTTCAGGCTCTATAAACGCTGCTCATATGAGAGGGTTGACTACTCCAGATGCTAAATGGAGTGGGGTCTGGGCAACAGATATAGTAAACTACAAACTTCCAACAGACCCTCTGGAAGCTGTAGATATAAAAAGACTTCACGAATTAAGGAACGACCCACGGTACAAAGACCCTCTTTTACAAAGAGAGATTAAAACATTCCTGAAAATAAGAAAAAAGGCAGAACAGGAGGCTTTCAGCAGGTATGGCCTAACCTACATAGTAGACGAATATTTACCTGCAAAATTAGAACAAACTGCTTAACTTTAATACAATCCAACTTCTGTACAAGATTCTAGATTGATATTTACTGTTCATAATGTTTTTGTGGTTTATAGCTAGTCTTATCTTGGGTGCTGTCGTGGATATTAAGGATCGGATTGGATCTAGACGATTCTTAAAGCTCGTTATCACTTTATGGTTAATTAGTGTTGGTTTTGTACTTATTCTGTTAGTTAGAATTGACAACATTATTCATAGTGATCTTTATAATTTTGGTTTGCAGTACGATTTCACTTGGGCGGGTCCATACTGGGTCATTTTTCGCCTGATTTATGTTTGTATGGTTATTCCTGCTGCCTTAAGCGTTATCGCCCTAATGTCTAATATACAAATTAAACGAGGAAAAACAAAGAGCACCGAAGTAATCTCTGATTCTTTGGTAAAACCTGTTCGCAAGAAGGTCAATTTGAAATTGTCTCAAGATAAGAATGGATCTATGCTCATTAATTGCCACTCTTGTAAAAGGAAATTTAGAAAACCTTTGGTAATGCTTGATTTTTCTAGTGGAAAAGGAGAGCTTATTAATGTGTGCCCTTACTGCAACGTAAAAATTGGCAATGAAGGAAAAGGAGAGCCAGACAATAAAATTAAGACTCCAGTGCAAGAACCAGTTGAAGAGAAGATAAGCAGTAGTGATCGACCATAACGTTCACGTTTTGTGTGTTCTAGGTTTGGGTTCTAACTGTGGCTTTAAGATAAATAGGCCACAACTCATAAAAGTAGATAATGAAAAGTAGCCAGTATAACGAGCCCATTTGTATCGAGATTGAGGGATGATTGATGGGAAGCGAACACGGTTGGAACGCACGATCAGCACTGGCATGCTATTTTTCTTTGGCTGGCGGAATTATTCTGGGAGCTTTCGTTCTTATTTTTCTACTAGTGGTATTTGGCTTCAGTCCAAATGGTGAGGATTTGGGATTTCCAATTGTAATATTAGCAACACCCATTAATGAACTAATTATCCTAGGAATAACAGTTTTATTTGCCAGGAATAAGGGTGCAGATTTTAAAGAGTTAGGTTGGAAGAGGGCAAGTCTTGGAATCTTAGTGATTGCTTCTATTCTTACGATACCGCTATTTTTTTCAGCCGTGGGGATCTCAGTTCTTGAGGAGACACTCTTTGGGCCTGACCCCGGATTAGAGGGATATGAAGCACAAGTAATGCCCAGAAATAGTCTTCAGTTAATTATTTTAGTAATCTTTTCCTTCGTTTTGGTTGGACCATGCGAAGAGATAGCCTTTAGAGGGTTCATTCAAAAAGGCTTTGAAAATTCATTTGGGAACATGAGAGGATTACTGGTTGCTTCTTTATTATTTGGATTGCTACATGGCCTTAACACTCTGTATGCGATCGCCACGACCTTTGTTGCAGGTTTGATTCTTGGATATGTTTGGCAACGGACGGGTGGAAACACCATCGTTTCTGCATTAATGCATGGATTAAACAATTCAATTGCCTTTATATTGGCTTATTTTTCTACCGTATAAAAAATATGTGATTTAGAGGATTTTTATACAAATTGTTTGGTTTGTCTTAAATGGCTTTTATCTGTGTTTGTGTTTGTGAATCTGAAGATAGGAATTCAAGTTTACCTCTTTCTCGTATTTCGCTTAATTGTTTGCAACAGTTCTTGCAGAAATTAGTGTCTTTTCGTTCTAATCTCTCTGCAACCTTCCATGCATTATTCCATGTATTAAAGGGGCCCCACCATTTTGCATTTGTTTCTTCAGTTTTACTCTCTTTGATCCCCATCCCGTAATTGCAATAGAGACAAGTAGCTTTATGAACTCTTGCTCTACTGGTCTTTGATGACCAATTATCGTACACCCACCATTCTATGCTTTTTTTCTTTCTCCTTTTACGTCTACGAGCCGGCGATGTGGATATTCTAACATTTTTATTTTGTTTTAATTTGTTCCATTTTTCAGAACTTGCTTTCCTCAGTTCTTCCATGTACCATCTTCTGTTCATTCGCCATTTTATGGCTGTAGCTATGCCGAAAATAATTAGCGAAAAACCACTTATGACTAGGGTCAGACCCAAGATGGCTCCAGGAATTGGTGTTGTGTGGTAAGGTATGAATATGAACCAGTGTGGAGGATCGGTCAGATTTAGTGATTCGATAATACCTCCTACAAAGAAAACAGCTCCAGCCAGAAACATTAAACATCCTTGTGTTTCCTTGTTTCGGGATTCCTGTGCTTTTTCATGTAAATATTGTAAAAAGTTTAATTTAACGGTGATATGAGACATGTGCAACATTTAAGCAAAATTGTGAAAGGTTAAAGTAAATCTTGTTGTCTTAAAACCCGTAAACACAATCAGTATTGTGGGTTAATATCAGTTAGTGAATAAGCACACATAGCCTATAAAGGTACTATCATGCCGTTTAATAATCATAGGTGTTTCTGCTTCATGTGTGTGAACTCTTTTCAACCAAGTAGTATGTTACAAGACTTTTAGCGATAACCTCATCTTTCATGTTCTTAACCTCTACATCAGACACAAAGATTTTTGAGCCTTTGTGGATGTTTCGGGCTTCTGCAATTATTTTTCCAGATGTTATCGGCTTTAGAAAATTTATTTTCATCTCTACAGTCACTGGAACCCCCTTTATTTTACTGCCTCCATAAATTGCCCAAGCTGCTGCTGAATCAGCTAGACTTGCTATGACTCCTCCATGAACTTGCTTCGAGAATTGAAGGTGCTGTTTATCTGCGTTTAATGAAAGTCTAGCACGTTTTTCACTCACTTCTTCGATCTTTATACCTAGGAGCTTATAAAAGGGGCTATTTTCACCGCGTGTAATTAGGTTTTGAAGGTCAGAATCCATTGCTTGTCACTTCAAAAAAGGAAATCATGGAACTAATTATCTCTTGTGTTAGATTTAGTGGCATTCATTATGAACGTTCATGTGAGAATTATTAACTTGTTAGAGTCTCATTATCTGTCCTGGAGTTGGTTGGTACAATTGTCCTTGCTGGATTAAGTGCCATATAGCATTTTCTATGGCTGGTTGCCCAATGCTAGTTTCTTCTGTAGCCCGTTTAATTAAATGGGTAATCGGAGTTGGGGTTTCTGGAAGATTTCTCATAATCCATTTCACCGCTTGACTCATTCCCTTTGTCTGTATGATTTGTGGTTTCCATAGTTCCAACTTGGATTGTCTATAAGTTTTGGTTTCTCTAAGGTTTTTCTGATCCTTTCCTGTTTTTATCTGTAGATCACTAGAAGAGATTCCAAGTTTTCTATTCATTTCAGGTAGTTTCTGGTTTACCTTCTTGATCATCTCTTTCATCTTCTTTGCCTTTTTCATACTTGCCCAATAGAATGCTTCATCAATGGTGTTTTCAGCAATCAGGATTGTAACTGAACCAGATACCCTTCGACCAGTTCTTCCTCTACGTTGTATGTAGCGGATCTCACTTGGAACGGGTTCATAGAAGATGACTCGATCAACTTCTGGTATGTCTAAGCCCTCTTCTGCAATACTGGTAGCCACGAGAACGTTAATTTCTCCTGTACGAAGTCGCTGAAGAACATTTTGCTGTTCTTTCTGGTTCATTCCTGTATCGCCTTTTCTGTCAACCTGTCCCACAAATCGTTCAGCTCTGATTGCGCGTTTCTTCATTATTGTTTTCAGTATTGAAAGGATTGTATCACGATATTGTGTGAAAACTATGATTCTGGAATCAGGGTTTGTATACAACTGTCTGGTAAGAATTCCAGTCACTTCAAACATCTTGGGATTTTTTTTCCTTAGGCTCTCAATTAGCCATCTCCTAACATTAGCAAATAGAGGATCGTTAGATATTGATTTGTGCCCACGGCTTCCTTCAAACGCTTTTTCCATCAGTGATTTTCGGATAAAAGATTCAAGTGTCCTAGGTCCTTGCGTTTCAATTAATTCCATCATATGCATTATGCTTAAAGTTGCAGTAGCTTGAATCTTCAACTGGTATATGTGTCCTCCTTTTCCACTTTTAATCTTTTGATGAAGCTCTTTATTGAGCTGCACAAGATCACGCCTACTCAAATAGCGAGGATTTCTGCCTATCAGTGCCCCTTGAGATTGAAGTGATTTCACCCGAAATGCTAGCATCTTTCTAAGTTCATCTCTCACTTTCAAGTATGAGCCTGGCAACTTGATTCGTTTCCAGTTGATATCGATTGGATGGATGTATGGTTTTACATCCTCATCTTCTTCAGCTCGATACTCAATTGTTTCTATTCTAAGGTTCCTACAAATTTCAGTAATCTTTTCCTTATAGCTGCCGGGTGAAGCTGTCAATCCCAGAGTTAAAGGTTTCAAGGATTGTTTCACGAAATAGTTTGCTATGTCAACATAGGCGTAGTTTCCTCTGGCTCGATGAGCTTCATCAAAGATAATAAGTGAAACATCTTCAAGTCCTAGAATACCCCTCTTCAAATCATTTCGTAGACATTGAGGTGTTGCAAAGATTATTCTTCCCGTTTTATACATGTGCACCCGTTTTTCAGGTGAAATTCTACCAGTTACTGTGGTTAATTCATGATCTTCAAAAAGCGTTTTATCAATAAAAGTCTGATAATGTTGTTGAACCAAAGGTCTTGTCGGTGCTAGGAAGAAGACTTTGCCATATCTTATTCGTTCAGTAGCAATCAATAGGCCAATTACTGTTTTGCCTAAAGCTGTAGGTAAAATGACTAGCGTATTTTTATGGACAGCTGTTTTCATTATATCCTTTTGATACTGTCGATCTTCTATTCTATCTGGTTTAATCCACTGATTCTGTATATACATCTTGTTCCCAGTGTTAGAAGCTGATATACTGGATCCACCTCATCGGTATGAATATTTGTGGACAGCTATCATTCTTGTATATGAAACTAAAAGGTTTACTGAAAAGAGCGTACAAAGATAACCTAATACTTGGATAGGATTTTAAAGATAATAGAAGAAAGTTGTAGAAAAATCCTCCATCAAGTTTATTAATCCTTTATACACCACATTTCGTGCGCTGCAATCAACAATAGGAGGAGTGAATTGAATGACAGAAGATACAGGGACTGTATATGTCGGCAGGAAGCCACCAATGAACTATGTGACTGCTGTTATAACAAGTCTTTCATCGTCCGATGCTAAGAATGTAACCTTAAAAGCCCGCGGACGCGCGATTACGACAGCAGTAGATGTTGCGGAAATTACTAGATCACGATTTATGAAAGACTTGACAGTAAGCAGCATATCGATTGGTACCGAGGAAATGCCACCCAGAGAAGGACAAAACAGCCCTAGAAGGGTTTCCACATTGGAAATCACACTAGCCAAGAAATAGCATTACATCTTTAGAAAATGCAATTAGGGAAAAACCTTCTCTCTACCTTTTTTCGTGGGCTACAATATGAACCTCTTTTGAGACTAGCTAGACTAGCGTACTCGCTCATGCGGAAATTTGGATGATTCTTATTCTATTATGTCGCGTTCTTTCATATATCTAAACTAAAAATAACTGATTTATTAATAAACACGATATGGTACAGAAAGAAAATGTTACTCAGCAGAAAAAAACCCAAGAAATTGGACATACTAACCTTATCAGATTCGGAAAAAACAAAAGTGCTTTCTGAAATTAAACATAAATTACAGTTAAAAATAAGAGAAGAAAGAGAGCTGCACAATCTATTAAAAGCTGAAAAGATAACAGTAAAAGGAAAAATTGTTTATGAAGCTAATGCACCCTTGAAAGGCATCATCATGACTTAAAAATAAAGGTAATTATAATCCTATACTCTTTCAATCAATTCACTCTTGAGAAATATTCTCTATTAGAAGTTTTTCCTCTCATAATACAAAGTACTGATCCAAGATTACTATCAGCAAGATTTAATGTCTCTTCTCAAGGTTTTTATGAAATGCAGAATTGTGGATATTCAGGTGCCCTTTTGCCATTTCAATCAATAGAAATGTTGACGATTAATGAAGAAACAAACACATTGGAGGATCTAGTGGAGTTAATGTGGAAAGCCCTAGCCAATTTTCCATCGGGCATCTGGACAGGGATTAATTACATGGGAAACGTGAATTTCGGTTGCGACTTAGAGTTAGAATTAAGAGAAGAGCTTTACAAAGCGTTCGTTTTTCCCCAGATCCTAAAGAGAATTAGGAAAGTAAAAAAGAAGTTTATGATTCAAAACTTCATGTTTGCTGTGACTCATAATCCTGTGGTTATGCTGCATTATGGGTTTCACATTGACACATTCAAGAGAAGTGTGAGCCTCGTTCATGATTATGCAGCAGCTGATGTGGGCCTCTTGTCTCTATTTAAGAAAGGTGATAATGAAGGAGTCAAGATAGCTGCCCATGGACTTGGTCATAGCCAAGGCTTGGAACATCATAACGAACCTGTCGATCTGATGTACGTTGGACTATTAACTGGAGAACCAATCAAGATGAATAAGTTCTGCCATGAATGTCTTCGAAAATTAAATGCACGAAAAAAATCGAAGATTACCTGAAATCATGATTGTTTAGAGTTTATTATGAATTCATGGAATTTTCTACCAAACAAATTTGGCATTCGCGGAAGGCGTAATCTTATATTTTATGTCTGGTATTGAGAAGGACTGTGGTCAACATGGCTGGGTGGGAATACTTGGTTGTTGAGTTAATCTCTGAATTAGAATCGGAAAAAATAAAATTCAATGGACTACCCAGGCGATGGTTTAGACCACCTCATCTAACCGACTTGTTAAATAAGTACGGTTCTCAGGGATGGGAACTTGTGAGTTTAGAAACAACTGTCGTTGAATCGGAAAAAGATCTTACTGTTTTAGGGGTTTTTAAAAGACTTAAAAAATAATAAGACACAACAACATGGCATGACTTCTGATTCTCTCTCGTTAAGAGGAATTGTTAATTGAGATCGTAGCGGTATAATCACCTGTTGAAGAAGAATGAAAAATTTTGCTGACAATCAAATGAAAGCAGTAATTTTCGATCTGGGGGGTACATTAATTAAAACTTCAGAAATTCCACATGTCATGAAAAAAATCCTTGAGGACTGTGGAATTAACCGTTCTTTAGATAAGATAAGCAAGGTATGGTTAAAAGTTCATAAAGAAACTAATTACCAAGATCTTAAAACCCTTCTTGATGAATTCTGGGTTCAATGGAATCAACGAATTCTATTTAATCTGGATATCAAATCAGAAAAAAGGAAACTAGCGAAGTTCATCGCAAGTCATTGGTGGAGTTATTCTGAAGTTACCCTATTTCCAGATGCTATGACGGTGTTGCCATTACTTAAGAAGAAAAATGTAAAGCTAGGAGTCATAACAAATGGGTTGGAGAGTGACATTAAAGCAATTCTACCAAAAGTGAATTTACAGAAATTCTTCGACGTCGTAGTCCTTATCGATACATTAAGAAAAATGAAGCCTGACATTGAGGTCTTCAACTATGCTTTGGAGGAGTTGGGAGTTGAGAATTTTGAAGCAATCTTTGTTGGGGAC
Source organism: Candidatus Bathyarchaeota archaeon (assembly GCA_050115965.1). GTDB lineage: Archaea > Thermoproteota > Bathyarchaeia > Bathyarchaeales > Bathycorpusculaceae > CAYGAG01. The sequence goes on from JASFPN010000003.1 coordinate 36,120, forward strand.
GAAGTTCCAACAGATTATGAAGGTGCCCTAAATGCTGGCTTAACTGTCTACCTAATTGATCGTCAGAAGAGAATTAAAGATTCTAAGATTAAAACAATAACCAGTCTGGAAGATATTATAAAGTTTCATTTTTGCAAGTAATGATACCGTTTTAACTCAAGTCCAAGCACAAACAATGATAGCTTTCTATCTAAAACTCCATCTTAGATTCTTAAATGGATAAGAGTGGGAGAATCTTCTCAAGTGTAAATATGAACTGATTCTACTGGCATACAATCTGTTTGGATACTGCTGTTTGGATTTATGAGTCTTCGGAAGATTAATAACATTATATGACATAGTTTTCCAAAGCGTCTATCTCGTATCGTAATATATCAGTTGTTTCGAGTTTTGATATATGTCACAACTGGAACTATGTCATAATTGGCTCCTGAAGTCGAAGACTGCATGACTGAAAACTAATAATTCAAGGAAATTAATAGTTGGTCGTTCACCGTAGCTCACATTCAAGAAAAAAGAATTTAGGTTTAAAAGCTCAGCACCTTACAATAGAATTGGTTTTGTCTTATGAAAGTAGTTCCAAGGGAAAACGTCGTATATAGCTTTAGCCGTAAAAACAAACCAGTTGAGTACATTGATTGTGGAGAACTTGTTTTATTTGAAACTGAAGATGCTTTGGGAGGGCAGATAAAAACTAAGAATTCTTCATTGAATAACCTAGACTGGGGATGTGTAAATGGCGCTACTGGGCCGCTATTTATCAACAACGCTGAGCTAGGAGACACGCTATCAGTCGAAGTCCTTGATATTAAAATTAACGAAAAAGGCGTAATTGTAACGGTACCAAAATATGGAATTTTAGGCGGAAGAACCTTCAAGGCCGCTACAAAGATCCTTGAAATCAATGATGATCGAATCAGTTTTGACGATAATATTCAGATCGCAACAAATCCTATGATAGGTACTATTGGAGTAGCTCCTGATTCTGATGATGTTCCCTCTGGTTCTCTTGGAAAACATGGCGGAAACATGGATGTGAAAGATTTAACAGCCGGTACTAAACTCTATTTACCGGTGTTTGTTGAAGGGGCATTGTTTGCCATAGGTGATCTACATGCGATTCAGGCTGATGGTGAACTCTGCGTCTCATCCATCGAGGTTGCAGGGGAAGTACTTTTAAGATTTAATCTCATCAAAGGAAAAAGTCCTAGATGGCCACTTCTTGAGACGAAGGACTGGTACGCGTTTCTAGCGTGCGGTGATACATTGGACGAAGCAGCGAAATCTGCTGCTGAAGTAGCTGTAGAAGCCTTGATGCGAGAATTTAATTGGTCTTTTGAGGAAGCATATATGTTTGGAAGTCTAGCTGTTGATCTTGAGATAAATCAGACAGTTGATCCGAAAAGGGGGGTTAGAGCAACTATAAGGAAAGATATTATTTCATTAAACAGTCTACTAACCTAAAATAAGATAACGCTGTCGCGCACGCGGTCAATAAAGATTTAGAGCAGGGAGGAGGAAATGCTTTAAATGTTTGAAGAGTTTACAATCCCTAAACGGGGCCTAGTGAGGATTTGCAAATGAGTAGTGAAGAAGCAGAATTTGGACTATTACTAGCTGAAAAATTCTTTGGTTTAATACTGCTTATTGTTGGTGGACTAACCATTTATTTTACGCTCACAAGCACTACTGTCCTAGGAATTTTCACTAGCCTTTTCGGATTTCTGGGCTTTATAATTCTATTGTCTGGCCTTTTCCTCATAATTGCAAAGGTCGAGTAGTTCAATGCAATAGTTTATTTGGAACAGGTATTGAATAAACTGAGTCAGATCCCAATTGTTATGAAGGAATGGATATGGGAATTCGACAACCAATAGTCTGCATTTTGGGTCATGTTGATACTGGCAAGACTCTAATGTTGGATAAGATTCGTAAAACTAGTGTTCAAGCTCGAGAAGCTGGTGGGATCACTCAACATATTGGAGCCAGCTTCTTTCCTCTCGATACACTCAACAGATTGATAGGCACTAATCTATCAAGAATTAAGGGAGAAATAAAGATACCAGGGTTACTGGTAGTCGATACACCAGGGCATCAAGCTTTCACAAACCTGCGCAGACGTGGTGGCGGTGTTGCAGACATTGCAATCTTGGTTGTCGATGTACTACGAGGTTTCGAGGAACAAACTTACGAATGCTTAGAGATACTAAAAGCACGTAAGACACCTTTCTTAGTTGCTGCCAATAAGATCGATCGAATACCAGGATGGAAATCTCATAGTGGTACATCATTTGTGGAAAGTTCAGAGAAGCAGGATTCCTATGTCGTAGAAGACTTGAAGAATCGGATATATGGCATCATGGGAGAATTTTCTCGTCAAGGATTTAAGACGGATCGTTTTAATCTTGTAAAAGATTTCACCAAAACAGTGGCAATAGTACCTACTAGTGCAAAAACTGGTGAAGGGTTAACTGAACTTCTTATGGTTCTCGTTGGCTTAACCCAGCAGTACTTGAAAGATCGTCTTCAAACGAGTAAGGACCCAGCAAAGGGTACAGTCCTTGAAGTCAAAGAAGAACCGGGTTTAGGCTTAACCATTAATGTTCTAATATATGATGGGATCCTTAAGAAGGAAAACTTCATTGTTGTAGGAGGAAAAGAGAAGCCCATCTTCACCCAGATTCGGGCAATATTGGTTCCTAAGGCACTTGACGAGATCAGAGATCCCCGAGATCGATTCTCATCCGTGAACTCTGTGTCTGCAGCAGCTGGAGTAAAAATTGCTGCCCCAAATCTAGAGGGGGTTTTACCTGGAGGACCATTATACGCTGCACCTCAAAGCGAAGATGTTCAAAAAGTCATTGAGCTTGTTTCGGAAGAGGTTGAGAGGATTCGAATTGAAACTGACATAGATGGAGTTATTCTGAAAGCTGATACCCTAGGTTCACTAGAAGCTATAGCTGAAAACCTGAGTGAAAAAAATGTGCCTATACGATTGGCAGATGTAGGCGATGTCTCAAAAAGAGACGTTATAGAAGCAGAGGTTGTGAGGGAAAATGAACCCTTCTATGGAGTGATTTTGGCTTTCAATGTAAAGGTGTTACCAGACGCTGAAGAAGAAGCGGAAAACAAAACAATAAGAATATTTCAGCAGAACATCATATACAGATTGATGGGCGATTATCTAGCATGGCTTAAAGACCAGCAAGAATCAGAATTAGAGCAAGAATTTAAGGAACTTGTTATGCCTGGTAAAATTCGTGTCTTAGAAGGATATGTTTTCAGAAGAGCGAAACCAGCAATAGTTGGTGTAGAGATTCTGGCAGGAAAAGTAAAACCTAGATATCGGCTTGTAAGAGGGAAAACTGGAGAAGATATAGGTGAAGTCCAACAGATTCAAGAAAAGGGGGAAGCAATACGGTTGGCTCAGGAAGGAATACAGGTCGCCATATCACTAGACAAACCCATGGTAGGAAGGCACATATTTGAAAATGACATTCTTTATGTTAAGGTACCAGAAGAACATGCGAAAAAACTTCTAACAACCTACATGGAGAAGCTGACTTCAGGAGAACAAGAAGCACTAACTGAATATGTAGACCTTATGAGAAAAAGAACACCTTTCTGGGCAGCCTAGGCATAATCTGACGAGTGTACACTTGAGTTTAGAACATAATCGTACAGAAACTATGAGAGTAAATGCTTGTTTCCAATTCTAGTATGCTGTAAGTGGGTTTCAGCAATTTTTTTGCATCTCATTGCTTGGTCCCTGCTTGTTGTTGGTAGATCATCCAATACATAACATGGATGGAAGGCTAATAGGGTATAGGGTATGTCTGGATCAATTGTGCTAATAAAATAGGTAATCCTTTCAACTTCCTCTACATCAACATAACCTGGAATTAGGAGGGTACTAGCAGTCAACACTGGCAGATTTGGTCGTTGTTTATAGAAGTTTTCCCCAATGAATCTGAAGTTCTTTAACGTAGGCTTGTTTGAAACTCCACACAAGGCAATATTTAGAACATCACTCCAAGCCTTTAAGTCGAACTTGATAAGACCACCAGTCTCTAAAGCATATTCTGCTGCTCTCCCTGCTAATGATGGATTCATATATCCATTTGTTTCCCAACAAACTCGAAGGATCTGATTCTTCGCTTTAGCACATTCAACAGCTATACGAGTCGTTTCCAAACTGTGCATCATCTGTGGTGAAGGATCACCACCGAAAAAACAAACACACGAAACCTGTTCATTAACCTTTTCGGATAATTCTTCTGCACTTAAAACAGGTTTTTGTTTAACAGACATACTACGATAACGCCAGTTTTGACAGTAGAGACAGTCATAACTGCAAGCCCCATAAAACACAGCCAAGTTAACATATCCGTATTCAGCGTGCGACTTATGGGCGTAAAAGGGATACCCATTTCCAGTACAACCAGGACAAAACCACCAACTCACACAGTTAGTTGGTAAATCATCATAATACCAATCTAAAACACCCTTCTCTTTTGTCCCACCGAACCTTTTCAAACGATTATCGGTGTTCTTGACCAATCCGCAAAAACCCATACTACCTCTTGAAATGATACAGTTGTTGGCACAAGCACCACATTTTAATCCACCCGGATGATGCGGTGGATTCGATGGTAACCCAAATCTTGCCCTACTTTTCGCATGAACATGGTAGGCCAACTCAAGAGCCTTCTCAGGATTCTGGTTCAAACACGTCGAACAGAACCCCAAGCGTGAAGAGATTGTGGCAGCTGTATCACCGCAGATCGAGCACTTCCCCAACGCAGATTCCAAGAAAACTAATAGAGCTTAAGGATATAACTCCTCAGGTACCAAGTAGGGGCACGTGTCTTTCCAAAGTGAACCAAGAATCAACCGCCTCCCACAGGAGGCAGTATCGCGAGAACGTCATTTTCCATAAGCTGTGTTTTTAATCCATCAAGGTTTTCTATGTTCCTACCGTTTAAAAGGAGAGTTAAATGATCCTTTACTCCACCAGTCTTTCCATTAAATAAGAACGCAGAAAACTCTTGTCCATAAATGGTCGATAATTGACTTAAGGCATCTTCTACAGTGAAAACATCACCAAGAGTAAACTCTAGAACCTCCATCTTCTTACTAACTAGCTCCCTTAATGAAGCAAAGAAACGTACTGTCACCCGCAAAAGTTTTTCTTCCTTTTAGCTAACCGCCGGTGTCAGCATATCCCACTAGAACTGTACAGTGGGGAACTAGATGCTCTTTCCTCGCACTAATAAGTGATCTACCACCACATATGAAAACCAGAGAATCCATCAATCCCTCGTTTGCTTGATTGGTATTCCTTAATTTTTCTTGAAAAATGCTTAAAAGACCTTCATAATTTGTGTTTGCAGGAACATGGATGGTTTCTTTTTTGTTAATAGCACCAAAACTTTCAGCAATTTCTCGAGTTAGGTATCGAACTTCGATTTCCATAACTGCCATCCTTTTTCCTATATTATAAGGTATACTTTAGCTTGATTCTATAAAAACTATGATATCAATCGGTAGAGCTGGAGATGAATCTAAGATAGGGCTGGGATCATGAGCATATAGATTAATACAACTCGCAGGCACCAAACTTCGTGCGTGCTAGCTATGATCTAGGAGAAAGTTAAATTGTGTCTAACGTCTGATTGGCCAATAGGTCAACCATTTTAATGTATCGATCTGTTCTGGGAACATAAATAAAAACCGTTTTCTGAAATCTTTCTTTGAACTTGTCGAGTTTTTTCCATAGGATCATTAGTTTATGATCTTTTACCTTGTACTCACCATTTAGTTGATTTACGACTAACTTACTGTCCAAGCAACATGTAACTTTCTCAGTTGAGATCTTAGATGCTGAATCAAGGGCGGATGATAGCGCTAAATACTCCGCCTGATTGTTCGTTTTTACTCCGACATACTTCGCTTTTTTTGTCAAGATTTCTCCATATTCATCCAAAATAATGAAAGCAATAGCAGATGGACCGGGGTTTCCTCTAGATGCCCCGTCCGAATATATTTTTAAATGCATTTTTTCAATACTATTTGTTCATTTCAGATAGATAAACGCATGTTTACATTGGAAGGAAAAAGGAAGGAAACAATATGCATCTGGAAGAGATGAAAAATGAGATTGAGAAACTCGTTAAAGATAAGGGCTTTTACAACAAACCCGAAGACATTCCAAAAAAATTGCTTTTTGCTTTTGTGGAGCTTGGAGAGGCTAGTGACGCTTGGAAAAAAGGAAAAAGCGAAGAGGTGATAGGTGAGGAACTTATTGACACGCTCTTCTATGTTCTGGATGCAAGCCGTCTAGCTTGTCCAAGCATTAACATGGATCAAATGTTTCTCAGGAAATTAGAGAAGAACAATAAGAGAGAATACCAATATGGAGAAGGGCATAGAAGAAAAGAGTAACACTTAAAGCAAGTCCTAATATTGTCATAAACTCATATTGCGTTTTATAACCTTTTTGGTTTTTAGCAAAATTCAAGATAGACGGTTTTTTTTATATTTAAACCATTTTTTCCAAATATTATTAAAATTTAAGCACGTAAATCATGGTTTTCTCCTTCAAAGTCTTCATTTTCATGTTTTTTTCAAACATACTCTCACAATAGTTACAAACCTTCAAATTCTTTCCTATTTGTGATTCTTAAAGACAATGAGGAAAAAAACATGTTTAAAAAAGGAATAATAATCTAAAAACGAAAAAAAGTAAGGAAAGAGTTAAAAACCACCGTTCATTATTCATTAACTACTCTCAAGGAGCTGCAATGCATGAACGAAGCAATATTATTTCTTTATATAACATTGATTGTCACATCAATTCCATTGGCTGTCACGGTGATTGATCAGTTGAAGAGTCTGAAGAAAAAAGAAGAACAAGATCTATTCTAATTTTTATCAATCGCAACTTGTACTGAGAAAAATACAAAAATATGATGCAGATTATACCTAATATTTAACGAAACCATACTTTATTAACAGGTAGAAAACTAAAAGATAGGCAAGGAAGTTGTAACATGATGCTGTCGCCTTCAGAGAAGGAACTTTATAGTAGACAAATGTTGATTCCTAATTGGGGATTGGAGGGACAGAAAAAATTAAAGGCTGCCAAAGTTTTAGTTGCCGGAGTTGGTGGGTTAGGATGCCCAGCAGCAATATACTTAACTGCTGCTGGTGTGGGCGAATTAGTTCTTATAGATAAAGAAAGATTTGATTTGAACAATTTAAACCGTCAAATTCTGGGATGGAGAAAAGACCTTGGCAGTCCAAAAGCAATGGTCGCAAAGAATAAACTTGAGGCAATGAATCCTGAAGTAAGAGTTTACCCAAAGATTGCTGAAATCACCAAACACAACGTTCACGAACTAATCGGAGATGTGGACGTTGTTGTAGATGGTCAGGATAACTGGAAGACCAGATTCATAATAAACAAATACTGCGTGGAAAATAAAATACCCTTTGTTCATGCGGGAGTTTCCGAATTTCACGGTCAGATGACCACGATTGCCCCAGAAACAGGCCCTTGTTTAAAATGTATATTTCCTAAAAGACCTCCAGAGAAAGTTGTTATTCCAGTTCTAGGTGCAACTCCCGCTCTTCTGGCCTCTCTTCAAGTAATGGATACGCTAAAAATCATTACCGGATTCGGAAAACCCTTGATCGGGCAAATACTGTTTGTTGATGGCAAAGAGATGAACTTCGAGAGAGTTGATGTTAAAAAGATGCCGGAATGCCCAGTATGTGGTTACACATAAAGTTCCATATAGAGTGGGCTTAATAATCCTTCAAAAACAATGGTTATGCGGGTAAAAATTTATATTCGAGGGGATTTTTGCTTATTCAGAATTAATGTTATTGTAGATGGAGGAATAAAATGGCTTATTTAACAACCACCAGAGGTGGACAACCAGTCCTAATCCTTAAAGAAGGTACCACACGAAACAGAGGGAAAGAAGCGCAAAGAAACAACATAATGGCAGCTAGAGTGATAGGAGAAGTCTTAAAGACGACTCTTGGACCACGTGGCATGGATAAGATGCTCATAGACAGCCTAGGAGACATAACAATAACAAATGATGGAGCAACAATTCTAGATGAAATAGATGTTGAGCATCCAGCAGCAAAAATGATGGTAGAGGTAGCTAAGACCCAAGATGATATGGTGGGTGATGGAACAACCACTGCAGTAGTCCTTGCAGGAGAACTACTCAAGAAGGCTGAAGAACTATTAGACCAAAATATACATCCTACGGTTCTAGTCAGCGGATATCGTAAAGCTGTGCAGAAAGCCGTGGAAACCATAACAAAAATCGCCTCAACTGTGGAGATGAATGATCGAGAAACCTTCAAGAAAGTAGCATTAACATCTATGGGAAGCAAAGCTGTGGGACCTGCAAAGGAACAACTGGCAGAGATAGCGATCAACGCTGTAAAACAAATCATAGAGCAACGCGGAGAAAGGAACGTGGCTGATATTGACAATATACAAATTATTAAGAAAGAGGGTAAAAGCCTTTACGAAACTAGGCTAGTCAAAGGACTGATCATTGATAAGGAAGTTGTCCATTCAGGAATGGCAAAGAAAGCGGTTAACGCAAAGATTGCACTTCTTGACTGCCCATTGGAAGTAGAAAAGACAGAGGTAAGCGCTGAAATAAGGATACGAGATCCTACCCAGATGAAAGCTTTCCTTGATAAAGAAACTGACATGCTTAAGGGGATGGCAACAAAAATAGGTACCGCGGGAGCCAAAGTCGTCTTCTGTCAGAAAGGCATAGATGATATGGCGCAGCATTTCCTTGCCAAAACAGGCATATTAGCAGCCAGAAGAGTAAAACAATCAGACATGGAGAAACTTTCTAGAGCAACAGGAGCAAGAATAGTATCAGACCTGAACGATCTAAAGACAGACGATTTGGGATATGCTGGTGTAGTCGAGGAAAGAAAAATTGGCGAAGATGAGATGATCTTTATTGAGGAATGCAAAGATCCACGTTCGGTCTCAATTCTCATTCGTGCTGGGCTTGAGAGGATGGTGGACGAAGCAGAGAGAGCTCTACATGATGCCCTATCTGTTGTCTCAGATGTAGTTGAAACCAACAAGATAGTTCCAGGCGGTGGCGCAGTGGAAGTAGAGGTCGCCAAAGAACTTAGGAACTACGCCACAAAGGTTGGTGGAAGAGAACAATTAGCCATAGAAGCTTTCGCCGACGCTGTTGAAATCGTGCCTAAGACCCTAGCTGAAAATGCGGGTCTTGAATCTATAGACATAATCGTTGAGCTTAGATCAGCCCATGACAAGATAGATGGTTACCCCATGGGAGTCAATGTCTTCAAAGGAAAAGTCGAAAGCATGCCCGAAAACGGCGTAATAGAACCGTTAGTAGTCAAAGAACAAGCCCTAAAATCAGCTGCTGAATCAGCATCAATGATACTGCGTATAGACGACGTAATAGCCTCAACTAAACCTGCAGGACCTAGTAAACCTGGTGGACCAGAAGGCTCAGACGAAGACTACTAAACCCATTTTTCTTAATTACTTCAAGAAAGCAGAGCAACAACATCAAGTGCAAGATTTCTACTTTGGACAATGCTAGGATAACATATCAATCAATGGCTTCAGAATACACTTGTCAGTAGTCCAAGCATCAGTGTAAATGCTACAAATCAAAACTTCAGCCCGACATCTCTGCATTTTTCTGTTAAAACGTAGCCTCATGCATACACCTTAAATATTACCACAAACGCGCGCGCGCAAAAAGATGTGGTAACCCCAAACAGCAGAGCATGAAGATAACAAATACCACATGAACTATGGTGTCGATAATTATGTGTCACTTGCGCTAGTAGGTTTTAGGAAGATAAATTAATAGAGACAAACTTTGCATTTGTACAGCTAATAAGAAACATAAAGTGGCAACATATCATAAACCTAAATGAAAGGCAGCATTGTTCAAGCTCCGGTAGTATAGTCCGGTCAAGTATAGCGGCCTCTCGACACAAAAGGTGAGAGAAAGCCGCCGACCCGGGTTCAAATCCCGGCCGGAGCACCAACATCAATTAGCTACGGATATACACGAGAAAATCTACTATACATATCACATTTTGGAAAAGCTTAATTCCAGACTTTTCTATCCAATTAACGAAGGAAAATGGGCAGATTAGCTAATCTAAAAATCACAATGAGTCTTTCCATCCTTTTAGTGGCATTAATATTTACCATATTCTTGGTTGCAATAATGCTCCTCCTTAACTTACCACTAATATTTGCTTTCGCCGGCACATTACTCTTTATACTAATCCAGTATCTGATTGGACCAGCAATTGTCAAGAGTACATCACGTCTAAATTACTTAAAGCCAGGAGAAAATCCATGGCTTGAATCCACAGTAAGAAAATTAACGGAACAGTGTGAAATTCCCATGCCCCGATTAGCAATTGTTCCAGAAGACACACCAAATGCCTTTGTATTTGGTAGAACAAGCAACAACGCCACCTTGGCGGTTCACATAGGACTGTTGGAGAAACTTAACAAGGACGAGATCGTAGGTGTAATCAGTCATGAATTAGGGCATTTAAATCATAGAGACTATATCGTTATGACCGTCCTATCAGCTTTACCTCTTCTTGCTTACCTTTTAGCAAGAAGCACATGGACTGTTGCAAGATTCAGCCGTTCATCAGGTAAAGAGAAGGAGGGAAGTATTAAAGCAGCTTTCATCCTAGTTGGAGCAATCTCCTATATCGTATACATTATATCACTACTATTTGTAATGAAACTCAGTCGATTACGTGAACACTACGCTGATGCATACTCAGCCTATGTTACCAGATCACCTCAAAGTCTGCAGAGTGCCTTAGCAAAAATCACATATGGGTTATCGATTTCGCCAAAACCAACATCGGGCGCTAGATCATTATATGTAAGTGATCCTAGTCTAGCTAAGAAGGAAATTCACCAAATAATGGCGAAGAAACAAGATTATGACTTTGACAAAGATGGAGTCTTAGATGAAAAAGAGTTGGAGTTTGCCATGGAAAAAGAAGCCAAAACTGCATGGACAAAAATAAACACATGGTTTTCTACACACCCACCAACCTTTAAACGAATAATGCTTCTAAAGGAAATAGAGAACGAGATAGAAACAGGTAGATACAGTAAAGATCGTGTTTATGCCCAAATCTAATATTTAATGACATACACAGGACTCCGGAAATAAAGGTAAAAGTGATTTACATGAGAGATCTACCATTTTCATCTTTCAGAAACGGTTTGAAATATAAAAAGCCCATTGGCTGAAGTCATGACTAGATACAAGGCACTGGCAATAGTCACAAAGTATTGGCGACCCGGAGACAACTACCTTAGAATAATTTCAAATGGTCTTAGAGGAAAGATCTCAAATGGAGACTTCATAGTAATTTCAGAGAAAGCAACTTCAACAGCAACAGAAAATATTCTTGATGAAAGTAGGATCAATCCAGGTCTTATGGCAAGATTGATCGCAATGATTTGGATGCCGCTAATTTGGGGACGCATTTTAGGTCCAATCTGTGGGTTTCCAACAAAAGCTCTTCAACATCTTAAGAATTATCCTGTAGAGATGGGAGGTCGGCACAAACAAGCAGTCTTGAAACAAGCTGGTCTGCTCGAAGTATTAATGTTTGGTTCAGAAGCGGGAATTGATGGTAGTAACTTGGCATATTCTTATGTAAGTTTGCCATTGAACCAAGCCAAGGAGATAGCAAGAAGAATTCATAGTCAGATAAAGTTAACACTTGGTAAAGAGGTAACTGTGATGATTATAGATACTGATAAAACTTACTCTTTCAGAAATTTTCATTTCACTCCTAGGCCTAGACCAATAGGGAAGATTCATTCCTTTGGTGGATTCTTAACTTACGTGATCGGGCAGGCTTTTAAATTAAAGAAGAGTCCAACCCCAATTGCTTTGGTTGGGGAGAGATTAAACATTAGGGAAGTATTGAAGATCACTTGTATTGCGAACCATGTGATGGGGTTTGGTTCGGGAAGAACAGTATGGAATATGGCGGGGAGATTTGCTGTTGAATTGGATGAGGTAAGTTGGGAGATGCTAGAAACAGTAAAGCATAAACCCATAGCAATTGTTAGGAAAATTTAAAGGTGAAACCCGGTGAAGGCCTATGTTGAACAGATGGATGCTTTTTTTAACCCCAAGTCAGTCGCAATTGTTGGCGCGACAAATAAGAAAGATAAAGCTGGATATGTGATCTTTAATAATTTTGTTGAAAACAAGAGGAGAGGAATTCTTAAGGCAGATATTTTTCCCGTCAACCCAAATAAAGAATCTGTCTTGGAATTCAAGAGTTATCCAACAGTCAAGAATGTTCCTGGAGAACTCGAATTAGTTGTAGTTGTAGTTCCTGCCAAACATGTTATAAAAATTATGAGAGAAGCAGCTGAAAAAAAAGTTAAAGCAGTTGTGATCATAAGCTCAGGCTTTAGTGAAATCGGAGAGCGAGAAGCTGAAAACCAAGTTAAGGCCATAGCAAAGAAGGCTGGAATTCGGGTATTGGGTCCGAATTGTCTTGGCGTCTATGATTCCAGGACAGGAGTCGATATGCTATTTCTTCCAGAAACACGAGTTCTAACAACTGGAGACGAGGTCATTGCAACTCCCCGCCCAATGAGAGGAAAGATCGCAGTTGTCACCCAAAGTGGAGCCTTTGGTGTAGCTGCACTTGACTATTTGACGGGCCGGCAGATTGGTGTGAGTAAATTTGTTAGTTTTGGAAATAAATGTGATGTCAATGAAGCTGAGATGCTGGGATATTTATTACATGACCAAAAAACGGAGGTTATCCTGCTATATGTGGAAGACATAAGAGCTGGAAGACATTTCCTTGAAGTGGCAAAAGAGGTTACTAAAAAGAAACCAATTGTGGCTCTCAAATGTGGTAGAACCATAGCTGGAGCCAGAGCTGCAGCCTCGCACACTGGAGCTATGGCAGGTACAAACGCAATATATGATGCAGCCTTTCTTCAGATAGGAGTCGTAAGAGCAAGTGATATGGAAGAATTCTTTGATATGGGAAAGGCCCTAGTAATGCAACCTCCAGCTTCAGGAGACAACGTTGGCATAATCACTGATGCTGGTGGTCCTGGCGTTATGGCTGTAGATGAATGTGAAATCAAGGGAATTAGAGTCAATCGCTTCTCTGAGAAGACTGTTCAGAAAATTGAGAAGCTTAAGAAAAAGGGTGAGCTCCCAAAGTTTGCAACTAACCTGAATCCTGTAGATTTGACAGGTTCAGTAAATTCTAGGATGTTCGAACTGGTGACAAGGATACTTTTGGAGGACCCGCAAATTTATGGGATAATACTTTTAGGCCTGCATCATACGCCGGCACTGCAAGAAGATTTTGTCGATAAGGTTGCCTCAGTTGCAGAAAGGTATGATAAACCCATAGTAGCATGCGATATAGGTGAGACTGAAATGGCGTTGCATACCCGTTATAGGTTTGATAAGCTAGGTATACCAGCTTACTTTTCACCAGAAGATGCTGCCAGAGCCATGAGCGCTCTCGTGAAGTATGGGGCCCACCTTAAGAAGAATGGACAGTTAAGGAAATACTTGGAGATTTTCTTTAGAAATAAGCGAAAATCTATTTCATTGACACCTTGACTTCAACAGTGTCTCCATCCTTGAGTCCTAGTTTCTTCCTAAGATTGATAGGGGCTATGATTTCTAACATATCTTCAGGGTAATCCGGGACTTCCGGTATTATTATTGCACAATTCACTCCATTAATCGAAACCTTTGAAAGACAAAGCCCCTTTTTAAAACCTTCAACGGGCACAATTTCTCTTACCTCTGCCTTTTCTATCAGCGTCTTTCGTTTATATTCACTTGAGCTTAATTTTATGTTCAATGTTCCAGGATAAGGTGTGAAACCAAGTTTTCTGGCTAATTGCTTCTTTACCCAAGAATAACTAACAAACTTTTCTCCCTGATGGTTTCCAGACGAGACTATTCCTTTGAGACATAGTATTCTCAGTAGGTGACACAGGCTCCTTCGGCGTACCCTACTTCAAGGTCTTTAACCAGTCTGCAACTCTTTGAAACATCTTGTTGGAGGACATGTCAATGATTGGAACCATTATCTTTTCTTTTGTTTCAATTATGGGTTTGTACTCTGGCATAATTGCATATCCTACAAATGTCCAATAGACCCTTCTGTTTTCAACTAGATCCTTAGCCGCAATTTCTGTTGAGGCTGGAAGCGGGAAATACACGAAAACCACTCCATTGGCCCAGTATAGACCAGGCGTCTTTCCTCCTGCGAGAATTGAAGCGAACCGTGCTATATGATCTGGAGAAGAGAACGCAGTCTTTTGCATTACCACTATCTCCTTAAATGGTGAAAACTTTACTTTAAACTCTGCTGTTTCCAAGATCTTCACCGACATCCTTGTTATGATAACTGTTGCTTCACTTTTAACATTGTCTATGAATGATTGAATATGATAATTATTAAGACCTAGTTCAGTATATGAAGTGAAGGAAGTGGACACATGCCAAGCATTCGCGTGGCTATAGCTGGAGTAGGCAATTGTGCGTCAGCCCTCATTCAAGGAATTGAATACTATAAAGACACGATTGAAAAAATCCAGGTTCCAGGATTAATGCATGTTAACTTTGGCGGGTATCATATAAAACACATAAAGTTTGTAGCTGCTTTCGACGTTAACCAAGAAAAAATTGGTAGAGATCTGTCTAAGGCCATATTCATTAATCCCAATAGCTGTATGAAATTTGCTGATGTACCGCCTTTGGATGTACTCGTCAAGCCAGCTCCAATCAGTGACGGTGTAGCACACCATATGAAAAAAGCATTTAAGATATATGATGAAAGAAAAGTTAAACCAGTAGACATAGCGGAGGCTCTTGCAGATTCAAAAGCAGAAATACTCGTTAATTATCTGCCCGTAGGAAGCAGAAATGGCACACGCCTATACGCCCAGGAAGCTTTGAATGCTGGATGTGCTTTCATAAATTGCATTCCAGAGTTCATTGCATCAGATCATGAATGGAGTAGGAAATTTCAGAATTCAGGGTTACCAGTGGCTGGAGATGATATTAAGAGTCAATTGGGAGCAACAATCCTACATCGAAACCTGGTAAAACTCTGCCTTGACAGGGGAATAATGGTAGATGAGACTTACCAACTGAATCTAGGAGGAAACACTGATTTTTTAAACATGACTATTGAGGATAGATTGAAAACAAAACGAGTTAGTAAAACAGAAGCTGTAACAAGCCTTGTCCCCTATGACGTTCCTACAAGGATTGGCCCATCTGACTATGTTCCATTTTTAGGTGATAAAAAGATCTGTTATATAATGCTCAAGGGCAGAAAGTTTGGTAATCAACCATTATCGATAAAGACAAAATTAGAAGTCGAAGATTCTCCAAACAGTGCGGGAGTAGTGATTGACGTGATAAGGGCAGTAAAAATCGGCCTAGATCGAAGAATTGCAGGCCCTCTGACAAGCATTTCCTCCTACGCATTTAAACATCCGCCTATTCAAACATTTGATTCGATGGCAAAACAATGGGTGGAAGACTACATAACTGGAAATCGCGAACGCTGAGACATAACATTCTCTCATCCCTCATCAAGTCTTCCAATCTGTGATCTAAAGATTGTTTACAACTGAGAAAAATACAATTTATCAAACAGAAAGTTTGTTGAGCAGCAGTTACTTTTTAAGGTTAAAATGTGAAGAATAACAACTCTCTAAGAGGTGAACAGAAAATGGTAAAAGTTGACGGATACGAGGTGCCTGAAGGACTATTTTACACTGAAGATTGGGCATGGGTTAAAGTTGAAGGCGACAAAGCACTAGTTGGAATAACAGACTATGCTCAAAAACAGCTACGAGAAGTAGTTTACGCAGAACTCCCTGAACCAGGAACCACAGTAAGCCAGAAGGAGCCCTACGGAACAGTAGAATCGGTAAAAGCAGTCTCAGATCTAGTTGCACCAATCAGCGGTACAGTAGAAAAGGTAAATGAAGAGGTTCAATCAAATCCTGAGATCTTAAACGAAGACCCCTATGAGAAAGGATGGTTACTTTTAGTAAAACCCTCAAATCTCGAAGCAGAACTCGCCAACTTAATGGACTACAGTAAATCAGTCGAGTGGCACAAGAAACTCATTAAAGAAGGTTAGTTACTAAATGCCAAAGCGCGTAATAATAATCGGTGCCCACGCAGCAGGAGTAGATGCCGCTTCAGCTGCTAGAAGAACGGACCGAAACGCTGAGATAACCCTTATAACCAAACAACGACAAGCTGGCTACTCACCATGCGGAATCCCCTTTGTTATAGGTAGACATATATCAAACTTTGCAAAACTCATAGTTTTTCCACAATCATATTTCCGTATGATGAAGCTTAATCTCATGTTAGAAACAACAGTCACCAGTGTTAACACAGAAGAAAAGACTGTGGAAATAAAGGAAAAGACTGGTACACCGAAAAAACTCGAATACGACAGTCTTGTGATTGCCACTGGAGCATACCCTTTTGTACCCCCAATAAAAGGCCAGGAGAAACAGGGTGTTCATGCCTTAAGAACAATAGAAGATGGAAAAAAAATTGATGAAACCATAAACAATTCAAAATCAGCAGTGGTCATAGGAGCAGGACTTATTGGCTTGGAGACAGCTGTAGCTTGCATCGAAAGAGGTTTGAAAACAGTAGTTGTAGAATTATTACCTCAGGTATTACCAGCAATGATTGATGCTGACATGGCAAAAATGGTTCAAATTATGCTTGAAGAGAAGGGTATGAGAGTAATTACCGGAAAAGGTGTGGATGAGATCTTAGGATCAGAGAAGGTAAGTGGTGTTTCTGTTGCGGGTGAGCAGATCCAGACGGATATGGTTGTTGTAGCTACAGGAATTAGGGTTAATTCTGAACTAGCACAAAAAGCTGGAATTACAATTGGGGAAACCAGAGGGATTAAAACAAATGCTCGCATGGAAACGAGTGTTAAGGATGTCTATGCTGTGGGAGATTGTGCTGAATCGGTCAATATGATAACTCAAAGACCAACACTTTGTCAACTTGGAACAGCAGCAGTTAGACAGGGAAAGGTGGCTGGAACTAATGCAGCAGGTGGCTACGCAATATTTCATGGAGTAATCGGCTCTGCAGTGACAAAGTTCTTCGACACAGAGATAGGTGTTACGGGACTTACAGATTTTTCTGCAAAAAGAAATGGATATGAAACGGTGATTGGAACAATTACTACAAAGACTAGACCAGAATATTATCCAAGTGGTCACAATATTAAGATCAAAATTGTGGTTGATAAAGAAAGTCGAAGAATCATTGGAGGACAGATAATAGGAGGCGAAGAAGTAACTCAAAGAATAAATGCCTTGTCATTTGCTATACAGAAACACATGACTATTCACGAGCTAGCAAAAGCTGATACTGCCTATGCACCACCATTGAATGAGACGTGGGAGCCTATGGTTCTTGCTGCTGAAATTGCAATAAGAAAATTACGCTAAACTTAAAGCAGAGGTAACATTATTTATAAGATTCTCAAAATAGAATGACCATGAAATGGTGATTAGAATTGACGGCAAAAGTAGCTATTAACGGATTTGGAAGAATAGGACGTCTTCTCTACAGAGCAGCCTTAGAAACGAAAGCTGATATAGATTTCCTAGTTATCAACGATCTAACAGATGCAAAAACCTTAGGATTTCTTCTGAAGCATGATACAGTACATGGACCTGCCCCATTTGACGTGAAAGTTGAAGGCAACCTAATATTTGCAGCAGGTAAGCAACTGAAGGTCATAGCGCAACCCGATCCTGCTAAGTTACCGTGGAGGGAGATGGGCATATTTTTAGCCGTAGAATCCACTGGCAGATTCAGGAAAAGGGATGATGCTGCAAAACATCTTCAGGCTGGAGCTAAAAAGGTATTGGTCTCAGCTCCAATGAGCCCAGCGCCCAGTGCAGATTTAACTGTCGTTTATGGCGTAAATGACAATAAGTACGATCCAGCAAAGCACAACATAGTGTCTCTAGCTTCTTGCACAACCAACTGTGTTGCACCGGTTGCCAAGGTCTTAAACGACAAATTTGGTGTGAAATCAGGAATAATGAACACAATTCACTCGGTCACTAATGATCAAAGACTATTAGACATGCAGCACAAGGACCTAAGACGGGCTAGGTCAGCTGCTTTCAACATTATTCCAACAACCACAGGTGCAGCGGTGGCAGCAACTCTAACGTTACCAGAACTTGAAGGAAGAATGAATGGACTTGCTTTGCGAGTTCCTACACCAGATGTTTCTATAGTAGACTTTACTGCACAATTAGAAAAGAAGGTTACAAAGGAAGAAGTCAATGCAGCATTTCGAGAAGCAGCTCAAGGTGTATTGAAAGGAATCTTGGACTATTCGGAGGACCCTCTTGTATCTTCAGACCTAATACACAATCCATATTCAGCTATAGTGGACGGTCGTGCAACTATGGTAGTTGGAGATCTAGTCAAGGTGCTGGCTTGGTACGATAATGAATGGGGCTACTCTGTGAAAATGGTTCGTATGATAGAGAAGATAAGTAAAATGGCAGAATAACCAAAGATCTAGAGAAAGTGAAACAATGCCCAAGCTGCTGACACTGGATGACGTAGATCCACAAGGAAAAACAGTCATAGTAAGAGTGGATTTTAACTCACCTATAGATCCTAAAACTAAGAATGTGCTAGATGATACGAGAATAAAAAGGCATGCTGAAACAACTATTAAAGAATTGATCCAAAAAGGGGCAAAAGTTGGAATACTCGCTCATCAAGGTAGGCGTGGCGAACCAGATTTCACAACACTCAAACAGCACGCTGAGATCTTGAGTAAAATTTTGGAAATACCTGTGAAGTACGTAAACGATGTTTTTGGTCCCAAAGCTCAAGAAGCACTCAAAGGATTAAAAAGTGGTGAAGTTCTGGTTTTAGAAAATGTTAGAACTTATGCTTATGAAAGAACTAAAGGAACACCTGAGAAACACGCAAAGTCGGAAATGGTTGAGAAATTAGCGCCTCTAGCAGATTTATTTGTCAATGATGCCTTTGCTGCAGCTCATAGAGCCCATGTCTCAATTGTGGGCTTTACAAGTGTGTTACCTAGCTTTGCAGGTCGCATAATGGAAAAAGAACTAAAATCTCTAAGCCTTGTTCTAGAGAATCCAAAAAAACCTTGCATATTCATTCTGGGAGGAGCGAAAGCAGATGATGCATTGGAGATCTCAAGGTACGTACTAGAAAACAAAATTGCAGATTATGTCCTCACCGGCGGAGTTGCTGGCCACGTTTTTCTGACAGCAAAAGATATCGACCTTGGAGAGGCAAACATGAGTTTCTTAAAACGTAAAGACCTAATTAGATTTATACCTGGCATCAAGAATCTTTTGAAAAGCTATCCAGATCAGATATTGGTACCTTTTGACTTGGCTTTGGAGATTGATGGCAAACGAAAGGAAATCCCTATACAGAAATTACCTACAAACTATCCAATATTCGATGTAGGATCAGAAACCGTCAAGATATACTCTGAAATTATAAGAAAAGCAAATTCAATCGTCCTAAGTGGACCGTTGGGAGTCTATGAAAAAGAAGAATTCATCTTTGGAACTAAGAGCATCTTCCAAGAAGTAGCAAATTCACCAAGATTTTCACTTGCTGGTGGCGGACATACAGTAGCAGCCTTGCAGGAACTGGGAATTTCCAGTAAAATCTCCTATATTAGCACAGCAGGCGGGGCATTAATAGATTTCCTGATGGGAAAAGAACTACCAGGCATCGTTTCACTTGAGAAAGCAGTAACTAAAAAACTGTGAATCTCTTCCAATTTTTTTTCGTACAAGTTATTGCGTGCATTTTCATTAGTTATATACTTCAGCGTATTTCTTGAACCTTCGTATTTGTGTTTGTGTTAAAATAAAAGAAACTTGGGAAATCTCTCTCAGAATAATTTTAACTTTCTTTTCTGCTGTTTTTTATCAGATTTTTGTTTAGGCTCTTCTTTAATGGGTTCATCTTTTTTCTTTGATGGTTCTTTCCATGATGGAAAGAAGTCCGTATTTTCTTCTTCTTTTGGAAAGATTGGTTCTGACTTCTCTTTCTTTTCAATGGGTTTGTCCTTTTTCTCAAAATCTATTTGAGTTTTTTTCTCTGGCGGTTTTGTAACTTCTTCCTTTTCTGGAACCTCTTTAGGCACCTCTTTAGAAACTTTCTTAGGCACCTCTTTAGGCACCTCTTTGGGCATTTCTACTGGTTTCTTGAAAGTTTCTTGAGGTTTTCTTGCAAAAATGGGTTGGAGACGGAGGCCTTTATGGTCTCCAATCTTCAAGTATTCCCACTCGTAGAGATCTACTCGGATTCCTTGCAAATGTTCAACTGCATGACGCAGTGTTTCTGAGTAGCTTGGCGCAACAAGTATTAGTCTTGGCTTCTCTTTGTCGTCGATCTTATGGCTGCTATATGTAGCTTTCAAGAATGGTCTAAATTTATCTACGTAGTCTAAACTATGTATTCCTTTAAGCAACATTCTGTCATCTTCTTCGATGTTCAACTGAATTACCACGATTTGTCCATTACTATCATGGCACATTATGTCTAATACTGTACTGTCGGTTATTGAAACGTGATTGCAGATCATCGTCAGGCCTTGCTCGATCTGATTTACTTCCTTGCTTATCATTTCTACAAGTTCTTCTTTGCTCTTCACGCTTACTTTTTCGATTGACATACTATTCCTCTTCTTGGATAAGGGGATTGAGAAAAGAGAATAAATAAATTATGAATTGAGCATCAGAATTGAACATCAACGCAATAGTAAGATATACTTAATAAAATCAAATATGTCGAATTGGTAGATGTACAGCGAGGATTATTTGTGACGGACATAGTATTGGTGTTTGAGGTTCATCAACCATTTAGGATTAAACGTGATTTCTTCTGGGAGAACCAAAATTTTAAACGGATAAAGAAAAAGGAGTTCTTCAGTTACTATTTTGACCACCCTGAAAATAAGAAAATCTTTGATAGAACTTGTAGGAAGTGCTATTTTCCATCCAACAGAATATTGCTTGATGCAATTGATGAACATAAAAGAGATAGAAAAAAGGTCAAGGTATCGTTCAGCATCTCCGGTGTTTTTCTTGAGCAATGTGAGATGTTCAATAAAGATCTTTTGGAAACGTTTAAACAACTTAGTGAGACAGGTAACGTTGAATTTCTGAATCAGACTTATTATCATTCACTAGCAAGTCTTTACCAAGAAAGAGACGAGTTCATTGAACAGGTTAGACTTCACAAACAGGCAGTCAAGGGTCTATTGAACTTTACACCAAATGTTTTTGAAAACACAGAGCTTCTTTACAATAACATCATAGCAAAAACCATTGAGAATCTGGGATATAATGGGATTTTCACAGAGGGTGTGGAGAGAGTGCTTCATGGAAAATCTCCAAACCAAATTTACCTCCCAAAAGGCTGTAAAAAAATCAGGTTGTTGTTAAGAAATTACAAATTAACAGATGATATTGGATTTCGATTCTCTGCAAAATGGTGGAGTGGATGGCCATTAACAGCAAACAAATTTTCAAGTTGGTTGGCAGCAACCTCAGGTCAATGCATTAACATATTTCCAGATTATGAAACCTTTGGTGAACATCATTGGCCGGAAACTGGTATTCACGAGTTTTTAAAACACCTACCAAATGAGATACTGAAGTGGAGACATCTCAACATGGCTACGCCTTCGGAGGTAATAGACAAATATAATCCAGTCGGACAGGTTGATGTTCCCGAGCTAGGACAAACAGTTTCTTGGGCTGATTTAGAAAGAGATTCAAGAAGTTGGATTGGAAATACAATGCAGTGGGCATACTATACTGCTGTAAAAAGGCTTAAGAACTTTCTTAAAGAAGCTGAGGATGAAGAACTATATAGAATATGGAGATATTTCCAGACAAGTGATCACCTTTACTATATGTTCACTTCCGGTGGAGGACCGGGAGAGGTTCATTCATATTTTAGTCCCTTTAGCACTCCCCAAGATGCTTATGTAACTGCTCAATCAGCACTTTTTGATCTCGAAAACCGTGTTAGAATGATATCAATTGCCGCAAATGAACCGTTCCTTTTCTATACTGGTACGGGGAAGAAGCACTACACAGGAAACATGGCTTGGACATTAAAGGGTTTTCTTAAGGCAATACAAGATGTCACCTCCAAATCTTTAGAGTTTCATAATCTACGCAAAGACTTTGAGAAATGGTCAAAAAGTTCACTTCTTGACGATGAATTAACCCTGCGATTTAGGAATGTAAGACTTTCAAAAGCAAAGGGGAAAAATCTAAGAAAATCAATAGTTAAAATTGTTAAAGATAGAATTAAGAAACAGCAAGAGAAAAATAATTTATGACCAAATATTTTTAGGTCATGTCTGATAACATAACAAACATCTCAGAAGTTGATTTCTAAGGTGAAAACTTTGAGAGAGGAACCACCAGTTTCTGAAAAATTATTGCAGACCTTACACAATTTATGTGCTACAGCTCCAGAACTAGCTCGAAGAAGTGAGGAGCTTGCGGGAGTTCTTCAACTGGATATCACTGAAGTGGAAAATATTCTTGACAACTATGGTTCGGAGGGTTATGTCGAAAGATTTAATGATAATGAAGGAAAAAGAAGATACTATTTGACTGGCAAAGGCATCATAAAAGTTTGTGCATTCTTCACCTAGTGGGAAGACAATGCGTGTTATAATCTTATCATGGGAATTCCCACCAAGAATCGTGGGAAAACTTGCAAATTACGTCAAAGAACTGGCAATATTGTTAGCAAACAAAAACGTGAAAACCCATGTTATAACTTATCATGATTTCCAAACAGGCGAGCACGAAGAATGGAAAGGGGGTAAAACGTATAGAGTCACAAATCCAGTCAAGACTCACATCGGAGTGTTAACATGGGTGCTAACTCTTAACCAAGAGATAGAAAGAGCAGCTGCCAATGTATATTACAAATCAAAGAGCAAAGTTGACTTAATAGATGCTCACGACTGGCACTTCATACAAGCTGCCGTCACACTGAAGAGAGCGCTAGATCTCCCTTTCATTTATTCAATTGAAAGCCTTGAAGAACACCGCTCACATAATGCAAACGCACCATTTAACATGGCAATAAAAAGCATAGAATGGCTAGGGCTTTATGAGGCAAAGAAGATCATAGTCAAATCAGGATGGATGAAGAATGAAGTGTCTCGAATATACAATGTTCCAAAAGACAAAATAAAAATCGTCAAGCCAACATCCAAGAGATGGATACGAAACATCTTGAATATTTATAATGAAGTATTGTGAGGCGTGATTATCAAGTGGCAAACAAACCAACAGTAATGATGTTAACATGGGAATTTCCTCCTAGAATTATCGGAGGGATATCCCCTCATGTATTACATTTATCGAAAAGCCTCGTTAAGACAGGTGCCGAAGTTTATGTAGTGACATGTGATTTCCCAGGAGCACCAAAGCAAGAAAACATTGATGGTGTACAAGTTTTTAGAATAGATTCTTACAAGAATCCTGCTCCTGATTTTGCCACCTGGATCTACCTGATGAATATAAACATGCAGAAAGAAGCTGCAAGCCTTTTTAATAAATTGGAACGCAAAATAGACATTTTCCATGCACATGACTGGCTTGTTGCAACAGCTGGGATTGGACTTAAACATGTCTTCCGAAAACCTCTCATAGCCACAATTCATTCTACAGAGATTGGACGTAGAGATGGGATTCATTCCGATTATGAAAAAATGATTCATGAAACAGAAGCCTGGCTGGCATATGAAGCCTGGAAAGTCATCTGTTGCAGCCAATATATGGTTTCACATGTTCAATGGGCTT
This sequence comes from Candidatus Bathyarchaeota archaeon, assembly GCA_050115965.1. Taxonomy (GTDB): domain Archaea; phylum Thermoproteota; class Bathyarchaeia; order Bathyarchaeales; family Bathycorpusculaceae; genus CAYGAG01. The sequence continues at coordinate 60,139 of JASFPN010000003.1, forward strand.
TTCACCTCCCCGAGGACAAGTTATCAATGATCCCAAACGGGGTAAACTCTGAAGAATACAACAGGAAAAAATCTAGACTAGACCCTTTCAGGAATAAATTTGCCATGCCCGATGAGAAACTTGCACTATTTGTTGGACGACTTGTCTATGAAAAAGGGGTCCATGTCTTTGTGAACGCAATTCCAAAAATTCTTGAGAAAGTTAACACAAAATTTGTGATAGTTGGGAACGGCTATATGAAGGAGTCATTACTGGATCTAGTCAACAAAATGGGTCTAGCACACAAGGTACTCTTTACTGGGTTTGTTGATGATGACACCTTGAGAAATCTGCAGAAATGTGCAGATGTTTCAGTAGTCCCATCATTATTTGAACCCTTTGGAATTGTTGCCCTTGAAGCAATGGCAGCAAAAAGCCCAATTGTAGTATCTGATACAGGCGGCCTCTCGGAGATAGTGGAACACGAGGTAACAGGGATTAAAATCTACCCAGATGACTCAGATTCCCTCGCATGGGGGGTAAATAGGGTTTTACTTGATGGAAAGTTATCAGATAAGATCAGGAAGAATGCTCACAAGAGAATGCATGAGAGATACAACTGGGATAAAATAAGTCAAGAAACAAAATCTGTTTATGAAAATGTTTTAGATGAATATGCAAAGAGCCATTGGGACTGAGAATTGCCTGTATAGGATAAAACACCTTTTTCAAGGATATCTTAACTTGATCGCCTTGTCTGGGCATGCATCAACACATTTAAGGCAGTATATGCATTCAGGATCACTAAATTTTTCCCATGGTAAATCCAGAATACGGATGTTCATAGGACACATTTCAACACAGGAACGACAAGAACCTTTGGTGCATTTAACTGGATCTCTATGGAGACCAAGAAAGCTAAATCTGTTCATTATTCCCATAATTGCAGCGTGGGGACAGAAATATTTACACCAGCCCCTTGGAACATAAGCTGAAAAAACTAGTACGCTTCCCAGTATGAATAATTGGACCCAGAAAAGCGCGGGTATACTTGTAATACCAGATAAAACGTCAAGAAATGGCGTATTCAGCAACGCATCATAAAAACTTAAGATCATGTTTGGCAGGTTAGCAAATAGGGTTTCAGCTGGGCTTAGAACAGTAAAGGGACTCTTAACAAAGACTCCCAAGGCATTCTCATAGCCTCTATGAGCAGCAGAAAGTTTCAAGGCTGAGAAAGTTACGCTGATAAGCAAAACAATTGCAAGAATTCCATATTTGATGGAAAGCATGCTCTTATGTGTTCGAGGAGATATGTTCATCTTCTTCCGCTTAATAAAGTCAACAAGATCTTCTATGAAGCCAAACGGACAGATCCAGCCGCAAAGTGACTTACCTAGCAATACTCCAATTACAAGAAAAGAGACCATAGCTGCCCATGGAAAGAAGACCTCATAGAGCAATAATTGCAGAGCAGTAAAGGCATCACCCAAAACGTTGATCTTGAGCCCCCAAGTCCAGAGTATCGGAAGTAGGAGGGGTAAGGCTTGGCCGAAGATTGTACCACTGAGAAAGAGAAATGATAAGAACTGAACTATTCTACGATAGGTATCAAATTTAAACAATCTTTGTATGATTCTTTCCCTCATTCTTCATCTTCCTCAAAGCACTACAGTGGAATTGCGTTATTTTAGTTTCCTATCACTTTAACGTTTTCTACGAGAATCCACGGAGTTACTATCTGCCCAAGCTTTCTTTCGTTGCATCCAAGTGCAGAAACGTTTTTTAGTACTTGGAAGATACTGCCGGCTAACATTGTTCCTCTGGTAGCTTTGGAGATTGATCCATTTTCAATCTTCCATGCTGGAGTGGCAACAACTGAGTATTCTCCACTTGCAGGATTACTGCTGTGTGCTCCCTGTAGGTAATATACAAGTAGCCCGTTTTCTGATTCCCTAATAAGCTCATTAGTTGTCTTGTTTCCGGGAATTATGTGAAAGTTTGTTGCATCTACGTTTGGTGTGGATCTGTATCCTGCTCTCGAAGCGTTTCCAGTGCTTTCTTTTCCATCCTTCTTAGCGGTATAATGGTCATAAATGTAATTTTGCAAGATTCCCTTCTCTATGATTGGTGTTCGTTGTTGGGGAATGCCCTCGCCATCAAATCTCCATGTACGTATGCCACCATCTAGTAGGCCATCGTCAATGATGGTCAAGGCGTCTGCAGCTACTTGCAACCCTAGTTTATTCTTTAAAGCTGATTGCCCGCGTTGTACAAAATCTGCTTTAACAGCATTGATCAAGGTGAAATGGAGTAACTGCTGTAGCGCAAATTGAGTGAAAATGACGTTGGTTTTTCCTGTTTCTACTTTCTCTGATTTCAATGCTGAGATAGCTAGTCTAGCTGCTTCTCTTCCCACCCGCTCGGGATCTATTTCATATTTTCTTTTTATGTCGAATTCAAAACATATTGGTGTGGTCTCATGATTTCCTTTTGCTATTGTTGCTATACTGCATTCAATGATTGTGCCATAATCATGGCCTTCAACTCCATTAGAGTTAACAATAGTCCTAGTCAGGTATGAAGATGCTACCTCTCCTTCTATTGGAAAGATTCGATCATCAAAACCTTCAGCTGCCTTAAGCATTGCTGAGGTATGTGTAACCATGTCTTCCGAGTCAAGTTGGACAATTTTTTTATCATAGGTATCTTTTACAGTTGGAAAATCATATTTTGTTGGGAATCCAGACCAGTGAGTATCAGGTTTACTTGCTTTTGCTAGGCTTAGCGCATTTGTAACTGTTTCTTGAATTGTGGTTTTGCTTTCTAACACGTTTGTATATGCAAATCCCATAGCCTTTTTGATTGTCGCTCTGATTCCCAATCCCAAATCGCTTATTTGTAAATTTTTAGCTATCTGTCCGCGTTCAATGTTTACCTTTGTAGTTAATCCTTGGTATACAAAGACTTCTGCATCATCAGCTCCCATTTGTTGCGCGAACTTTAAAGCTTCCTCAGAGGTTTTAAGAAGATTTTCCTGTTCAAGCGCTGCCACCAATGAGAACCTCCTTTACCTTAACATGTGGCCCACCATCAGATACAAAAGCCAATTGGCCTTTTCCACATCTCCCCGGGCCTAGTTTAAAGTCCTTACCCACGGCATCTATTTGGTGAAGGGTTTTGAGGGTGTTTCCGCTTAAGGAAACATTTCGAACTGGATCCTTTACCTCGCCTTTGACTATTTCATATGCTTCTTGGATTCCTACTTGGAAAGTGCCATCTAGGTTTGCTTGTCCTCCCCTGAAGCCTTTTAGATAGTAGCCGAATTCTATATCTTCTGCGAGTTCTTCAAAAGCATAATCTTTTGGTTCCATGAAGGTGTTGCGCATTCTTATCACGGGTTCAAACCGAAAATCTTCTGCTCTTGCGTTACCTGTTGACTCAGTATTGAATTTAAGGGCAGTTTCTCGATTATGCATCAAACCAACTACTTTGCCGTCTTTCACTAGGAGTGTTCTCTGGGATGGAACACCTTCATCATCATATTTGAAGGAGCCGAAGGCCCCGCTTATCATTCCATCATCATAGAGAGTGACCAATTCTGAAGCTATCTTTTTTCCAAGTTTGTTGAGTAAAACTGAGCCGGATAATGTCAGATCTGCTTCAGCCAAGTGTCCAAAAGCTTCATGAACAAAGACTCCTAGTACGTTTGGTCCAAGGATGACTGGATATTTTCCACCTTTTGTAGGCCTTGCATCTAACTGTTCGATCGCGCGGCGTGCTACTCTCTCGCTTACAATCGATGGAGTCTCAATGTCAAATATCTCGTATCCGGCTGTTGATCCAATCTCTTCACGACTGAAAGTGAAGTTTCCTTTCTTTGCTGCTGTTGCGAGAAGTCTGGACCATACATAGAGTTTATCTTGTTCAAGATAAGTGCCATCGTTGTTCATAAAATATGTGACTCCCGTAAGGTCAAGGTAATCTATTGTGCAGCTCTTAATGCAGGGGTTATAGTTTAGAATGGTGTTACTCATAGTTAATGTAGAGGATATCTTTTCGTCAACTGGGATTGTTGATGGATCCTTTTTTGGTGTTATTTTTGTTCTGTCTTCTATCGCTTGTGTCTCCGCAAGTTTTATTGGTTCTTTCATTTTATGGCTGGTTGATCTTGCCATTCTGCAAGCATCAGAAACCGCTTTTTCCAGTATTTTGTAACTCAGAGTCCCGGTGGAGGCAAATCCCCAAGAGCCGTTTACGAGGAGGCGTAGGGCTGCTCCTGTTTCTATCCCTTGTTTTGCTGCTTCAATTCTCTCTTCCTTGACAGTTATCATTGTTCTTTGTAGTCTCTGTGCACGAATCTCGATGTATTCCGTTCCAAACTTTGTGGTGGCGAAATCGATAACTTTGTCTAGGGTGTCTTTCAAGATGTCTCATCTTCTGAATTCCGGTTGTTGGAGATATAGGTTATTCGAAGTGGATTAATAAAATACTATGTGTTCTGTTTGAGAACCTAAAATTTTCAGAAGGGTTATAGGAAGGGTCGAGTAGTTATGAACAAGGTTTTCGTTACGTGTTATGGATTAATAATTTGATTCGTCCAACAAAGCTGGAGTCTTCTTGTATGTCTTTGAATTGAAGCTGACGAAGTAAGCCGTAGCTGGAATATACGTCTTCTAGAATTTCTTGTTCTATTACTTGTGCTCCTGAGCTCAGAAAATCTTCTAAACCCTTGGCAAAAACATCGATTCTTGAGGCGATCTCGTCTTCTTCAAGTGAGTATTTTGTTTCCAAGTGTCTGTAAATTAGGTTGGTGGCTTCTTTTCCGAAGATTCTATTAAGAACGCGCTTTACGATTTTTGATATTTTTACTTCTTGTCTGGTATCTTGTTCTACCCGCATGGTTATCACAATAAAGCGCGTTAAATGTTTATGGTATATTACGACTTAATAAGTATTTTTGTAAAACTGTTATACACATAAACACATGGCTCCAGAAACAGCTTTTACACAAAGTCTTTCAAGTTTTGTTGTTGATTTTCCTTCAAGACCGAGGTTTTTTTGAAGTTGCTTTCAAGAAGCACCAGCTTTCCATACACTCCGTCATATCCTGGGACAATGCCCACCTTTCCTTCCCTAAGATCAACTATTACACCAGCGATTTTATCTCCAACTATCTTTTCTAAATCATCCTTCAACGCGTCGATTAGAACAACGTACTCATTGCCAAATCTCATAATCAAACGATTATAGATATCCCATACCTTTCGGGTATAGGGAGAGCTAACTTCCAACGCTGTTTTTATTATCTCTGATAATGGCAGTAACCGTAAAAAGTCTACAGCGTCCACAGGTCTATAATTCACGGGTCGATCAGCTAATTCCTCTACGCGTTGTTCGACGCCTTTGGTTAGTTTCCTATGACAGATCGGGCAGATATTTCCCAGTTTTATTGCTTCTACAGGAGAGAGAGATAAATTACATTTTCGATGTCCAGACCAGTGATACTTACCATATTCAGGATGAGTTTCAATAGTAAATTTTAACTGTTTCTTTTCCTTAAAACGAATAGCATCCAAAAGATTTTGATAACTTAGGAAATCAAGTTCAAACACATTGGCTTCTCTTCCGATACGCCAAGGCCAATAACTATGACTATCACTATTTGAGATTAAGGTGAAGTTATCAAGTTTACTCAAACGCCAGTTCATCGCGGGATCTGATGAAAGCCCAGTTTCCAGAGCGGAAATGTGGTGCGTCATATCTTCATAGCACTCGTTGATATCATTAAAGCCACTAAAATCTCCGAAGAGACTGAACCAAGGCGTCCAAATGTGTGCCGGAAAAACCATATTTTCACTAGAAATCGTCATAATCTCCTCCACGAAAGATGAAGCGCTCATTTTGAGTGTTGGTCTACCATCCACCGTTAGGTCACCATACTTGGCTAATCTATCATTGATCTGAACAGCAGTCTCAATATTGGGAGTTAGAATAACATGATGAATTTTCTTAACACTGTCCTCAAAAGTGAAGATTGTGCTAACTTCACTTGTTAATATGAAGCTTACATCAGGTTGTATATTATCCACAACTTTGAATAGGCTAGTCTCTGATTCCTCAGTGAGAACTGTCTGAATCTCTTCAAGCCATTTTGGGTGTGTGAAGTCTCCAGTTCCAATGATAGTTAAGCCCTTTGTTTTGGCGAAGCCTGCTATCTCCCTAATATGCATCTTTTCGCTAGTGCCTCGACTATGACAGCCATGAATATGAAGGTCAGCTATAATCCTCATGTTTTTTTACCTGACCAGGTTTTACTTGTGTTTTTGGAGTGATGCGAGTTATGTTTGCTTGCAGATGATTTTGAGCCAACTTCAAGCAACCCGTTTATCTCTTCTGGTGTTTCCACTATTTTAACGAAATCTTCACGCGCTGCGATTTATGGGAAATCTTGTGAAAGTTATTTTTCAAATTTCAGGTGCGTCAGAAAAAGTGGGGTTATGCACGAGATTTAGTAGTAGATTTTTTAGTTGCTCCAAAGGCCATGAATGTTGCAGTGCTCTATAGCCTTGATCTTTTCTCCTGATATTGGAAAAAATGCTTCTGGTTTATCTCCTGGTTTCAGATATTGTCGATAAAGTTTGTTTTCTGTCTCTACTTGTATCATTGTTATATAATGTTCGTCCAGCATTGGATGGGGGGTAGAACCGATAATCACCTTAATTCCATTATCTGTTCTCTCAATGACTGGAACATGTTTTTCGTTTTTCCAGTCCGCGGTCTGTATCTCGGCTTCTTCCATTCCTGCACACGCGCATTCATGACATTCTCCCTCACCACATTTGCCATGCCAGAAGATGTTGTAGAGTTCTTCACAGTTTTTACATTTCAATATGACCATAGGCTCACTTCGCTTATGATACTCCTGTTTACTTTTGTGAAAGCTAAAACTCACAGATATATTTATGCTTGGTTCTTGATAGCGCGTACACTTGTATGATGCTAATTCTGGAACCTAGCGGGTGCTGAATATTGTGTTTGTCTCTGGTTCAGAAGAATAGTTAAATATCTACTCATTGAAGATGTAATTGAGTAGCTTCAAAATGATATTAAGACTAGTCTTGGATGTCTTGAAGCCGCATAATCCAAGTGTCGTAGAGTTATCAGAGGCGCTCAGTCACTTGGAGGGCGTAGACGGAGTGAATGTGATCATTTATGAGATAGACAAGCAGGTGGAAAATGCGAAAATCGTAGTAGCTGGAAGCAACATTAATTTTGCGAACATTGAAAAGAAATTAAAAGAGATGGGAACAACCATACACTCTGTTGACGAAGTTGCTGCTGGCAAAAGAATTGTAGAAGAAGTACGAACACCCCAAGATAGATCAGCTCGAATCTAGAATATCTAATCGAAACTTGCATAAGCACGGCGTATATGAGTTACATTACTACCCCAAGCGTCATTTAATAAATCGTAAAATGTAATCATTCACTGTTTGTACAAAGACTTCCTCTAGCTCAATTTCGTAGTGCTCTGCCAAAATGAAGAGTATGTAAAGAACGTCTGAAAGTTCTGTAGCTAACATCGTCTTTGTCATTTTCTTTTCTGAAGGTTTGAAACCCTCTAATCCTTTTACAACAGCAGCTACTTCACCGGCTTCTTCAAGCAGATCAGTAGCCATCACAAAAGGTGTCCATTCTTTTCCTCTTTCTAGATCAAGTTTATCATTTATCTTTCGAAAACTCTTCCAACACAAATGTTGCGCATCCCGTAAAGTAACAGACATGATAATCCCCTTGACGAATATGGAGAACTGCTTAATAACAATCTCCAAACTAGGGGTTAGTTATGATCTATTGGTTCAGTATCGATAGAACCTACGTTATCGGTTTCAGATTTATTCTCAGGGACATATTTCTCAAAATACTTTTCCCAGTCAACTCTGAACATAATTATAAAAACTATGATTAATAACGTTAAAGCAAGGACAAAGCCGATCACAATGGATACCGCGCCGCTTTCAACTCCAAAAATCTCTTTAATTATTTGAATTGAGAAGCGTCCAGCATAAGCTATGGTGAGATTCATACAGAACTTACCAATTAACGCAGGAATGAAGGCACGTATTATGTTATGACGCATAACGCCTAAAGGAATGAAAAGTAAATCATCAGGCAACGGGGTTAAGGCAAATAGAAAAATTGCTAATGGTCCAAACCTGTTAAAGAGTTTCACAAGAAACTCCATCTTCTTCTTGTATTTCCCACTGATGAATTTTCTTCCACCTAACCCGAGTAGATATCCTGAGAACTCACCCAAAGCCGAGCCTAATCCGGCTGCAACAGCAATCCAGATAGGTTCGAAAGTGCTACCGAGAGTAAAAATGATGACTGTGTATGGGATTGGAAAGAAGATTGACACGGCTCCGATGAAACTCATCAGAAAAATTCCCAGATACCCATAGTTTACAGCAAAAGCTTTCATCCATTCAGAGAGGTTTTCGATAACATCTGCGAACTGCAACATGAGACTACCCTTATTCTTAGGATTTAGAACAAGGCTTCTAAAGAAGTTAGTGTTGAGCATCACATTTATATTATTGCACAATTTACTGGAACCTTCAGCGTTTTCTAGGAATAAAACGAAATGGCAAAAAATCGTACGCAAAAAAAAGATGAACCTATATGGATAGCTAGAGACTATACAATGTGCAGCGGCTGTAGGAAATGTGAAATTGCTTGTTCATATTTTCATGAAAACTGTATATGGCCTGAAGCATCGAGGGTTAGAGTTTTCATGCTCGTGCCTGGATTGGAGTTTCCACATTTCTGTGTACAATGCCAAGATTATCCATGTGTTGAAAGCTGCCCAGTTAAAGCCCTATCTGTCGATCGTAAAACTGCTGCGGTTTTAGTGGATGAAGAAAAATGCACGGCTTGTGGAGAATGTGTTGGCGCTTGTCCAGGCAGAATCCCACATATGCACCCAAAAAAGAGTCACATCCTAATCTGTGATTTATGTAAAGGCAATCCTCAATGTGTAAAAGTCTGTCAAGAAGGAGGGTGGAATGTGTTGAAGAAAATTTCTCGAAAAGATATTGAATACAAGCTATATGCACGACCGCCGGTGGAGATAACAAAGGATCTGGCTGCTGGTATCTATGGAGAGCAAGGAGAAGAATACTTATGATCTTAGGATATGCAGGAAAATTCTTACAAGTAGATCTTTCAAAAGACGGCATTAAAGACGTCAAATTTAGCACGGACATTTTGAAGGATTATATAGGCGGTAGAGGACTAGCAGCGAAGATCCTTTGGGATAGACTTGGAAAGAATTGGGAAACAGTGGATCCATTGGATCATAGCAATGTGCTTTTGTTCTTAACTGGGCCATTAACAGGATATTTTCCTGGCGGAAGAATTTGTGTTTCCGGTAAGTCTCCACAAAGTAATGGCGTTGTGGGATCCACTGTAGCTGGAGAATTTGGAGTGGAATTGAAGTGTGCAGGATATGATGGCATCATAGTAACGGGTGAAGCTGAAGAACCAGTATACTTGTTCATTAAAGATTCAGATGTTGAGATTAGAAAGGCTGGAAAGATCTGGGGGAAAGACGCGAAACAGACGGTTAGACTGGTAACACGAGAATGCAGAGGTCTTCTAACAAAACGTTTTCCACGATATGGAGAATGGAAAGAACCATCAATATTATACATTGGTCCTGCAGGAGAAAACAGGGTGAGAACTGCAGTGGTTGCAGCTAAATGGACCCATGCCGCGGGTTATGGAGGTTATGGTGCAGTTATGGGGTCAAAGAAGTTGAAAGCAATAGCTGTTAAGGGCACTGGGCCTCTACCAGAAGCAGCGGATATGAAAAAGGTGAAGCAGCTTATTCATGCTGCCTGTAAAGATATCTATGATGAGCACCTATGGAGGAAATGGGGAACAGCAGCAGCAGGTTACTCTGTTGGTGCAAAGACCAGTTCTGAACCTGTAAGAAACTGGCAGGAAGAATGGCATAACCAAAAGAGTTTTGGGGTTGACAAGTTTGAAAACAGGGTTTGGGCAAAACGGTACTGGGGCGATTTTGGATGTCCGACTACGTGCTTAAAAATATCAATGGTTAAAGCTGGACAATTCAAAGGTGCTATAACTGATAATCCAGACTACGAATTGCAAGCATATCTAGGTCCAAATTTGGGCATTTTTACTCCTGAAGAAAACGTGTTCTTGGCCTCTCTTATTGACGATCTAGGTTTAGGCGGAATTCAAACAGGAAACTTGCTTGGATTCATTGCTGAATTATTTCAACGAGGGATTCTGACAAGAAAAGATCTAGGCGGATTAAATCCCGAATGGGGGAACACAGAGGCTTTTGCTGCTCTAGCTAAGATGATAGCTTATAGAGAAGGTATTGGAGATTTGTTAGCTGAAGGAACGTATCGGGCTGCTTTGAGCATCGAAAAGATGAAGAACTTTGATGTTATGCCTTACGCGGTTCATTGTAAGGGTATCAGTATCGGTGCCCACGGAGTTCGCAGTAGAAAGGATTATCCAAGCATTATTTCGTATGCGTGTTCAGTCCAAGGTGGGGATCATACATCAATTGCAAAGTTGCCACTAACCAACTCTGGAAGTGAATTACTATCGATCTTTCATGATTCAGCGGTTTACTGCTGGTTCAATGTTTTCGGTATACCACGGAACCTCAAGTTTCGATTTTATGAAGCAGTTACAGGTAAAAAAATGACTCGAGAAGAATGGATAAACACAAAGGGAATGCGTATACTGCAAATACAGCGAGCCCTACTTCTTTTAGGTGGGCCTGACTTCAAATGGATCCCCGAACAACACGATAAGAACCCGCTGAGGTTTTATGAGCCATTGCCGTCCGGTCCTTATAAGGGAAGGAAAGTTCAGAAAAAAATGTTCAACACCCAGAAGAAACGGTATTACAAGGCTGTAGGCTGGAATAATGACGGCTTTCCGAAAACCAACCAGCTCAAGAAACTTGGTCTAGAAGAGGTGGGTAGAGTCCTAGAAAAATCACTTTTAACTACTCATTAACCTGTGTGATTGAATGTTCCTTTTTATTTTTAAAATTGTTGCTAGTGAAATTTAGGATCAATAGAAATAAATTTCTAGATTATTCTTAGCTTTTTACCGCCTTCTTTGAAAGCGTTTAGGGCGCGATCAAGCTGTTCAGTTGTATGTTTTGTACATAGTTGTACTCTGATTCTAGCTTTCTCTCTTGCTACCATTGGATAGAATATCGGCAATACGAATATTCCCTTTGCCCATAGGAAGTCTGCAAGATCTTTTGAGGTTTTGCTTTTTCCACACATTACCGGGATAATCGGTGTCTCTGAATTACCTGTATCGAAGCCAGCGTCTTTAAATCCATCAAGAAGATGATTTCGGTTCTCCCAGACTCTTTTAACGTGATCTGGTTCTGTTTCAAGCACGTCTATAGCTGCAATGCATGCAGCAGCAACTCCTGGCGGTACAGCCCCACTTAGAAGCCAACTTCTAGATTTGTTATAAGCAAAGTTACGAAGGTCTTCACCCCCCGTAATGTGACCACCAACAACACCGAAGGCCTTGGAGAACGTTCCCATTTCTACGTGTACTTGGTCACGTCCAAGATTGAAGTGGCTGACTATGCCACGTCCACCCTCACCCAATACTCCTTCTCCATGAGCATCATCCACATAAACTCCAGCACCATGCTCCTTAGCGATTTTAGCTATCTGTGAGAGTGGTGCAAGATCTCCGTCCATGCTGAATACGCCATCAGTTAGGATCCAAACATGGTTATAATGAGGATCGTGCTTTTCCGCTTCTTCCATTGTTCTGGTCAGATCCTCGATGTTCTTATGTTTGAATATGGCTCTGTCTGCCCTAGTTAGCCTTACTCCATCGATTATTGATCCATGATTAAGTTCGTCTGAGACAAACAGGTCTCCTCTCCCAGCAAGTTGAGGAACAAGTCCTTCGTTAGCCATGAAACCTGTTTGATATGTTAGGGAAGCAGGGGCATCCTTGAATTTTGCTAGACGGCGATCCAACTCTTCGTGGAGAAACATGTTTCCAGAGATCGATCTGTCGCTACCAGCTCCGGCTCCGTATTTCCGAGTTGCCTTAATTGTAGCTTCAACGACTTTGGGATGAGTTGCTAAGTTTAGGTAATTGTTTGCACAAAGCATTAGAACCTCCTTTCCATCTACAGTGCAAATTGGTTCACTTGCGCTCTCTAGAATTCTAAGCTGCCAATTTAGGCTTTCATTAACCAAGCGGTTGTATTCTTCACCCAGATACTTTGTTGGATGACGTGAAACTACCATATTTTACCCTGGTAGAAGGTTGCCTCCCCCTTCTTTTAATATTTGCCTACGATATTCTCATAATTCATCATACTTTTAGTATTTTTTCACTTGTTCAAAAGAATCTATTATTTCGAACACTATTCTGAGAATTTGTGAATTCAGGTACATTATTGGTAAATTACAATTACTTCAACGTGTATACATGGTTTTGCATGAATCTGTGGTTATAATGTTTACATGGAAAATCCAATGTTATGGTATTGGAGAGGCGTTAAACCTATTAGCTGTACGACGGGTCGGACAACGTCATAGCGCTGCTAGATCTAATGCCTCTCCGAAATTAATTAGATATGTTGGGGGCAATAAAGGTTTCAAAATAAGTTTTTAAGCGATACCTCCCGCGTTGGATTAGCCGAAGTTGTATTGTGATTGGTGGACACTTTGGCACAATTACATTCATTAAGACCATTTGCTGGTTTGGGCGTAAACATAGGTAAAAATGTTTCAGATACCACAAAAAACTAGGGATTTCTTGGATTGGATGTTAATTGGGTTCCTCTTTGAGTCGTTTTGATAGATTAATAATCATATCTTCTGTCATGGTAGCCAAGTCATAGTTTGGTTGCCAATTCCAATCCTCTTGCGCAAAGGTGTCGTCAATAGACATGGGCCATGAGTTAGCGATTCTTTGTCGAAAGTCGGGTTTATACTTGCATGTAAATTCTGGTATGTGTTTCTTAATTTCGGAAGCAAGTTCATGAGCTGCAAAGCTCATTCCAGACAAGTTGTAGCTTGTCCGACATTTTATGTTTGAAGAAGGAGCCTCCATCAAATCTATGGCAGCTCTGATGCAGTCAGGCATGTACATCATTGGAAGTACGGTATCTTCTCTCACAAAGCATGAGTACTGCCTTCTTTTTATTGCTTCATAGAATATTTCTACTGCATAATCTGTAGTTCCTCCACCAGGAGGCGTTGTGCTGCTAATGATTCCTGGGTAGCGAACACTTCGGACATCTACACCAAATTTATGGAAATAATAATTACACAACAACTCACCCGCAACCTTTGAAACGCCATACATGGTTTGGGGTACTAAAATTGTGTTTTGAGGTGTTTTGTTTCGAGGCGCTTCTGGGCCAAATACAGCAATGGAACTGGGCCAGAAGACACTAACTAGGTTTTGATCTCTAGTTATCTCAAGCACATTATAGAGACCAGCCATGTTCACATGCCATGCAAGCGCAGGTTTCTCTTCTCCAACAGCTGATAAAACCGCGGCTAAATGGTATATGATGTCAATATTATACTCTTTTACAGTTTTCTCAAGGATTTCTCTGTTAGAAACGTCAATATATATGAATGGGCCGGAGTTCAACAATTCACTGCTGGGTTTTCTATGATGTCCAGCTGCGATGACATTGTTATTACCATATCTTTTTCGAAGTTCAATCGTTAATTCGGATCCAATCTGACCGGTAGCACCAGTCACCAGTATTATTCTTTCAGTTTTTCTTGGCATAAACGCGCCTCAATCTTGGTGTCAGCCAAGTTATGGTATTAAGGTATAAGAACTTTTATCATACATACTTGTGCGAGTGTATGTGCAACCCGTTTGCATATAATCTATCGATACAAGCTTTCAAAATGGTTATTAAATTATAAAATAGATTCTGTCAAGATGACTGGTTTAAAGTTGGGCTTCATTGTAAACCCCATTGCAGGAATGGGAGGACGAGTTGGTTTAAAAGGAACAGATGGAGTACTCGTTGAAGCAATTGGAAGGGGCGCTAGTCCTGTGGCTCCTGGAAGAGCGGTTGAGTTTTTGCGACAACTTAAGAATCTCAGAATAGAAGTAAACTTTGAAGTCGTTACGTGTCCTGGCTTGATGGGTGGCCGGGAAGCTGAAGTTGCATGTCTTCCCGTTCAGATTTTGCCGATGATAGTCGGAAAAATTACGACTGCTGAAGATACAAAAAAAGCGGTCAAGTTGATGGTTGAAAAAAGTGTAAACCTCATTGTGTTTGTTGGAGGAGATGGAACAGCTAAAGATATTTATGATGTGTTAAAAGGTAGCAATGAGGTTTGGGTGTTAGGCATCCCTTCTGGAGTGAAAATGTATAGCGGGATCTTCACAGTGAACGTTTCAGATGCTGTGGAGCTCTTTCTTGCCTTTGCTAAAGGAGAAGCAGAAATCATGGAACACGAAATTATGGATGCTGACGAGGACGCCATTAGAACTGACACCATGTCTATAAGACTTTATGGATATCTAAAAGGACCTTTCCAACCAACAAGAATTCAGGGAGTAAAACAAGCAAGCCCACAAACTAATGACGAGAAGGAAAATCAGAGAGCCATAGCCCGATTTATACTCGAAGAAATGACGCCCAAAACCACGTACATATTAGGTCCAGGAACAACCATCAAGTGTTTTGCTTCACTTTTAGGAGTTGAAAAAACTCTGTTAGGGATCGATTTATACAAAGAAGGAAAGGTCATACTTGATGTTAATGAAAAGAAGATCTTGGAGAGCGTAGAGGATTGGAAGAACACTCGCATATTGATTTCACCGATCGGAAGACAAGGAATTCTCCTAGGTAGAGGAAATCAACCGATAAGTCCTGAAATCATAAAACGTGTTGGAAAAGAAAGAATAATTGTTGCTGCAACCAAAAGCAAACTACAAAGTATAGAAGGATCTGTTTTGAGAGTTGATACCGGAGAACCTGAAATTGATAAAAGACTTCAGGGATACATAAAAGTCGTAACAGATTACAGAGAATGGCAACTTGTCCCTGTGAGATGATTCATACACTTAAAGAAACGCTTAAATAATCTCTATGCTGTTTCTCCATGAGTGATTTAAATGGGCGATCGCGTTCCACGTCCGTGATTCTTCTTTATACTTATCAGGTATAAGGACTCTTTTTTCAATAGAATTATATTTCCTCTCAGAAAAACAGGTGTAAGATAAACATGTCAGAAACTGGGATCACTGTTAAAAAAGCTGATAACTTTTCAGAATGGTACACTCAAGTAGTTCAGAAATCCGAGATGGCCGATTATGCACCAATTCAAGGTTGCATGATCTTCAGAGAACACTCTTACGCTATCTGGGAAAGAATCCAAGAAATCTTTAACAGAGGAATACGGAAGACTGGACATAAGAACGCGTATTTTCCATTATTTATACCTGAGAGCTACCTGAAGAAGGAAGCTGAGCACTTTGAAGGCTTTGTTCCGGAAGTTGCATGGGTTACGATGGGAGGTAGCAGTAAACTCCAAGAAAAGCTTGCAATTAGACCCACATCTGAGACTATAATGTATGCGATGTATTCGAAATGGATTAGAAGTTGGAGAGACCTACCTCTGAAACTCAATCAATGGTGTAATATCGTAAGATGGGAAACAAAAGCAACTAAGCCTTTCTTGAGAACCAGGGAATTTCTTTGGCAAGAAGGACATACGGTTCACTCAACAAAGGATGAAGCTGATCAAGAAATCTCTGAAATTTTAGATCTGTACAGAGAATTGATGGAGAAATATTTGGCAATCCCGGTTTTGATAGGAAAAAAGACTGACAGTGAAAAATTTGCTGGAGCCCTATACACAATAGCGTTGGAAGCCATAATGCCAGATGGGAAAGCCTTGCAGATGGGAACAGCCCACAATCTTGGACAAAATTTCTCGAAGGTTTTTGACATTACGTTCATCGGAAAAGACGAAAAACATCACCACGTTTGGCAAACATCATGGGGAATAACCACGCGTCTTATAGGAGCGCTGATAATGGTTCATGGAGATGATAAGGGACTCGTTCTACCACCAGAAGTTGCGCCGGTACAAATTGTAATAATTCCAATACTCCGTAAAGAGTTTGAGGCAACAAAAATATTGAAGAAGGGCAAGGAAATCCAGAAAAAACTTGTGGAGAACGGAATAAGAACAGTTCTTGATGAACGAACAACCTACACTCCTGGTTGGAAGTTCAACGAATGGGAATTGAAAGGTGTACCAATTAGAATCGAAATAGGACCCAGAGAGCTAAAGCATGAAGAATTAACATTGGCCAGACGAGACAGTGCGAATAGGCTGATAGTCAAAGAAATCGATCTATTAAACTCCGTGAGAGAACTTCTAAGTAGGATTAACGAAGATATGTTTAGTAGAGCCAAACAATGGCTTAACGAAAATACTGCTACTGTGGACAATTACGCGGATTTTAAAGAAAGTCTTAGAAAGGGAGGATTCATTAAAACGTGTTGGTGCTCCAATACAACATGTGAAGAGAAGATAAAAGAAGAAACTGGGGCAACAATTCGACTTATTGGATCCGCTGGGGAGTCAACATTTTCAGACTGTGTTTACTGTGGCAAACAAGGAAAACATGTTGCTTACTTTGCAAGAGCATACTAGTAAGAGACAATAATCAGTAGGAAAAACGCGTTATTTCAAGGAAGGAATAGCTAGTCTTTCAGTTTTATAAATCGTTCTAATTTTATCTTTGTCAATCCCAAGCTGTTCAGAGTGCTTCTCGTTGGTATTCCACGTTCATCCCATCCTCTCTTATGATAGTAATCACTCAACATAGCGTCAAACCCCGTACTGTCTAGTTTAGCACCTTTTAAAGGGCCCTTACTTAGAGGGTCTTTAAACCATCTTTGTGGTGGTAGATCCTTATTTCTGGTCCAGTTGGCACCAAATTCACGTATCCAGAAGGCTCTGATTAAGGTGTAGATTCTGTCAGCAAGAAGTCTTAGATCTTTCCATGTCATTTCAAGGCCTGTTGCTGCGTGCAGAAATTTCGTGTACCAGTCAAGTTTAAAACCAAGTTCAATCCATGGAAGTCGACAAACTGAGAGAGATTCAAAGACGCCCCCACGAATACGTTGAAACTCAATAACTTTATCAACTTTCTCGACACCATAACCTTCTCGACCTGTTTTAACCTCCCATGCAATAACCCACGCGTCTTTGTGATGTGCACCAATCGAACTAGTTCCAAAAGCTAGAGCCATGGCTGGAGCAGCATGGCAATTATAACCCGTTACTTCTAACCCTTTTACATGCATGGCCCATTGAGAAGAATCGCCTCCAATTTTTTCTGCCATAAAACGAACCCCTTCAGCAAGCATGTCACCTATGTCACGCCTTTTGGAAATGTCCTCGATTAAATTCTTGGTTTCTTTAAATTTACCCCATGGAATTCTTTCCTTAATTAAGCCCTTCTCAGAAGCTTCCATTGCAAAACCGAGAACGTTCCCCAAAGAAATTGTGTCCAAACCCTGTTCGTCAGCAACTCTATTCAAACCTGCAACTCTTCTTAAATTACCTAATCCAATATTTGAACCCAGCATTGCAACATTTTCGTAATCGATTTCAGACTCTCTTCGGTATGAATCTCGAATAACATTACCACAGGTCATATTACATTTTGGACAACCACGTTGCGAGGTCTTCATTTTTTCCATGGAGAAACCTCCAATAGCATCAGCATCTTCAAAGACGCCTTCCTGGAAGTTGTACGATGGGAGAACACTATTCTCTTGGCTCCACTCAATCGTCATCATTGTGCCTTGCTTCTTCCAAAAAGAGTATGAAGGCTTCGTCAGAACCTCCCTATAAGCCTCTGTTCCTAACTCCTTCAATCTTCTTGCATCAAACACTTCTGGATCATTGGATCCTAAAATCACAACTGCCTTGAGTTTCTTAGAACCCATTACAGCACCTATTCCAGGTCTACCTCCAGCTCGCCCTTCTTGACACACAATGTTAGCAAACTTAACCAAGTTCTCCCCAGCAGGCCCTATAGTCAGTATTCCGGCTGTGGCTCCATACTTTTGTCTAAGGATATTCTCAGCTTTGAATGAGCTTAATCCCCATAACTCCTCAGCGCCTATGAAATCAACCTTTCTGTCCATAATGACTAGAACGATTGGAGCCTTGGATCTACCTTCCAAAATTAATGCGTCATATCCCGCCCTTCGCATCTCAACAGCTGCGAAGGTTCCAATATTACCATCTCCATAACCACCAGTTAGCGGACTTTTAGAAGCAACAACAAGTTTGCAACTACTAGGCAGATCGAATCCAGTTAGAGGACCTGCTGCCATGATCAGCTTATTCCTTGAAGAGAGCGGATCAATTCCCGGATCAAGTTCATCCCACAGTATCTTTACCGCGAAACCTCTTCCTCCAAGATAATTAATTGCTGTATCTGCATCATACTTTTTTACTGCAGCCTTAAGCTTGTCAAGGTTAACTCTAAGAAATTTTCCATTCCAGCCAAACATGAAGTCTTACCATTCCTTTAGTTAATTCGATATATCATTAAAAGCCTAAATAACATTTGATATCCTCCGGTTCTAAATAACCAAGTACTCGGTCTCCACTTGTCTTTGTCCTAAGCCAAGATCTGAAACATTGAAACTTCCATGCTCATATAGTGTTGCTTGTTCTTCTTCACGGTAGATGGATGCAGCGATTCTGCCGATAGCGTCCGCCTTCATAATTCCGCTTCCACTTGCACCACCAACTATTATGAGACCGTTTTCTTCGAAAATCACTGGATGACCATCCAAGGTGTTGATCTGGTATAACCCTGCAAAAGCCGAGGATGGATGGCAATCTTTGAACTGCTCGAAATACTTCACAAGAACTTGGTATATTCCGTATGTGTAATAGTCTTTTTCAGGTTTGGGTTCTTCCTCAAGTTTAAATGCTCTGGGAAACTCGTCAGCGTAACCAAGCCAAAAGACGCCCTCATCAGGGAAAGGACGAATATAAACTCTCGGTATCGGCAGGATCGTAAAAGGTAAACAACCTAAGTCGTTGAAGCCTTTCGTGAACATTAATTCTCTTAGTTGAGAAGTCTTGGCCTCAACACAAAAAAGTTGTCTTTTCTTCGGCTTAATGTAGCATTCAATTCCAACAGTATCCAGCAACTGGGGGATCCAGCTTCCAGCAGCCAATATTATCTTTTTTGCTTTAATTATGTCTTTTCCAGTTTTTACTCCAGCAACCTTCGAATTCTGCCAGAAATGGGGTTCACTAGGCACGCCCAACGGTGCTTCTGGCTCAACAACGAGAGCCTTCACGTCAAAACTGTATTTGATTTCTCCTCCAAGTTCTAGGAATTCTTTCTCATAGAACCTAACCAGATTGTCCGCGTCAACGACTCCCGCCTTAGGTATCAGAATCCCTTTGCAGATGCTTTTCAAGCCCATTAGTTTTGCTTCTTCATCATCATCGAGACGTGTACGAATGCTCAGTCTTGCTGCCAGCTCTTCTGCGTCAAATTCATTATGTTGAAAGCCCCTTCCAGTTAAACCCTTCAAAATCGGGGAAATTTTTCTGTACTCAACTTCTCCAAGAAGCCAGAGGTAGCCAATCCAGTTAAGCCTTAGATCCACATCAAGGTCTTTCTGTAAATGATTGTAGAATTCTACAGAGGAGTTGGCGAGGACAAAATTTGTATAAGACGAAAATAAACATCGGAAGGCCGATGCACTTTTTGCGGTGTTTGCTTGACCTGAAGCGGTAAGCCTATCGACAACGAGTATCTTTGAATCTGGATCTTCGGTTTTAATGTGATACGCTGTCGCTAGGCCGAGAATCCCGGCTCCGACGATTAATGCATCATAGACAACCATTCCCATTCCAAACCAGTAGAACTCTAAGAGGTCGTAATATCCACTATAGAATTTAACTCTAGTGCGTGTTTCATGAGAGAACACTTATCTATCTCTACGAATATGAGAGAGGCGAGACCTATTGGAGGCATAAATAGAATGTTCAGAGCGCGTAATACAAGTGCACTCTCGACTTTTATTTGGATTATCTTACTGTTGTGCTTCACCGTCTTCGGTGGCATAATTTCCTATTTACTTGTGATGACGAACTACTATAACATGCCAGAAAATTCTACATTGCTAATAGTGGAAGATTGCATATTCCCTGTCTCTGACGCCAGATATTTCAACGTCACCATCCTAAATCCCTCAAATTCGGTATCTGATGCGAATATCACAGCTATTCGTTTAAAAGTCCAAGGAAGAACAGATGATTATAATGTCACAGCAGCTGAACCCCGTTTCCCATTTATTCTCAGAATAGGAACAACCCAAACCTTCAAGTGTAAGAAAAATTGGAGCAACTTCACTGGAGAAACAGTTAAAGTTGAGCCAATAGCAGAAAACGCTTCAACCACAGTTCGCGAATTTCAGACCCCCAATGTCAGATGGGGAGTAGCTGCAGCATTTACGGCTTCAGAAAGTGTAGAATATTTCACTGTGATTATTCGCAACTCGAACGAATCTATAGTGAACCTAACTATCTCACAAATAATTGTGCTAGATATGCCGATAAACGCGAATGTCACTCCTGCACTTCCCTACGTCATTGCTCCAGGTGAAACGGAATTGTTCAGGTGTGATTGGAACTGGGAGAACTATGTGACACTTCGTATCGACGTTAAAACAGAGAAGGGATATGAGAAGTCATACACAGCACAAGATCTACCAACCAGCGTACTCTATATAGATGATGTAAGGTTTGATTATTCAAACGCAAGTCGTTTTGATGTAATAATTACTAGTTCAGAAGAATCCACGACGCCACCCATGGTAACAGCGATAAATTTAACATTAGATGACGGAATCATCGTCCCAATAAACGTCACAATACCCCCCTTAGGAACTCCAGCGAGCAGGATCTCCAGTAATCAATCCCAGTCTTTCACATGTTGGTGGAACTGGAATGAATATAGAAACAGAAATGTGACAGTGAACGCCTTTACGAGGGAAGGATTCACAATAACCAGGAAAACAATAGACTCACCCACTGAGATTGTTTGGAACTTAACAGAAACGAACTTTGACTTGGACAGAACAGACCATTTCCTAGTAAAGATGGAGAATAAGCCTATCTCAACAGATGACATCAACATCACAAAGATAATGTTAAACGGAACTGAAACTAGTTTCATCAATCAAACATTATTAATTGGCGAAGAAAAACTGTACAACTGCACATTGGATTGGAGCGGGTTCATAGGCACCACCACAAATATTACCGTACTTGGAAAAACTGTTCAAACGAGGGAGGAGCTAAATTATTCAAAAATCGTTGAAATACCACCCGTAAGCCTTAAACTAACAGATTTTAAAACAACGGAGATAACTGTTCCTCAGTATAACATAACTCGTCCAGTCATCAACATCACAATATCAAATTCGAACAACTCGATCCAAAATGTCACAATCAAGAGCATCATATTAGAGACCGGTAATAAGACGTACGAAATCTATGGATCTCTAACTTATCCTGATCTGAATTTGACAAGTAATGGATATTTACTCCTGATTGGCGAAAAGCTGGAAGTTTCTTGGTTATGGAACTGGAATTACATCGGATTTAACATAAAAGTTACGATTCATACTGATGAAGGCTACATAATCTCGGAAACATGGGAGATATCGCCTCCATAAACATACTCCAACATTAAATTTTCAAGACTTACATCAAACAAAAGGAGAGTCATTACATGAAAGTGACCAAAAGAGTACAGACAATCGAGTATGCAATAAGGGACGTAATATCACACGCAAAGGATGTTGCGAAGACAGGAAGGAAAATCTTCTACTTAAATATTGGAGACCCTTTAGCATACGATTTTGATACACCCCAACACATTAAACGCGCATTGATAGAAGCTGTCAAAAACGGTGAGAACGCCTATTCTCCTTCAGAAGGCATAGCTGAACTTAGGAATGCCATCAGTGCGAAGGAGAAGAGAGTAAATAAAGTGGAAATTCATGCTACGGACATAATTGTCACTTCAGGAATATCTGAAGGAATCCAGATGATCATGGCAACGCTGATTGAGGAAGGACAGGAAGTTCTTCTTCCAGGACCCACATATCCTCCATACATTTCGTACACAAAATTCTTCGAAGGTATACCAGTAACATACAAGACTTCAGAAGACAACAATTGGGAGCCTGATATTGACGATTTAAGAAGAAAAATATCAGAGAAGACAAAAGCACTCGTAATCATCAATCCAAACAATCCTTGTGGAGCTCTATATAAAGAAAGCACCCTCAAAGATATTGTGGATCTAGCTGGTGAGAAAGGGATTCCAATCATATCTGACGAAATCTATGATCAAATCGTGTTTGAAAAGGAGTTTATCAGTATCGCCAAAATGGCAAGGGATGTCCCAGTCATAGGACTAAACGGATTTTCCAAGGTATACCTAATGACTGGGTGGAGACTGGGCTACATATACTTTCATGAACAAAATGACGAATTAACAGAATTAAAAGCAGGAGTCATAAAAGAGGCAAGAATCAGGCTTTGTACGAATACGCCCGTTCAGAAAGCTGGAATAGCAGCCCTGAACGGGCCTCAAGATCACATAAAAGACTTGGTTGACAAGCTAAAGAGAAGAAGAGACTATACCATAAAAAGGCTTAACGATATAGAAGGGTTAAGTTGCACTAATCCAAAAGCAGCATTCTATGTCTTTCCAAAGATTCATGAAATAGGCTTAAGATGGAAGACTGACCAAGAATTTGGACTGGAATTATTAAAAAAAACGGGTGTGCTTTTCGTACATGGGTCAGGATTTGATCCTATACATGGAAAATCCCATTTCAGGGGCGTCTTTCTTCCACCTATTGAAAAGTTAGAAGAAGCCTTTAACAAAGTTGAATTGTTCATGAGAAAGAAATGATGGGAAACCCGAATACAATTAATTTACATTCCATAAGTTGAAAACTGAAAAAATATTGAGATTGGGGTCATTACCAGATCCATGTATCCGCCCTGTACACACCTATGGATACAGGGGCACATATCATACGTGAAACAAATGAAACAGGCGAAACAAGTAGAAACAGATGGAAACAAATGAAACAAATGAAACAGTGAGTATTAACTCTTTTAATTTACCACATGCGATTTATATTGATGTTCCTTCCTTTGGGTCTCTGATTGCTTTCTCAAATTCATTTATCAAACGCCGTGTCATTCTTCCTGGTTGACCATTTCCTATCACTCGTTTATTGGCTTCCACTATTGGGATTATCTCTGCTGCTGTACCGGTAAAGAAGGCTTCATCAGCCGTAAATAGGTTTGTTGGTGTAATGGGTCTTTCGACAACTTTGTATTCAAGTTTCTCCGCTAATTCCATAACAACGTTTCGTGTTATGCCCATTAAGGCACCTGTTGATGTTGGAGGAGTTAGGAGTCTTCCAGACATTACTATGAATAGATTTTCAGCCACACCTTCACTTATATGTCCATTTTTGTCAAGACATATAGCCTCGTCAAAACCGCTTATGTTAGCCTCAATCTTCCCTAAGATACTGTTCAGGTAATTGAGAGATTTAACTTCGTGTGATGTTGCGTCTACGGGATCTCTTTTCACCCAAACAATCATGGCTCTTATCCCTTTTTTCTTTGGATCTCCTGAATGTAGTTTAATCATGTCAGTTATGATTATCACTGTGGATTTAGGACATTTTCTAGGATCAAGTCCTAGATCTCCAATACCTCTAGTGATAACTAAACGTATGTATGCGTCTTGCAGATCGTTCTTTCGAAGAGTTTCCAAAACGGCTTCTATCATTTCTTCTTTTGTTAATGGAATAGTTAACATTATTACTCGGGCTGAGTGGTACAATCGGTTTATGTGGTCTCTGAGTCTGAAGACTATGCCATGATAAGCACGGATTCCTTCGAAGACTCCATCTCCATACAGAAGACCGTGGTCGTAAACCGAGATTTTTGCCTTAGATTTCGGATAGTATTTTCCGTCTATGTAGATCACATGTTCTTTACTCATAAACTCACCTATAAAGGGTAAATTCTGGTTTATCATAATAAGTTTTGACATAATAACGTATAAAAAAGTAGATTCGCTACAAATACTAGCCTGGAAACTGTGGTCGTTGAGAAAGGTACCTTGGAAGTGGTAAAGATCTAAATGGCATTCCCTTTACTGTTTTATTGATTTCAATCGTCAGTTCTTCAAGCTTCATCTTCCGAATTCTGCCTACTCGTCTATCTCTTACTGGAAATAGTTTTGACTTGATCTCCTTTTGCCCCAATACAATTATGAAGGGTGTCCATTCTGTCTCTGCTTCCCTAACTTTTTTTCGCAGAGTCAGGTTTCTATCATCGATGTCCACTCTTATCTGCTTCTTCTCTAGAGAATCAGCTAGTTTTGTTGAATACTTAACGAGTTCGCCTGACATAGGTATCAAGCGGATCTGTGTGGGGGAAAGCCATATTGGGAGCATCGGAGGTCTATTATTCTGTTGTTCTCTATAGGCGTTTTCGAGTAAAGCATATACACATCTTTCGATTGCACCGCTTGGCGAGCAATGTAGGATTAATGGATGGTGCTGTTCACCTTTCTCGTCTACATAGGTAATTCCGTATCTCTTTGCGTTTTCAACGTCGATCTGATCAGTGGATAATGCTGCTGCTTTGTCTTGGTTATCTATAAAGTTGAAATCCCATTTTAGAATGAAATAGAAGAAGCGTTCTTTCCAGACTTCAATGAGAACTGGTTTTCCAAAATTCTTGACCAGCTCTCCTATGAAAACTTTGTTTTCATTGTAGAAGTCTTCTGTGAATCTAATTGCTGCTTCATAGGAGGATTTGGGTAATCCTATCTTTTTCAATATTTGAATTGAAGCATTAAACCTTCTTTTGAACTCTTCCTTTGCCTGGCTAAGCGTAGTGCAGAATGCATGCCAGTCAGGCATTGTAAAAGCCCTTAAACGTCTTAAACCTACAACCTCTCCTCTTTGTTCCCGTCTAAAACTGTAACGGGATAATTCAAACACTTTAAGGGGCATGTTTCTGTAAGAAACTAACGTATCTCGAATCATCAGAAATTGACCGAAGCAAGCTGCAAACCGAAGAAATAGGTCCTTATCCTCTGATTTTAAGACGTACTGCCTTGCCGGGAAGCGGTTTAGATAATCAGCAAGGCTTGGATGTTGGAAGTCGTACATCACAGGTGTTTCAACCTCCATCGTTTCATCTTTGGTTACTTCATCAGTAACGAATTGTTCAAGTAAGGATTTTATTAGTCTGCCCTTTGGATACCATCGGAGGTTGCCAGGATCACTTCCAGGCTCATAATCAGTGATTCCAAGCTTTTTCATTAGAATTACATGGGGAGGAATTCTTTGACTTGCTCTAGTTTTTGAAATTTCATATTTCATGAATTTCTCTAGATTCTCATGTCCCTTGAAGACAAACTCACTAACTGGAACCAGTTTTCCATCTAGTTGATGAATGTACCAAGTTGACCTTAATTTCTCTTCAGCTTTTAACGCTTCTGAGACTTTCTCTTTAACGCGTGAAGTTGGTAGAAAGACGCGAGATTGTTCTGAAAGTGGATGTCCTTTTATAGAGAGAGTGAATTGTTTGTTCCAGCCAAATGGAGCCCGATGCGTTTCAAGATCCTTCTTCTCTGCATAGGCTTCCATCAGCTTCACGAGTCTTAATGCATCTCTGGGTGTTGCTAAGTTGTTGCTTAGATGAGCATATGGATATATCAGAATTCGGTTCGCCTTAAGCTTCTGAAGAAATGAATGAACAGCGTTCACAGCCTTTTTCACTGTAGCTTCATCATCTCCTTTTTCAATTGCCGTAAATAATACGACAACGTCCCCAATTTTAACCTCCTCGCCCCCAGCATCTTCAGCTAAAGATATCTCTTTCTGAATGGGTTTGTAGGAGATAAAGTCAGAATGCAGCTGCAGTATTCTCATGAAGCTACCTCACATTCCAATACTATTCCGTTTGGTATCGCCACTGTTCAATTTTCTTCTCCTTTCTGCTCTTCCTTTTGTATTCTTTATAGTGATTCTTACACAAGTATGAACGTCTGTCATCCATGGCGATCTTTAAACCAGCAGTTCTAACCTTACTTGCTGAAATAGAACGGGCAGCTTTCTCACCACAACCTGATACACTGCAAGTCACTCCTTTTGAGATACGTCCCAATGTTAAACACATCTTAATGGCATTAACGCCTTAAGATAGGTGTAACTGCTTAATTTCTTTTCCATGCAGTAATCGCGCTCTTTGATAAATCATCAATCGTGAGCCGAAAAAGTTTGGACCTGAAGTCTCAACAGAAAGAGAAGCAGCAGCTGAACCAACGCAACCACACCATAAAGGATCAAAATTGCTAAGATATTCAGCTAGAAATGCACCAGCAAAAACGTCTCCAGCGCCAGTCGGATCAACAACCCTCTTGGGTTCTAAAGAAGGAATATGATGAATTGTTTGGTTAAAGGATATCAGGACCCCCTCTACTCCTAGGGTTATAATCACCATTCTAACACCAAGTGAGTGAATTCCCTTTATTATTGATGCCAAGTCGGAAAGGCCTGTAATCGCCTTTGCTTCATCTAGGGTTGACTTGTAGATGTCAAAAAATCTAAATAAACGCCTATCAACTCCGTGATAAGTCGTTATTCCACTCTTATTGAAGGTTCGTACCAATCCCTGAGGATCAATAGATAGGTAGGGAGTCCGGCCCCTCAGTTTTTTAATAACCGTATATGAAACTTCGTTGGCTATCGGAGTAATGTGGATGATCTTTGCTTTCAGAGATTCAGGTATGTCCTCAACCGTTATAGCTGGGGTCTTGCTTAAAAGTCGAAGTTTCCGGTGAGACATGTCATCATCGTATCTCAATTCGTAACTTGTAGTCTTAGCAGTATTGACTGTTGTCATGCCTGACAAGTCAATACTCTCTTGTTCTAGATATGAAACATACTCATCCAAGAAGTCGTATCCAACTTTCGAAATCACAGAAACAGAAACAGCAAAACGCTTGGCTGTAAGTAAAGAGTAAGCAACAGAACCACCTAAAATGGTAAGAGGTAATTCATTGCCGGGTAGAAGGACCCGGTCTATGGAAAAATGCCCTACAGCAACAAAGTCAAACAATTCAATCGAGCTTCCATATAATAATCAAAAAAATCCAGTTTAAAAACTGTGCCAAGAAAACCACCGATTAGGTATCTACACGAAGTCTTCAATGGAGAAAATTGTTTTTTGGTGTTTGATACAGAAGATTATCCATCAACTTTTTAAGTAAGGAGAGGCATCGTAGAGGGAGATTTGCATGTACTATAGAATCTGCTATAGAGAAATGAGAGCTGTTACCTGTGAGGGAAAAAAGGATGGGGCAGGAAGAACACGGAAGATTCGGCTTCATTACGCGCAATTACTTAGTGTTAACCCTCACATCTGCTCTGTGGGGAATACCAGCTAGTATCTGTAATACCTATTTTTCACTTTATGTTTTTTCTCTGGGCGGAACAGAGATAACTATTGGGTTAGTTGTGGCTCTCGGAAACGCATCTTTTGTTGTTTTTGCCATAATAGGAGGCCATATTGCTGATCTGTATGGCAGAAAGCGAATAGTGAGCATAATGACAATATTCCTTGGGTTAAGTCAATTCTCCGTTGCCTTGTCACCCAACTGGCAATTTCTTGCTTTAGCAATGATTTTAACCAACATGTTATGGATATTTGAACCTGCTTTCTGGGCGTTACTTGCTGATTCCACAAATAGAAGTAAAAGAGGAACTGCTTTTGCTTTTTTCAGTTGTGTATCCTTCATCCCATGGACAATAATGCCGTCTATTGGAGGTTTTTTGATCGATACATATGGGGTTTTAACTCCAATGAGACTGAGTTATGTTGCTCTTGGATTTGCTGGGTTGGCTGCTGGATTAATACGACAGTATACTCTCAAGGAGACAATCACTCTGAAAAAAACAAAAATCATGGAGAAAATTGGGTTAAGGGAAATTGGCATCCTCGTGAAAAATGCTTTCAAAGATCACATAAAGACATGGTCTTGGATGCCTTACTCGGTGCTTGCGTTAGCCGCAATCTACATAATATGGGCATTTGAATATGGCTTAGTAGAGCCATACTGGATCGTCTATGCTGAGCAGGTAATTGGAATCTCATCTACCCAGTGGGGAATCATAACCGCCGTCGGGAGTTCAATAAGCATCGGTACAAAACTTGCAATAGTGGGGAGGTTATTAGACAAGTTCAGTAGAAGGAAAATTCTATTGGCAGTGACAGCCTTAGACATATCCACATACCTTCTTTTCATAAATTGTGGTATGTTTCTGCATGTCCTAGTTCTTTGGATCATGAGTTCTTTCGTATGGGCTTTCTATGAACCAACTTACTCTTCTCTAGAAGCAGACATGATCCCTGAAGAGAGAAGGGGGAGAGTCTTTGCCGCTTTTGGTGCAGCTTGGTCAGCTTTCACGGTGCCAGCTAGTCTTATTGGAGGATTCATTTATGAGCGTGTAAGCCCACAGTTATCATTTATCATCGCGTCAGCGGGAATCCTAGTATGTTTCATATTAACCGCAATATTCATTAAGCAACCAAAATCAAAAGAATAAATCCAACCAAGAAATTAAGAAGTATCTACGACTGAAGCATCAAAATCGCTTTAGCCAGATCTCCCTCGCATTCCTCTAAAGCTTTTCTGGCCTCCTCCAAGCTGCTACTTGCTTGATCAGCTACAAGCTTTACATCTTCTTCTAGTACAACACTCTTACGTTCCACAGTCTTTTCAGAAATTTCGCCACCAGTAACTTGAAAGATCTTCTGACCCTGCATTTCCATAACAGCAACTTCTGGATCCTCAATAATTATTTCTTTTCTGTCTGTTCTAATAGTCACCTGGTCGACGTTAGGGACAGCATTCATACTTAATCCCATTCTTTGCATCATCCTCTTGGCTTCTCGAGGATTGATTCGACGTCCCCTCATATCATCACTTCTTAAATTACATTCTACTGAATCTTCTACTTAACCTTCTTGCCTAAACCGTGTCTAACTTTCACAGCAACGCCAATTTTAAAGGCTGTCATTTCATCGCCCGACAAAGTAGCTCTACCTACTGCCAAAATTTCACCTTTAATATTCACAACAATAACTTCATCCATCGGACGAATGTTGGTGTCTGCCTCCACAACATGCTTTGCAAAAACATCACCCCCAGCACCGATGAATTCGGAGACATCATCCAGAACATAAACGAAGCACCTTGCTGAGTCAGGACTAGTAAGAATTCTTTTGGCACCTGCAATGCTGAGAGAAAACAAACCATCTGTTGGGCGAAACGTAGCCAATCTTTTTCCACCCAAGT
>JASFPN010000004.1:0-88383 GCA_050115965.1 Candidatus Bathyarchaeota archaeon
GAAACTTTTATACTCTGTTGTATCTGAATCGTAGCGCTGTGTATTTTCTTACCTTCTCTTCTGTTTCTTTCCCCCGCGAGATCTTCTCGTTTGATGACCACACTGTTTACTCACGTCCATTTTCTTCTACGAGCATTCTGTTCTCTACTCGTTTTCTGTCACATCAGCTTCCAAATTTCAATAGTATCTCTTCTAGAAATGGACATATTGTCATACACGTGGATTTCACACGCAAGTGAAGTGTTTGACGCATTTTTCCATTTCTTATGCCACATGGACCTGAAAAGGATAAATGCAATTTTACTTTACTAATAACTCTTCAAAAAACTGTTGGATGTCTACTTGCTTCTGTTCAATAATTCCTATATACCATTTGTATTGGTTTCTAACGCATTCGTCTAATATCTCATTTGTATAGCAAATCTCGAAAGAGAGAGGTGCGATGCATTTTCTAATCTCATCTAAAAGCTGCTACTCGTCTCTAGGTTTAGACCACCAAGAAAATATGAAGCCATCAATTTTGTTTGATGTACCTCAAGCTAACGAGCATTTTCGTAGACTGAATCAGGCCTTACTCTTGACCATGCATCTGGATTCTGATACTTGAATTTTGGTGTTCTATCTTCTTCTTGTTTTTCTTTTCCGACAAGGATTTTCTTCATTTTTAACAGGAGTTCTCTGTGAGTCTCTTCATCTCTGATTATAGTTTCAAGAACATCCTTCAGGTCTTCTAAATCCACATTGTAGATTTCACGTACTTCTTTTGTCATGTATTGAAGTGTCTTCAGCTGAACCAGTATGTAGTACTCTTCGCTAACAGTGCTCTCTAGGAGCATCAGCTTATTTATCAACGAAGACATGTTCTTTTCGGGGATACTTTCTTCTCTGTCGATATCTCTTACGAGACGCTCAATTACCATCCAAGGACCGCCAAGAAAGAGTAGCTTCTCGCAATCTCGCGGTTGTTTTTTTGGTTTGACAATGCTTTCGCTTATTCCCTTGAGGATTACCGAATGTTTACGACTATCGTACGCGATATGAAGCATCAAGGAATTGACTAAGGGAAGATTTACTTTGTCTGCAAGCCTCTTGTAGAGTAGATACGCTCTTTCTTCCAGGACGCTGGCGCAATGCAGAAAGTCAGCAATGCTTTCCTGCTTCATCTTTGCCATTTCTAGACTTCCGTTTAACTGAGGTAGCTGCAAAGTGATAAAGAATTTATGAATTTGAAATCCATCCGATAGATAAGAATAGTCTGACGTACCACTTCCCAATTAGACGACAACGTATTATCGTGCGCGCGCAAAAACGCACACCCAAATTCCGCTTCCCAAATACTTTGGGACCGCATAATCGGTTTTAAACTTTCTGAGCACTAATATTGTCGCGCGCGCGACTTAAAAATAATGGTTATGCAGATTCCACAGTTGAGAATTATGCAAGAATCCTTAAAGTCTTGGACAAGAGAGGAGCCAGTCTTTGGGATCCAGAATCGGTAAAATATACAATAAGACATCAATCTTGGAGCGTCGGAAGAAAAATGATTGCTGTGCATGCATATTCAAATTTCGCAAAAATAATTGGGCTTTCATGGAATCCTCCAAAGTACAAACCTCCTGAGAAACTGCCTTTTATTCCCCAGGAAAGAGAGATAGATGATCTGATTGCTGGCTGTAGCCTGAAAATTTCAGCATTACTACGACTACTAAAAGAAACAGGAATGCGTGTTGGAGAAGCTTTCATCCTAAAATGGACTGATGTAGACACAGTGCAGAAAACCGTTAGGGTTACCCCAGAAAAAAGTAGCCGACCTCGAATCTTTAAGATATCAAATCTACTAATCGGAATGTTAAACCGTCTATCAAAGAATGAGAAAAGACTATTTGACTATTCCTCCAAACCCAGTTTACGCAGAACTTTCGAGAAACAAAGAAGGCGAGTAGCTCTTAAACTCAATAATCCAAGAATCCAGAGAATCTCTTTCCACACTCTAAGACACTGGAAAGCCACCTCAGAATATCATAAAACCAAGGACATTTTACATGTGATGCAGCTACTGGGCCACAAAAACATCAAAAACATACTGAAATACACACAATTGATAGACTTTGAGGATAATGAGTTCACCTGCAAAGTTGCTCAGAACATTAAGGAGGCAAAAGAACTAATTGAAACAGGGTTTGAATTCGTCACAGATATGGACAGCCAGAAGTTGTTCAGAAAACGAAAGTAACTCCACTATGATCCACCTGTCCGGGGGGGATTAATGGTGGGGTCGCGGGGATTTGAACCCCGGATAAATGGAGATATCACCCGCAAAACTCCCCTTTTTTTGGTTTGTACAAAAACTTGATCACTCCAAAAGCAAAATAGAAAATAGCGTGTGTCGAAGAGTCAGAAATGAGTTGAACACATGAGCACTGAACTGGTAAGCATAATTTTGCTGAGCATCCTGGCAGGCTTGGGCACTGGTTTAGGGGGTCTTATAGTTCTTGTTCGAAAGCCTGGAGAAAAGCTGTTGGTATTTTTGATAGGATTAGCAGCTGGCTTGATGATTATGCTTTCATTTATGGAACTTCTCTTTAACTCCCTAATAATTTCAGGGTTATTCCCCGCAGCAGTAGGCTTCATTGCAGGTTCACTTATGCTTTTCATATTAGACTTTCTTTTACCTCACAAGCACATCGTAAGTGAAAAAGGAGCTATCGATGCTAAAATGCTTAGGACAAGCACATTAATTGCCATAGGGATCTCTCTTCACAATCTTCCAGAGGGTATTGCTGTCGCCTCAGGCTATTCATATGCGCCACAAATCGGCTTGATAATAACTATTGCAATTGCACTCCATAACATACCTGAAGGCATAGCAATAGCCCTAACGATTCGTATGAGTGGAGCTTCAAGATGGGCTGCCTTTCGCGTAGCCTTGCTCTCAGGATTAACGGAACCCGCAGGGGCTGTGATTGCAGCAGTATTCCTCACCACTTTACCTGGGCTTATGCCCTTTGCATTATCCTTTGCAGCAGGAGTAATGGTGTTCATCACTGTGGATGAGCTAATTCCAATAGCTCATGAACATGGACACGAGCATTTCACATCCTTTGGATTAATAGTAGGATTTATCTTAACACTAGGATTGCTTGCAGCAATTAGGTAGGAACCCAAACGCCCACATGCTCGCACGCTTTCTAGGATGCGAGCAAGAGTCTACTTTTCATTATTTTAATATCGTGATTAGCACGATGTAAAATATGATTGCTCCCATTATGATTAGTGTGCGCGTGACAGTATGCTAAGCGCGCGCGTAATGCAGTTACTAGGTCACAAAAACATCAACAATACACTGGTCTACACGCAGCTTGTTGACTTTGGCCGTGACGAGTACGCAGTTAGAGTATCTCACAACATTCAGGAAGACAAGGAGCTCATAGAAAACGGGTTCCAGTACGTGACTGAAAGAGACAACTTCAAGATCTATAGGAAGCGGAAATGACGTTGAAAAGTGCGGAGGGTTCACTAAATGGTGCGGGGGGTGGGATTTGAACCCACGAACCCCTACAGGACAGCCGCCTCAGGGCTGCGCCGTTGACCTGGCTTGGCAACCCCCGCTTAAAATATTTCGATATTTGTAAATTTACAGTTGAAATTAAGTCTTCCTTCTTCTATACGGGGATTTATGTAGACATTTAATGTAATGAAATGAAAGGATAGAAGGCTCCTATACTTGTTAGATTAACCGGAAATCTTCTTTAACAGTCGTCAACACAACATGGCTGTTTGTTCTCTCGACATAAGGTAACGCTAAAAGCCGCTTGGTATATTTGCTAAGATCTTCACGATTCTTGAATTTTGCAATTATAATAGCATCTATCATTCCTGTTACATCATAGACACAGCAGACATTTGGCAGTCTCGCAATTTCGTTTTCCATCTCCAGAAGCCTTCCTTTTGAAACCGTTATCTCAGTGAGAACAGTCAACGCATAACCAAGTTTCTCATGATCAAGCACAGTTGTGTATCCTTTGACCACACCATCTTCCTCCATCTTCTTTGTTCTCGACAGAACTGTGCCTATAGAGACACCTATCTCCTTCCCGATCTTCCTTGATGAAACTCTTGAGTTAGATGTTAACGCTCTCAATATTTTTACATCTGTCTCATCCAAACCAACACTTCCTTATCAAGATTCTACATAATTTTAGTTATAACACCCATTATTTAACATTTGCTAAGAAAAAAGATGAAAAGTCTTTTATGTTTACAGCCGAAATTACTCAAGTTGAATACACGTTCAAAGAGTTAGAAAGTCATGTACATAAAATCCAACACACCACGAGACCTAGAAACCTCCATGAAACTCATGGACAATGCGGAATATGTTCTCCTACACTTTACAGATCTAATAGGTTCCCTCAAAGGCAGAACTATCCCATCCCAAGAAGCAGGCAAAACATTAAGGGAAGGTTTGGGTTTCGATGGTTCCTCCATTACAGGTGGTGTCAACATTCAAGAAAGCGACATGATTATGAAGCCTGATGCTTCAACCTTCACCGTTTATCCACATTACTTCTACGATAGAAGTGTCGTAAGCTTCATATGCAACATCATCCAGCCTGATGGCTCAAGTTTCAAGGATGACCCGCGTTACATCTGCCAAAGAACGGTGCAGAAAGCTTTGCTTGAAGGATATGGGCCCACAGCTGCGGCTGAACTAGAGTTCTATTTAGTTCAAAAGAATGAGAAAGACGAAGTATATCCTGTTGAAAATCACCTAATCGACGAGCACAGATACTTTGACAACACACCAGGCAGAGACATAACCCAATCCTACCGGCTGGATTTATCTAACGCACTATCTTCCATGGGAATCATGGTTGAAAGAGAACAACATGAAGTAGGGGCAGCGCAGAACGAGATTACATTCAAGTACTCGGACCCAGTCACAACCGCGGACAACATAATGCTTTATAAGTTCGCAGCAAAATCCGTAGCCACTAAAAAATATGGTTGGATAGCAACATTCATGCCAAAACCTTGGGCTGATAGACCAGGTAATGGAATGCACATTCACCTTGGACTCTCAAACCCTAGAACCCAAGAGAACATATTCTACGACGAGGAAGGTTATGCACAACTTTCTCAAAAATGTCTTTACTTCATTGGCGGTATCCTAGACCATGCGAGAGCTCTATGCGCCATAGTAGCGCCCACAGTTAACAGTTACAAAAGGTTAGTCCCAGGTTACGAGGCTCCCATCTACATAGCATGGAGTCGCCGTAACCGCTCAGCCCTAATAAGGGTACCAGAATACTTCCAAGGAAAGAAGAGAGCTAGTGAAGCACGAATAGAATTCAGATGCCCTGACCCACTATGTAACCCCTATCTAACCTACACTGTAATACTTGAGGCAGGATTAGAAGGCATAAGAAAAAAGATAGATCCAGGAGAATCCATAGAAAAGAACATTTATCACATAAATCATGATGAGCGCCAAAAACTCGGTGTAGGTGTTCTACCAAAATCACTCAAAGAAGCACTTGAAGAATGGGAGAGTGACGAAATATGCACAACAGCCCTTGGGAAAGAGGTCACAGAAAAATACAAAGAACTAAAAATGCAAGAGTGGAACGATTACAAACCACATACTCCAAAAGATGAAAAAATGGTGACCTTCTGGGAAACACAAAAATATCTCTACGCCTAGCAATCCTGAAAATCCGAAAAGTACCACCATCAACATAGGGATAAGCACCAATGAAAATTGACACAATATTTGTCCTAGACTTCGGTGGACAATACTCACATCTGATAAGCAGAAGAATTAGAGAACAGAATGTCTGCTCCGAAATTGTTCCTCACAACATAAAGCCTGCAGAGATCAAGCAGCAACACGAAGGTCTTAATGTTAAAGGATTGATCTTCTCAGGAGGTCCAAGCAGCGTCTACAACAAAAACGCGCCCAAACCCAACCCAAACATCCTAAAAATGAATATTCCGATACTTGGTATCTGTTATGGCCATCAAATTATTGCCAAAATAACCCAAGGAAAGATCTTACCAGCCAAACACAAAGAATATGGAATATCACATGTCCACATTACTGAACCAATCGGAGTCCTAGAAGGCCTAGAAAGGGCAGAGAGAGTCTGGATGAGTCATGGTGACACAGTCTTCCAGACTTGTCCAGAATACAAAGTTCTAGCCCACACAGAAGACTGTCCAGTTGCAGCTCTAAAACATCTAAAAAAGCCCATCTACGGTGTACAATGGCATCCGGAAGTCATCCATACAGAGAAAGGCAACAAGATGCTAAAGAACTTCATATTTAACGTCTGCCGATGCAAACCAAACTGGAACATGGAAGACCTCATACAAAAAGCAACAAGGGAAATAGTAGAAGAAGTGGGAAATGGAAAAGCAATCACCGCTCTAAGTGGAGGTATAGACTCAAGTGTGGCCACAACCCTCGCATCTAGGGCCATAGGCAATAAGCTAACAGCAGTCTTTGTTGACCATGGATTCATGCGATCTAATGAACCTGAATTTGTGAAGGAAGTTTTCCAAAAACTCAAGCTGAATCTCATAATGGTCGACGCGAAAAACAGATTCATCACACGATTAAAGGGAGTCTCAGATCCCGAGGAGAAAAGACGAATCATTGGTAAAGAATTCATTCGCGTCTTCGAAGAGATCGCTGAAGGCACAGACACGGAGTATCTTATTCAAGGCACAATATACCCTGACAGGATCGAGTCAGGCTTCAGAAAGTTCTCAGACAAAATAAAGACCCACCACAACGTCGGTGGCTTACCTCTAAAGATGAAATTTAAAAGAATTGTGGAGCCCCTTCGAAACTTGTACAAAGACGAAGTGAGGAAGGTAGCTAAAATGCTACAGCTCCCTGACAAAATTGTCCACAGGCAACCATTTCCAGGTCCAGGGTTAGCCGTCAGAATCATTGGCACTATCTCAAAAGAAAAGGTAGCGATTGTTAAGAAGGCAGACCAGATTGTAACTGAAGAGATTGAAAGGCATGGCAAGGAAAGAGGGCTTTGGCAGTACTTCGCAGTATTAACTGACACAAAAGCAACAGGAGTCAAAGGAGATTCCAGGGCTTATGGGTACATCGTAGCTGTGAGAATTGTTGAAAGTCGAGAAGCTATGACAGCTAGCTTTGCAAAGCTTCCATACCCAATCTTAGAGAAAATATCAACGAGAATAACCAACGAAATCCCGCAGGTGACCCACGTGGTATATGATATAACCCACAAACCTCCAGCTACTATTGAATGGGAATAGATAAGTTCATAAAATCTTGGACTTGGGCATCAAATCCTTAATGTTTGTCTGCTCAACAAGTTTCACGTGTTGAACAAGCTTCTTCACAACGGCTTCAAAAACTAGTCTTCCTTTTTCAGCAGAAGCTTCCTTCGAATCTCCAAAAACACCTGAACTTGTGTAGTCCACTGTATCCATAGGAAGCGATACACCCTCCACCTTTACTTTGAGTTTGGATGGTTGTTCGTTAACTGCCCTATCGACATTGACATATTCAGGATGCAAAGCCAGATTGACTGATGTTTCTTCAGCCGCTGCGTGGCCTTGCTCATCTGAAGTGAATAGATCAGGCAAGACCTTGTTTGCTGCTTCCCACCATTGAAATACGGATAGGAAAACATCTTTCCTTCTTAGATCGCGTCCCAATTCTAACAAGGCTGCACGGTTACCACCGTGGCCATTAACAACCACAATCTTATGTACTCCATAATAGTTAAGTGACAAGCACACATCCTTCACATATCTCCTAAAATTCTTCGGAGATACAGATATTGTTCCGTAGAATTGTTTGTGATGAGCACTCACTCCATAGGGAACGAAGGGCATACAGAGTATACGGGTGCGCTTAGCTGTCTCTAAAGCAATAGCCTCAGCTATCAGATGATCAGTCCCTAAGGGGTTCTGGGGCCCATGTTGTTCATTTGAACCTACAGGAACTATCACAATATTCTTTCGCGTAAAGTATGCTTTGGCTTCAGTCCAACTCATCTTGTTTAACATAACTTTCAAAGTGTTTTATCCCTACCACGAAATCGTTTTATTACTTGCCCATTGAATATAAGCTTACAATTTAGAAGGGCTGAGACTTGAAAGCTCTTATTCTGGCAGGAGGCTTCGGTACAAGAATGCGCCCATTAAGCTGCACAAGGCCGAAGATCCTATTTCCCATAATTAATAAGCCATTACTAGAATGGATCTTTGAACAACTTATCAAGAGTGAAATAAGAGAGTTAGTGTTGGCAGTTGATCGCCAAACTGAGTTCTTCATAAAACCGTTCCTAAAATCCGAGCATCGACTAAAGATACATTTTTCAGTCGATCCTCCACAAAAACCTTTGGGAACCGGCGGTCCAATAAAGAAGGCTGAGACTATTTTGGGTCACGATTCTCCCTTTCTAGTTCTCAATGGCGACATCTTCTCTGACATGAACTACCAAGAGATCCTGAACCGTGATAAAGAACAGAGAACAGCAGCCACAATTTGCCTACACAAGGTTGAGGACCCAAGCAGATATGGAGTCGCTGAATTAGGAGATAGCAACAGAATAACGAGGTTTATCGAAAAACCTATTCCGAAAGAAGCTCCAACTAACTTAATCAACGCTGGAATATACGTTCTAAGCCCTGAGATTTTTGATTATATTCCGAAGGAAAAACGAGTTTCTCTTGAAAGAGATGTTTTTCCATTGCTTGCAAAGAACCGAAAGCTCTACGGACATGTACATGATGGTTTATGGACAGATACGGGAAAACCAGAAGAATATCTAAAGGTGAACAAGATTCTACTAGATTCTCCACAACATTCACAAAAAACTCATCAATTGCATGGTAAAGGGAAAATTAAGAATCCCACAGCCATTGGCGAGGAAGTCCACGTTGGAGAGGGATCATTGATTGGGCCCTATGCAGTTCTTGGTAGAAATGTCATAATCAAAAGAAACGTTCAGATCAAGGATTCTGTCATATTTTCAAATGTTGAAGTCCATAATGGTTCAATTATAGAAGGTGCAATAATCGGTGAAAACACAATTATCGGAAAGAAGGTTAGGATTAGAAAAGGATGTATTATTGGTGATAACGTAAAAGTACGAGGTGATGTGTCACTTGCAGAGGGAGTTTCAATCTGCCCAGGAAAAGAGGTTTCCAACACAGTGCTAGAATCCTCCAACATAATCTAAAAAGAGAACTTGATCATGACTGGAAAAAAACGATTATTCGGAACAAACGGAATAAGGGGTGTCGTTAACGAAGAATTAACAATAGAAAAGACCATGAAAATTGGAGGTGCAATAGGCACATTCTTCAAGAAAGGCACCCTCATAGTTGGATACGACGCTAGAACCAGTGGTCCAATGCTTGTGAAAGCGGTCATCTCAGGTCTCAATGCAGTAGGTTGCAACGTTATCCTAGCAGGGATGGCACCAACACCAGCTATACAATACGCTGCCAAAAAGAAAAAGGTAGACGGTGCAGTCATAGTGACTGCTTCACACAATCCACCACAGTATAACGGAATAAAGGTGATATGGAACGATGGAATCGAGATCTCGAGAAAACAAGAGGCACAAATTGAAAAAATATTCTTTGAAGACCTATTAGAGAAAGCAAAATGGCATAATCTAGGAAGAGTAAGTCAGCTTTCCACTGTGATTAATGAATACATACAGGGTGTAAAGCAACATATCAACACAACTGAAATTTTAGGTAAGGGTTATCACTTGGTAATCGACCCAGCAAATAGCGTGGGAGCCCTCGTGGCACCACGATTATCTCGGGAATTAGGGTGTAAAGTGACTACTATAAACGCTGACATTGATGGAACCTTTCCGGGAAGACTTCCGGAACCACACCCAGATAATCTTAAGACACTTGCATTAACGGTACAAGCAGTGAATGCGGACTTGGGAGTAGCGTTTGATGGAGACGCTGATCGCGCGATATTTGTTGATGAAAATGGTAAGGTTCATTGGGGAGACAGAACCTTCGCCTTAATTGAAAAATATTTCCTTGAGGATAACCCAAACGAAAAAATCGTCACTCCCGTAAGCTCATCAACACTAATCAAAGATGTTGCTGACCTTTATGAAAGTGAGATCATATGGACAAAGGTGGGAAGTGTAACTGTTTCGCACACTATGAAGAAGACAAAAGCGAAGTTGGGAGGAGAGGAGAATGGCGGTGTCTTCTATGGTCCCCATCAATCGGTGAGAGATGGAACTATGACAGTAGCATTGATCCTAGATATCATGACCAAGACTGATGAAAAACTTTCACGATTGCTTGATAACCTTCCAAAATATTCAATTAAAAAGGGGATAGTGCACTGTGAACACGTTCTTAAAGGAAAGGTTCTTGAAGTGTTAATTAAAGAAACAAAAGGATTTAATGTAAGCACTATTGATGGAGTGAAGATATGGTTTGATGATAAAAGTTCTATTCTGATGCGTCCAAGTGGAACGGAGCCAATCTACCGTTTATATGCAGAGGCGAAGATAGAAGATAGGGCTTCACAACTTGTTCAAGAATACAGCTTAAAACTTGAGAGGATAATTGATAAACTCAAGCATTGAACATTTTTTTTGCATTTGAAGGGGATCTAGATGTCCACATCGATAATCGACATAAGATCAGAGGATCTAAATAGTGTTAGGAACCGGCGAAAACACAGTATTAGTATCATAGGTTGCGGAAAAATCAGCACCTTTCACGCGTATCTTTTCCTAAAAGTAGGATTCAGAGTTACATGTATAGGCAGAAATAAAGCAACAGTTGAACAACTGGTAAAAGGAGATATACCTTTTCTCAAACATGAAAATGTGCTCTTTCTCAGGAAGAACATTAAGATTGGACGTTTAGAGGTAACAAACAATTTAGAAGAAGCTGTTTCAAAAAGCGATGTCATAATTATACCCACAGAGTTGAAGATTGACGAAAAAAGAAAGGTGGATCACCT
Source organism: Candidatus Bathyarchaeota archaeon (assembly GCA_050115965.1). GTDB lineage: Archaea > Thermoproteota > Bathyarchaeia > Bathyarchaeales > Bathycorpusculaceae > CAYGAG01. Next base: position 11,012 of record JASFPN010000004.1, read on the forward strand.
AAATACTGAGAGAAACTGTAGACGTGTAGGTTCAGCTCTCAAACGTGGTTCACTCGTCATTATTATTGGATTAACGACTCCGGAGGGCTTAATCAAGGATAGTTTAGAGAGTTCTTCAGGATTTATCGTTGGAACCCATTTTGGATTAGCGTATAGTCCCATAAGAAGAATCGAAAGAAAATCATTGGACAAATTGCTTAAATCTAGACGCATAGTAGCAGCCCAAGATAACAGAAGCTTGAAAGCGGCCTCTACAATTCTAGACCTTATTACGGAGGATAGTGTTATTGAGACAGATAACTTTAGGAGTGCACAGATAGCGACCATCTTTGAGGCTGTACAGCAATATACAAACAAAGCCCTGTCCAATGAGTTTGCTAGTCTTTGTGAAAAGATAGGCATAGACTATCTACAGACTCTGAAGATTCTGGCTAAGGTTTCAGACGAATCACTTGTTTCTCCTGCTCTATCTCAAAATAACGTAAGTGAAGAGACACATCTATTATTACGGGAAGCAGAAGATGTTAACGTAAGGCTTAGGATTCTGGGAAGTACTATAGATGTCAACAAGGAATCATTGAAACATGCTGTAACATTAATTAGAGAAGCATTGAAAGACTGTGGAAAGAGTTTAAGAAGAGCACGAATCGTGCTACTAGGGGTCTCTAGCACACGTGATAGAAGAGATGTGCCTAAAAGTTCAGCGAAGAGACTTTTAGAGATTTTAAGAAAGAGAGGATGCAAAGTTAGCCTTTATGATCCATATTTTACAGAAAAAATGTTGATAGATTTAGGTTTCGAAGTCAAGAAAAGATTAGGTGATGCTGCAGAAGGAATGGATTGCCTAGTAATCCTTACCGGTCACACTCGATTTCAACGTCTTAGTTTTAAAAGATTGAGAATACTCGCAAAAATGCCTGCTGCTATCGTTGATCTTGAAGGCGTTCTAGATCCAGAAAAGGTTGAAAAGAAGGGATTTGCATATCGTGGATTAGGTAGAGGAGTCTGGACTAAATGAAAAAGCTGGGAGTTGCAGTTGTTGGAACAGGTTTCTGGGGTAAAAACCATGCAAGAGTCTACAGTGAATTAGAGGAAACAAAGTTACTGGCAGTTTGCGACATGGATTCAAATAAGGTTAATGAAGTCGCGAAAGAGTATGGTGCAGAACCATACACAAAGGTCGAAAAGATGTTGATGAGAGAAGACATCGAAGCTGTCAGTATCTGCACTTGGTCAACAAACTTGGCAGGAGAAGCCTTGAAAGCTTTGCAGAGAGGAAAACATGTCCTTGTGGAGAAGCCCATGTCTTACAAGGTTGAAGAAGCTGAGAAGCTTTTGAAGATCTCTGAGAGGGAAGAACTACACCTTACGGTAGGTTTTCTGATGAGGTTCATCCCGGGAGTTCAACAAATCAGAGATTCAATCGAAAAAAAGGAAATAGGGGATCTTGTATGTGCCACAGCAAAAAGGGTTTCCCAGTGGCCCGAAAGAATAGGTGACGTGGGAGTTGTCAAGGATTTAGCTATCCATGACATAGACATCACTCGATATTTATTCGATGAAGAACCAATTGCTGTTTATGCCAAAACTGGAAGGATGAAACACAGAGAACACGAAGATTATGCTCAAATAATGCTCACTTTTAAAGGTGGAAGAAACGCCTTTATAGAATCTAATTGGCTGACACCATATAAAACAAGGATACTGGTGGTTACTGGAAGTGAGGCCATAATGAAGTTAGACTTCATTACTCAAGAATTAACGGTTGAGGACATAAGGTCAACGGTTCAACCTAGAACACCCTTAAAAGAACCTTTGAAACTTGAGCTTCGTCACTTCGCAAAATGCGTTTTAGGGAAAGCCAAACCGCTAATTACAGGAATGGATGGTTTAAAGGCTCTGAAAATTGCGGAAGCATCCCTAAAGTCTTCAAAAACTGGCAAAGTCGTCAAGCTAGATTATAGGTTCTAACCTTTTTTCTTAAGATTAAATGGTCTGCCTTTCTGAAGGATTTCCTTGGGAACCTGATCTTTCCACTTCTTAAGAAAAGGTAAATCTTCATGTTCCTTTCGCAATTCATCGGGTAGCATTTCAGGTATTTCATCTCTGATAGGATACCATCTTAAACACTTAGAACACACGATTAAGCCTGCTATAATTTCCTTTTCTTCCTTAAAGACCAAGAGATCAAGTGGATAGTGCTTGTCTATAGGACAAGCCAAGATATCAATCAGCTTCCTCTTCACTTGGCACTCCTCCAGAATAGTCATGTTCTTACTGTTTGGATAATAAAGTCTTTCCATAAACGCGCCTTTTATTCTGCACGGGCTTAGTATTGATACCAGCGAATTAGTGAACATACTGAGCAAAGTCACCAATCTTTTTCATAATTGGTTGGCGCGTGCGGGATCAAAAATTTCTATGTCTAAGGCAACCTGATACCAGTTTGGTCCTGTCGTTCTGACAATTCGATGAAAAGGAATGTTGAAGGGTACCTTCATTTCCTCCATTTTTTTTATTACTTTTAATTTTAGTTTCTCTGCTGGATCTTCTTTTTTGGCATGGGTGGAACCATAATAGTGTATCCATCCGCCCTCTTTTTTAAGCGCAGATATGGCTGATGATAGATATTCGAAGGATTTTTCAGGTAATGGCATCAGAACTCTATCTCCGACCTTCGAAAATCTGTTTTCTATTATCTCTTTCGCATCTCCTTCAATTGCATCAACTTTTTTCCATAATCTATTTAGTCTAATGTTATCTCGCATGAAGGAGACAGCTAAAGGATTGATGTCGATGGAATAGATTTTTTGGGCTTTAGAATGATTAGCGATGATTATAGAGTAACATCCCACCCCTGCAAACATGTTAATAATGATCTCCCCTTCTTTAACGAGCCCAGCAACCCTCATTCGCTCGTAGACTAATCTGGGAGAAAAATAGCATTTTGCTACGTCAACTAAAAAAAGACAGTCCGATTCCTTGTGTTTAGTGATTGTTTTCTTCTCTCCAGCAACGAATCCTAACTGTCTCAGGCGGAATCTTCCTGATATTGCTCCGGTTTGAGCCAGTACGGTCTTGATATTTTTATGTGTATTCATTATTGATTCAGCAATAATTTCACCGTGCTTTCTAGTGTCTTCTGAGGTTTTTATAATGGCTATCTCTCCAATAACATCGTAGGAATTGTAGATGTTGATTAACTCTTGATGTGAAAGCTGTTTAGAAAGGTGGCTTTTCAAACGTTTTTTCAATGTGTGTTTCGGTTGAGTATAGCTCGCAAAACTTTTTAAAGTGGATCAATACTCGTTGTAGAAAGGGAGTTATTATGTCTAGCGAAGCTATGCCAGGAGTCGTTTATGAATGTTTGAGATGTGGGGCTAAAGTTCCCTCTGGCGAGTTGGAACTTCGTGGTGGGGAAACCAAATGCACCATTTGTGGTTATAGGGTCTTGAAGAAAATCAGACCTCCCGTTGTTAAGCGTGTATCGTCAGAATAGTCAGTCGTTTACTAACACTTATTGGTTCAAAAAAGAAAAAAGGCGGAGATTAATGGTTTAGAAGATCTCTTTATCTCCAATTCTCCGAAGGGTCTTTCCCCGTATCTTCACAGGAGGACCAGTGACTTCTTCAGGTTGTTTATCCGCTGTCTTCCTTCGTACTGTTTCTCCACAGATTCCTCCTGGAAGGAGGCGTCGCTTTGAACATATAGCATAAGCACAGTTAGCGATGTTGCAGGCATCTTCTATCCATCTACACCAAACATCGTTTTGACGACGGATAAACGCCTTTTTAGCGCATCTAAACATGTTGCATGTTGGAGAACACTTTTTATTTTGGGACATTATATCCATGACTCCCCTGCAATTCAATGTTGATAAAACCAATTGTCGGAGCACTAATTCGTCAAGAATACCTTCATGAGCGCTGATATAAAGCTTTTTCCCTGTAACTTCTTATTCTAACTCTAGCTTTAACTTTCATGAGACTTGAGACGTTTCCTACGAAAGAGTTCTATCACTATAAGAAGTATAACAGCAGATATTATCACTAATGCTGTTGCTAAGTGGCTTGTTTCAATAAGCATTCCTCCCAAGAACAAGTATCTTGAGAGCTTCACTTCAATGGTCCTGGTTGAATCAACGAAGAATGTGGTTTGCATGGATGGTTGTGTCTCGTCATCGAGGTAAACAGAAACTTTCATTTCACTTCCACCGATAACGTCAGTGAAAATGGCTACCCCATCATTTTTTGTCTGAACTATGCGTGGAATTAGTCCTTCTCTTTGCATTTCCACAAATAAATTCGGAATTGGTCGTCCGAAGAAATCTACAACTCTGACGTCAACAGTCAATCCGTAGTATTGACAATTCACCAACAAACTTTGATTTTGAAAAAGGTCTATTACAGTCTCATTAAGCTTGAGGCCAGCTACATAGATTTCAACTGTGTATCTACCAAAAGTGCATCCAAGCATAACTCTACCACTAGTTGTGTTCCCTTCATAATGTAGTCCACCCATTAACTCCTTTGTTGTTACCATAAAGGTATCTATAGAATTATGGTTTGCATCCGTGACATTGACATATAAAGTCCGCAGAGGACATAATAAAGTTACATTTATGTGTGCTTCAACTGATAGCCCCTGAAACGTATTGTTGTACTGATTGAATACTTCTCCATAACGTGAACCATTAATTACATAAGTAATGTTAGGAAGCAAAGAGGAGAATTGACAGGTTCCCAGGATATTCGTCATTCTAAGGTCTGTTCCCGTCCGATTTTTGTTTCCACCGAGATCTGTAGTATAATTATAGCTAAGAGTTACAGAAACCTCGGGAATACGCACATTTTTCGGGTCAACCACCTTGACATTTAAAGCATAGAGTTGACAGGAGATATTTACCGTTACACTTACATTTGAGATCGTAAAGTTCTTACGTCCAACTCTTACTTCTCTATAGAACGCTTCGCAAACATGAACACCTCTCTCAAGCACAAATTCAGCCAATCCATCTTCATCGCTTGTAACATTTTGATAGTTTTTGGCGTTTACGTCATAAACGTTAACAAATATTTCAGATATACGAGTATCAGCCAAGTTTTGAGTGTAGATGCTTGCGTTAAAGCCGGGAATTTCAAAGTCTTGATTGTCACTTGCTCCTTCTTTAGAGTCTGGAGTTGGGGAAATATCAACTGTGTAGTTTCCAATAGACGAATTTTCAGGAATCAACCAGTTCATCTCAATCAACGTGCCAGTAACATTTACTGTTATTAAATCCACAGTCTCACCATGGAAGCTAATGGTTATGTTGACCTCACTGTTAGGCTGATAGTCAACTGCCCTTACGTTAACAAGGTCTCCTCTGTGGTACTCGCTAGAGTTCGTCAATCCTATGAAAAATTCATCTATCACTGTTTCGTTCCATAGAACTAAGTATTTCCCAGTAAAGTTGGTGTTTGCCCCAACTGAAAACTGGGTTGGATATATGAAACTCCCGTTGTAACTGCCTAAATTAGATGTGGATATGTTGCCAACAGCCTCATAAGACATGTTGGCTGGTGGAGGTTCTACTTTGATGTTGCGCGCAGAGTAAGTGTAATTCGTCTTTCCTCCTGTTATTTCCACAGATATTTCAATTGTATCATTTTCCTGAAGCTGAATAGGATGTTGTGGAGTATCCGGTCGTAACACGTATGATGGCTTTACAGTAAATAGGGTAGTGTTTTGTTCTCCTGTGTCTATGTCAAGTAACGATATCTCATAATCTCCTTCAGGTCTTTCAGGAATAATGATTGAATGATTTACAGTGTGTAAATCAGCAGATCCACTCCCTACTTCTTCTGTGTCAAAGTCTATTCTGTATGTTCCATTCTGTGTTGATATGTTACCTATTATCTGCACCGTTGTCTTGACATATCCTGATGTAGGAACTATTGACAGATTCACTGTATCAGCTCTTACTGAAGGAAGCAGATCAATTGTGATTAATACAGAAGTAAGAATAAGCGCGGTGATTAGTATTGGTTTGATCCTTAACGTCGAGAGTTTTGCCAAACTGGTCCCTCATTGATTTGACTTAGTGAACAGTTCTAACATCAAGATCATTTTAAACTTTGTCTTTGTATTCTGCTCATTAATTTTGGTGTACATTCCGGTTTTTTTACTTATCATATACGTGAATGAGAAATATGTCGTGCACTCCTTGCACGTGATATTTAAATCAGCCAGAGAGGATTAAAAGTTTTTAGTAATGGATGAAATGATAGGGTATAGGTTGGGATTTGTTCCTCTGAAAATAGATGTTATTGTACTCACAAAAAATAGTGAAAAAATGATTAGCCATTGTCTTAGCTCAATTTATGAAAATATCCCGGTTAACCGGCTGATCATCGTGGATGGTTTCTCAACTGATAAAACATTGAAACTTGCTGAAAGGTTCCCCCGGGTTGAAATAGTATCAACACGAGGAACACGAGGTAAAGCACGGCAACTAGGAATTGAAAAAGTAAAAACGAAATGGTTCCTTTTTGTGGATAGTGATGCAATTTTATGTGATAACTGGTTTGAGAAGGCTAGAAAACACATAAGAGAAGATGTTGGCGCAATATATGGATTAAGTGTTGCAGGAAACGCAACAGGATTTCGGAAAAAATTGCTGCAAATTCTACAACGTAGAACGTTCAAACTTCGTGGTTGTTGTCAAGATTTATTGGTTCGTTATTCGGCTGTGGATGATATAAAGATCCCTCACTACTTGCATACTCTAGAAGATGCATTCATTAAGAACCATATCTTATCAAAAGGTTTTAAGGTCTTAGCATTGTATTCCCCCTATTGTAGACATCATAAAAGTAGTCAAAGCCTGTTGTCAAAAGAAAATTTCATTTCTACAGCTTTGGAGTTCAGACAGCCCTTGCTGGCTCTGGAGCGTATTATACTTGCAATGGTGTTTTCAATGGTGTTTTTACTTGGTGATCGAAACACTTAGGGAACTATGGGCAAAATTAGAGTTAAAGGTTTGGAAGGACTACTATAATTACAATTACAGACGGTTCAGAATCTCTGCAAAGATGATTGAGGACTATTGCAGTCTAACTGAATCATCAAAAGTTTTAGAGTTGGGAGCATGGTATCCCTTTATTGCGCTTTTATCAGCTAAGAAATTTGGTTTTGATCCTTATTGTTCTGATATTAAGATTAGTAAACACTGGAAAAATTTCCTAAAGATAGATTTGTGTTCGGATCCTATTCCAGGAAAGTGGGACCTGTTAATATGCTCTGAAGTACTTGAGCACTTGCCAGTTAATTTGTATAAAGTTGTTAGAAAAATAACTCGATCACTAAGTAACAGTGGCTATGCGTTTTTCACTGTTCCCATAGGTACAAAGGGCTTGAATATCCCTTTGAATAAGGACGTAGGTGAATATTCTGATGATACTCATTTCCAATGTAGTTATGGTGAATTGGAATCGTTCCCTGGACATTTAAGGGAATTTACTCCATATAAAGCCCAAAAATTCTTTGAGAGCTTTGGGTTACCCTCAAGCGGTAAAGTATTTCTCACCAAACCTTACATAATGAATTATGGCGTGTTGTTGATTAAAAAGTAACATGAGTGGGTGAATCTGTTTTGCGTTTATCATTTGTGTTTGGGCGTATTGCTGTCATGTTCCTGCGGATACTGAATCACACTATAGAAGCCGTACTTGCTGGGTATTAGGAGTAACTTTAACTAAAGCATATACGAAGTAGTCTTTCGAGATTTCGGTGATCTGATGATTGATGAAGTACTCAACTTGGTTAAAAACCATGAGGAATGGCGTGTACATTCCTGCCTTAATCTTATTCCCTCCGAGAATCTAATGAGTCCAAGTGTTCAGGAGCTACTTTCCTCTGATCTTGGAAACCGCTACACAGCAAGAGACAGCTTCTATATGGGCACTAGATATCTTGATGAGATTGAGCAGCATGGAGAGAAAATTGCTGAAGCATTATTTGGTTCTGAGACAGCGGATTTACGTCCTCTTTCTGGACATATTGCAGATTTTATCTTAATTGCCCATTATTTACATCCAGGCGATTTGCTTATGTGTGTCTCTCCTGAAGATGGAGGGTATCCTGGGATCTGGAAAGATAATCTTTCAGGAGTTCTTAAAATCCAAACCGTCGGGTTTCCATTTTCAAAGCATGATATGAACATTATGGTTGCTGAAGCTGAGGCGGAGATCGAACGAGTAAAGCCTAAGCTAATTATTTTTGGAGCAAGTATGATCACATTTCCGCAACCAGTTAGAGAGTTAGTTGCAGTCGCCAAAGAGAATGGAGCAGTCGTTGGTTATGATGGTTCTCACGTTTTGGGGCTTATCGCTGGTAGACAGTTTCAGGACCCTCTTAGGGAAGGAGCATCAGTTCTACTTGGATCTACCCATAAAAGTTTTTTTGGACCTCAGGGGGGGATCATTCTGGCAGATAAAACGCATGGAGCACCATTGAAGGAAGTCATCTTTCCATCTTTTGTGGATAATGCCCATTGGAACCGAATAGCTGCATTGACCCTCGCACTCTGTGAAATGAAGGAGTTTGGAGAAAGATATGCTAAACAGGTCGTTGAAAACTCAAAAACATTGGCAAAAACATTGTTTGATTATGGATTTCCGGTAATCTGTCAGGATCTAGGATTCACGAAATCTCACCAAGTTATTCTGGATTACGGAGACTATGAAAAAGGCAGGGTTGTAGCTGAACGGCTCCAAGAAGCAAACATCATCACTGATTGCGGTATCAGAATTGGAACTTGCGAAGTCACGCGAAGGGGAATGAAAAAAGATGAAATGGAGAAGATAGCTGAATTGATAAAGAGGACAATCATCGATAAGGAAAACACAGAGAACCTTAAAGAGGAAGTTAAAGCTTTCATCAACCAATTCCAAACTGCCCAATATACATTCAAATAGTGTCAATAAATTACATGAAAACGGAGAACCTCATGTTACGAAATTATATCTCTGACAGGTATGGTTCATTTTGACAATTGCAAATTCACACAAGCTTCTTGAAACCTTGAAGAAACAGAAATACCATATAGTGGGGCATCATTCAGCAATAAAAAGGTGCAGATGGTTTTATGAAACACTTGTCCATGACAGACCATGCTATAAGCAAAAGTTCTTCGGAATAAAAACCCATCAATGCATACAAATGACCCCGACCATCTTTAACTGCACTCAAAAATGCCTGTTCTGCTGGAGGGCCCAAAGCGGTGATCTGAAGATAGAATGGGACGAAATGAAGATACCGATATGGGATACGCCAGAAGAGATTATAGATGGAAGCATCAAGGCTCAGCTCAAGATACTAAGTGGATACAAAGGAAACACACGAACAGATTTAAAAAAGTTCCAAGAAGCCACAACACCAAGACATGCTGCCATAAGTTTAACAGGTGAACCCACATTGTATGAACCGATAGGAGATCTTATTGAAAGATTCCACAAAAGAAAGTTCACCACATTCCTCGTCTCAAACGGTACTATGCCTTCAGTTCTAAACTCACTGAGTGAAGAACCAACTCAACTCTACATCTCTATCTGTGCACCAAATAAAGCAACATACAAAAAAGTATGCCGACCACAGATTCCAAAAGCATGGGAAAAACTCAGAAAAACATTAGAAATTCTTCCAAGCTTCTCATGTCCAAAGGTTATTCGAATAACATCTGTACGCGGAGTCAATATGAAAGACCCAGAAAAATATGCTAAACTTCTTGAGGCAGCCGAACCAACATACATTGAACCAAAGGCCTACATGCATGTTGGGTTTTCCAGATTACGGCTAGATTACAAGAACATGCCCAGCTACAAAGATATGCAGAGTTTCGCTTTGGAGTTAGCAAAGGAAACTGGATTCAAGATAGTCGACAAATCACCAGAAAGCCGAGTGATTTTGTTAAGTAGACTTGAGAAGCCGATAAGATTTGAGAATGATTAACATTTATCCAAGATTTCACGAGAGTAGTATGTTCATGATAGTAAAGAGCAATCTTAACGTACGCGAACTAATGTCATAAAATTTATTCACGAATATACTTGTATAAAGGATGAAGAATTAATGATCTCTCTAAAAACAATTCTAAATGGGATAAAAAAAGAACTGAAAAAAGAAAAGGTAATTCGAGAAGAAGCCCAAATGAAGATGCGGAAGGCTACAAGCCTTTCAAAGCAAGCAATACTTTATATCCACCAGAAAAAACTAGGAAAAGCAGAAGAGTTGATTAGAAAAGCCAGAAAAATCATAATAACCCTAAATAATTTGGCAACTGAACACCCTGAAATCATCTATACTGGCCTATTTAGCGCTGCATGTCAAGAATATTCTGAAGCCAACATTTTTCTAAGGCTCGTCAAGGAGTCAGGATTCCCAAAACCAAAGGAGCTAGGCGTATCCCCATCTGATTATGTCCTTGGCCTAGCTGATGTTATTGGAGAGTACAGACGCTTTACGTTGGACGCTCTACGTGAGGGCGATTTAAGGAAAGGTGAAGCATGTCTACAATTGATGGATAAAATTTACACTGAACTCATGGCCATGGATGAGGCATTCATCTTTGTTCACGGGCTGAGAAGAAAATGTGATGTGGCTAGAAGAATTATTGAGGCTACTCGAGGAGATATCACACAAGAAGTGCGTAGAAATTCACTCGAGAAAAGCCTGAAGGAATTTGAAACCTCATTAGGTAATATTGGGTGATCCCTTCGTCAGACGAACATGGAGAAGGTAACTGTTAGGGTGAAACCAAGTTTCTCTGTTGCTAAAGCACGAAATGCCCAGTTGTTTATGGCAAAAAGAGTCATTGTTGAGGATAAACTACCAGAAGAAATTGGGCTTGTAGCTGGAGTTGACGTTGCATACACTAAAAGCTATTCTATTGGAGCCACAGCTGTTTTAGATTATGCTTCATTAACACTCATCGAGTCTAGGACAGTGGTGCAGAGAACCTATTTTCCATACATCCCGACTTTACTTTCCTTCAGAGAAGCGGCTCCAATAACCAACAGCTTAAAGAAATTGACAAAGCGACCTGATGTTATTCTTGTTGATGGTCATGGGCTTGCACACCCTTACAATTGTGGTCTTGCCTGCCATATCGGTCTTGTATTACAAATTCCAACAATAGGGATAGCAAAAAGCAATCTCACGGGAAATATTGTAAAGGAGGAATCAGACATGAAAGATGGCTTGATCATTAACAGGAAAAACGAGATCATTGGGGTAAGCGTCATAACAAAAAAAGGTTCAAAACCTATCTATGTTAGCGTGGGCCACAAGGTTTCGTTACAAACCGCTGTGAGAATTGTAAAACAATGCATACGAGATAAACGCGTAGTGGAACCAATTCTAAGAGCTCACGAGGCTGCAAACATAATGAAGCGAAACATCAATATCAACTCATTACATAAAAAAAGATGAGTGGATATTATGCTTCATCCAAAACTAAAAAAGCTAGCAAGCCAAATTAAAAACCAAAAACTACGTGAAAAAGTCATCAACATAATGGAAGACCCAACACTTAGAATCGATGGTGAGGTTTTCTCAGGGCTACCGTTTGACACATCACCTGCAGGGTTATCCCATCATCACTGCTATTCAGGAGGCTACTTGGAACATGTCGAGTCAACAGCCATTCTTGCCAAAGCATTGTGTAGATCTGTTGAGAGAGTTTACAAAGGAAGAGTTAATCGAGATTTGGTCATCGCAGGTGTTCTATTACATGACCTATTCAAGCCAAACACATATGCCCTAAATAGAAATAAAAATTACATCCAGTCACCCTTAGCAGAATATTTAGATCATGTGTCCTTGGCAGTTTCAGAACTTATACGAAGAGATTTTCCTCTTAAACTTATTCACATAGTTTCCGCGCATCATGGAGATTACGGCTCTATAAGGCCACACACCATTGAAGCATTGATCTGTCATCTAGCAGATTTTATTGATTCTAGAATGAACAGTAAGATTTTAAACGCCGCAACTTATATTGCCAGAAAAGCTAATGCTCCGGAGCTCCAAAGATTAACTTTGGCAGAAGCTTTGAAAATAGTCTATTCAAAGACTGATAGAGGTTGGGAAGGAGTGACAGGAATCATCAAGGAAATTATAAAAGAAAGAGAAAGAGATAAAACATGAATGCCTTCAACATGGAGAATCTAAAGAGGATGCATATCAATGGAAATCTCATTTAAGGAATTTCAGAATATAGATATGAGAATAGGAAAGATCTTGAAAGCTGATCAGATTCCAAACTCTCGAAACCTCATAAAAATGATAGTTGATTTTGGGAGTGAGAAAAGACAGGCTGTTGCAGGACTTCTGAACTGGTATAAACCTGAGGATCTGGTTGGAAAAAATTATGCCTTTCTCTTAAACCTACAACGAAGAAAATTCATGGGGATAGAATCTCAATGCATGATCTTGGCTGCAGAGGATGATGATGGAAACGTTGTTTGTTTACAACCAGAAAAAGACATATCCGAGGGAAGCAGAATCCACTAGAAGAATAGCCTAATGATTTTTGGGTAATTATGGCTTCACTTAGCTCGGATATTGGTTCCAGATAAATAATCTACCATTTGTTCATCTAGGTTGAGCCATTCCGTTAACCCAGCAGCCATATTCCTATCATTCTTGAAGATTATTTGCAAGTATGGAATAATTTCTTCTGAAGCCTTGCGAGCAGAAATATGACATTTATGGTTTATTTTGTATCCTATCTTCAATCGTAAAGCTCGCACAGCTTTGGATCTTGACAACATCCGTATTCTCTCAGGAAATTTAAAGGGAATCCATCCTCGAACCTTAGTGTTCTGCCTAGCCATAGCCACGCCAGCTGCCATGTGATCTACAACGTAACGAGTGAAGCCCCAGTTCTGTGTTGATTGTATTCTACCACGATAAAGATCTGCAAGCGAAAGAGCCTTCATACCTTCAGCTAGATCATGAGGATCTGAAAGGTGGCGTGGGGCATTCTCATATATCCATTCAAAGAGCATGTCAAGGTCTGTGTCAGCCATATTCAATGCTTGTTTTGCGCTTATGCATGTTTTTCCATAGATTATCATTCTCAACACTGTGAAGATCTTCTCTTGTCTGTCACGATAACCGAGCCAAGATACATCGTCATATGTTAATCGTTTCTTACCTTGAGCTGTGGCTTGAAGATCATTCACAGCAGAACGAATGTCACCTGCTGAACGTTGAGCGAGATATTTTAAGACGTTCTCGTCAACTTGAATCCCTTCTATTGAAGAAATTCTTCTCAAATGCTTCATAATATCACTTGTAGTTGGCTTCCGAAATTCTAGTAAAAGGCAGTACTTGCGAAGCGTGGAGAAACGTGGGTCATAAGCATTATTGGCAGTCAAAATTATGGGGAATCGCGCTGTCTTAATTATTTCTGTTGTGGCTTTGATGGCTCCTCTGTCTGCTGAGCCAGTTATTCCACCCAGCTCATCTAAAAGAACCAGTCTTTTTCTACCAAATAATGATCCATATTGGGAAGCTAATCCAGCAAAATGTTTGATTGCTTTCTCTGTACGATAGTCACTTGCGTTCTTCTCCACAAGCTCAATACCAAGATCTTCAGCTATTGCTTCAGCTGTAACCGTCTTTCCGACACCAGGTAAACCATAAAGGAAAGCAGCCCGTTTCTTAGGAAGGCCTTTCTCCCAGGATCTTAGCCAGTCCATTATTTTTTTGAGGACTTCCTTGTTACCCACTACTTGATTTATGGAGCGGGGCTTGTATTTGATGACCCAAGCTGCACACACAATTTACACCTAGACTCTTTTTTCCATCTCGTGACCTGCTTCAACAAGTTTTGCTAAAAGTGCGCTCAACTGGATTTCTTCATTGGATCCTTCAACCAGACGATAGTCAACTTCTCCGATTGTGTCTGCAAGTCTTATCTTCCATGATTCAGCAATATTGGATCTGAAGATTTCAGAGTGAATTTGATGGATGATGTCGCTTCCCGCGACGCCATATTTCTGGATCATGTCACGTAACTGTTCTCTCGCTTTCAGAAAGTCTCCTTTCATTGAGGTTTCTATAAGTTTTTGAACGTCGATTGGATTTGCTCTTCCAGCAACTGAATAGACTGTTTTCGCATCGATTGGTTTACCTAGGGATGCGGCAGCCTGCAAATTATTAACTGCTCTTCTCAGGTCTCCGCTGCAAACTTCGAAGATAGCGTCCAATCCTTCACCCAAGAGTTCAAGGCTCTCGTTTTTGGCAATCGATTTTAGATAACGATCTTGATCATTTCGAGACAAGTATCTAAACCTAAAGGGAGCGCACCTTGATTGAATTGGTTCAATAATCTTTCCGCTGTAATTTGCGATCAGAATAAACCTGCATGTCTCTGTATACCGTTCCATAGTTCTTCTCAAAGCTTGCTGGGCATCCGAGGTCATGTTATCCGCCTCATCTAAAATCATAATCTTGAAAGGAACCTCGCCTATGGAACGAGTTCTAGCGAAGGTCTTTACTGTCTCTCTAACTACATTAATACCTCGAGAATCGCTTGCATTCAACTCCATCAAGTGTTCCCTGTAACCAAATGCATAGAGATCTCTAGCCAAACAAAGGGCAGCTGTGGTCTTTCCTGTTCCAGGAGGACCAGCAAAGATGGAGTGGGGAACATTTTTCGATGCTGCAAAACTTTTCAAACGTTCAACTATATCTTTCTGATTTATCATGTTACTTAATGTCTTTGGCCTGTATTTCTCAGTCCACATTTCAAAACTCAAAGGAGTAACCTCACTAAATAATTGGACAATTGTTAATAAACTCTATTCGCCTGCATTACACTCATTAATGTTCATTTCTATTTTTTCACTAGGTAATGTTTAGCGAGCGTTAGTTCATATTGTTTGTTTACCTTCATCTTGCGATGTTAAAACATGTACCTGAGAGAATCGTTCAAAGTATGAGAACCTATTCACCTTACTAATGATTTTTACTAATCTAATGATTACCTTTGGAGAAATTAGGGGTAATGTTAAATAACATGTTATTGACCTCATGCTTGTACGTTCTTTGCAAGTATAGAGATGGTAAAGATGTCAAATTCCTCTAACTTGTATGAAAAAGCGTTGAGACCACTGAAGAAGGCAGCAACTGCACTGAATTTGGGATCTGATATTGTAGAAGTCCTAGGTAGCCCAGAAAGAACATTAATTGTCTCAATTCCTATTGAAATGGACAATGGAAAAAAAAAGGTCTTCACAGGCTATCGTGTGCAACACAACACAGCTCGAGGTCCAGCTAAAGGTGGAATTCGCTATCACCCAGATGTATGTTTGGACGAAGTCAAATCACTGGCATTTTGGATGAGTACTAAGAATGCTGTTGTTGGCGTCCCTTTTGGCGGTGGAAAAGGGGGCATTACATGCAATCCAAAGAAAATGTCAGAAGGGGAACTAGAACAATTAACAAGAGGCTATGCAGCTGCAATAGTGAAGTTCGTTGGTCCAGACCAAGATATTCCTGCACCAGATGTGGGTACAAATGCTCAAATCATGGGATGGTTTACTGATGAATACTACAAAATTGTCGGAAAAAGTGTCCCGGGAATAATAACAGCTAAACCTTTAGAAATAGGTGGTTCAAGGGGAAGAAGCACTGCAACCGGCCGTGGAGCATTCTTTGCTACTCTTGCAGCGGCAAAAACCTTCAACATACGCCTAAAGGGAGCACGAGTTGCTATGCAAGGATATGGTAACGTGGCACAACCTCTAGCTAAATATCTTTATGAAATAGGCAGTAATATCGTAGCAGTCAGCGATTCTGTAGGCGGTGCATATAATCCTGAGGGTTTACATCCGATAAAACTTGCACAATTTAAGGCAAAAACACGTAGTGTTAAAGGTTTTCCAAAAAGTAAAGAGATAGAAACTATAGATCCAATCACAATAGATTGTGACATACTTATTCCTGCAGCCTTAGAAAATCAAATAACTGAAAATAACGCTGACATGGTTCAAGCAAAACTTATTGTGGAAGAGGCAAATGGACCAACAACTATCGAAGCAGACAAAATACTACACGAAAAAGGTACCGTGGTCGTTCCTGATGTCTTAGCTAATGCTGGAGGTGTTACAGTAAGCTACTTCGAGTGGGTTCAGAACCGCATGGGATATTATTGGAGTAATGAAGAAGTTGATGAAAAACTTGAACAAGTAATGACAAAAGCCTTCAAAGATACTTATCAAACCGCAAAGCAATCTGAAGTAGACACTTCTTTTACCACACGATCAGGCCTTCTAGATATGAGAACAGCTGCTTACATCACAGCAATTAAAAAAATTGTTGATGCGATGCATGCTCTAGGGCGCCTTTAATCCAAGTTTATAATCGCTCACTCCAACAAATTCATCTCTAAAATAGAAGCGAATCTCTTGTTTTGGGTCCAGCAAAGGTAACATGTTTGGTGTCGGGTGTGTAAGTGAAGCAATGAACAACCGTGGTAAATGGCCCTGACAATAGAACGATAGGTTTCATAGTAACATGAATTTTCTTGAATATCTTGTCGAAGATTTTAAACTATACCTGTTATATTTGCTTCACGATAGTTGTTTTTAAGGGTGAGAAGGGCTGAAGATTTCCAGAATGCTCGCTAACCAACTTGATGAATTAGACTTTGACTTCGAAAATTCACTAGTAAAGATTGTTGCAAACAGAAATTGCCAGAAGATTGACCTAGCAGGACTAGAAATAGGACCTTTTGAAGAAGGAAACGAATATAGAGTCAGGTACTGGATAGCTAGGGAACTTGTTAATTCTGGAATTGGTCGTTTTCGAGAAGACAGATTGGAATTAGCTAGACTTGCAAAAATCCAATGGAAAGAACGAGTTCAATCTTCAAGACGTATGTCTAAATTACCCGAGAATTTCTATCCAAAACTACGCAGATACTTTCAAAAATTAGAGTTAGAAATAACTAAAAAACCTAACAAAACTCTGGAAAGAGAGAAGGCCAATCAACTAGCACAAGACATAATAAATTCACGAGTAAAGAAGATTGTATCACTCGCCTCGGCTCCAACTCAAACACAGCAGACACTAAATGATCTCACCAGAGAAGAACGACTTCTTTATAACAAGATTCATAATCTTGTCGATGTTTGGCACAAACAGGCCTTAAAAAATACGGAAGAAGATGAATGATGGAAGAATTAGATATCATAGATCCCCAAGAACAATTACAAGAGTTTTTCAAAACTGAAAAGTACCGACGAAGAATCTCACAGATGACTGTAGAAGATAGAAGAACATTGACTGTCGATTTCGAAGACTTGGTTACCTTTGATCCAGAACTTGCAGAAGAACTTCTGAAAAATCCTGACGAATACCTTAAACCCGCAAACGACGCTGCGTTTGCCCAATTACGAATTGAAGACCCTGACTATGGGGAAAAGCTGGAAGCATTGACAGACCCGGTGACTGTCAGAATAGTGAAGTTGATGGAGATCACTCAGCTACGTAGACTTGGCTCAGATCATATTGGAAAGCTTGCTATGATTGAGGGAATAGTTGTTCGAGCGACCCCTGTTCATCCAATGGTGATAGTGGGAACATTCCGATGTAGAAGATGCGGAGAGACAACATCTGTGGATCAGGCAGGCCCATTTCTAAGTGCCCCCTTCCAATGTAATAATCCTAATTGCGCTGGAAAAGGCCCATTTGACTTTGTACAAGATGAATCAGCATTTGTAGATTCTCAGCAACTTAGGATTCAAGAACGACCAGAAGATCTACCTCCTGGACAACTTCCTCGCACATTAAACATAAAACTCATCGGAACCGAAATTGTGGATGTAGCAAGACCAGGAGATCATATTTCAGTTGTCGGAATAGTTCGTGCAATCGCTCCAAGCCTCCCTAGGGTTGGAAAACTTCGTACATTCAACTTACACTCAGATGCCAACTCTATCCAGGTTCTGGGTAAAGAGCCTGAAATGATTCTTCCATCTCCAGAAGAAGAAGAGAAAATAATTGAGCTTTCCAAGGATCCTTGGATTCACAGAAAGATAATGAGTTCAGTGGCCCCTTCAATTTATGGGTATGACCACGTAAAAGAATCGATCATGTACCTTCTTTTTGGTGGTGTTCCAAAACAGTTACCTGACATCTCAATACGAGGAGACATGAATATCCTCTTCATTGGAGACCCAGGAACTGCAAAGTCTCAACTTCTCCAGTACGTTGCAAAACTTGCTCCACGTGGCCTCTATACGTCAGGAAGAGGAACAACCGCAGCCGGCTTAACAGCAGCAGTTCTTCGAGAAAAGAGTGGAGGTATGACACTTGAAGCTGGTGCCCTAGTACTGGCTGATAAAGGGATTGCATGTATTGACGAAATGGACAAGATGCGTAAGGAAGACAGAGTCGCGATTCACGAGGCTATGGAGCAACATACTGTATCAGTAGCCAAGGGAGGAATCGTCGCCACACTTAATGCCCGAACAGCTATTCTCGCAGCTGCAAACCCGGCGTTAGGAAGGTATGAACCTCATAGAACCGTTGCGGAGAACATTTCTTTACCTGTTACTATACTCTCAAGGTTTGACTTGATCTTTGTCTTGAGAGACGTCCCTGATAAGGAGTCAGACAGTAGAATGTCTGAACACATTTTAGAAATCCATAAACGGGGAACAGCTCCAGTAGAGCCACCCATCCAGTTAGACCTGCTACGAAAATACATAAAATATGCTAAAAGCATAAAGCCGGTCCTAACAGAAAAAGCACTTCTCCGCTTAAAGGACTTCTATATGATGATGCGATCTGCAAGCGAGACAGAAGGATCACCAGTCGCTATAACTGCCCGTCAACTAGAATCACTTGTACGAACATCAGAAGCTAGAGCAAAATCTGCTCTACGAAAAGAAATTTCGGTAGAGGATGCAGAGGCTGCAATTGCAATAATGAAACGGTCTTTAGAGGAAGTTGGAATTGACGTCTCATCATCCAAGATAGATATTGATCTAATAATGACTGGAAAGCCAAAGAGCCTCAGAGACAAGCTTCAAATTGTGTTATCCACAATGATACAGATGGAAAAGGAAACAGGCTTGGTTGAAAAAACAGCACTGTTAAATGAGCTCGAGACTAGACACAATATTTCAGAGGGAGAAGCAGAGAAACTTATGGGGCAATTATTGCGGGAAGGAACCATTTATTCACCCAGAGAGGGATACTTGAAGAAGACTTGATTAACAAAATGGTTGGAAAGAAGAAGGATTGTTATTGTGCTGCTTCAATGTTTGTTTGAACAGCATACTGAGCATTTGATGTGAATACTGTTATTCCTACCGTTGTGCCTACATCATTTAATGCTATGCTGTCTGGATTCATTATGTATATAATGATGGTCCAACCGGATCTTAGTGTTAGATCGTCATTTGCCTGTTGAAAATTACGTGTAACTCCATGAATCGTGATGCTGACGTTTCCTCCAGTTATGTCAGTCGATGTCACATCAAGATCGTCAGAGATGGTGACAGTGTTGGTCCTCCAGTAATAAACATTCGACCATGAGGATTCCTGTCCTCGAACTGAAATTTTGTCAATGACAACGTCTCTTCCACCTGTATTGAGGATAACCATTCCAGCTTCAGCCCAGGATCCAGAGGTGTTATACCATACATGTTGTTTCGCCAAGTGTAATGACTCTTCCTGAACTCTTGTTGTGGTAACATTTATGGCGTAGAATGTTACTACTGTCGCCAACAATACTGAAACAACTAGAATAATCAAAGTTGTTACGACGACACTTAGCCCCTTTTTGTCCGTTAACATATGGATACAACCTTCCTTTAGATGACCTGCTAAATCTAACAAAAAGAGGCGTAAGATGGTTTGTATGTATCAGGAAACAACGCAAGTTAGAAATTACTATTATGATGGATGATTAAGATATGCAACTATCAAGTAATACTGGAAATCAATTGTGGAAATAATTTATCCTGTATGATTGAGTTGCTGAGCTAAGATTGCAGGTCTGTCTAATTTTCTATGAAATGTAGGTTACCCGTTTGTCTTCTCTCTTTCGCATTTCTTCTTGTAGAGATCTTTTCTCTTCAATTTTCTGTAGACGCGTAATCATTTTATTTGCCTTGATGATCTCTTTGTTCAGACCAGATAGATCAATACTAATATCAAGCAGTGAATTCAGAACGCCCAATACGCTTTTGGCAGATCTAGGATCTGGTAGATAACCTCTCGTTTCACCAAGCAAGCAAAGAGCGTCGATTTGCTTGAAGTGAGCTAACCCTAGAATTAAGCCAGCAGTTCCAACGATGGGGCTACCCATGGATCCCAGCACGGCCTTTGATTGTAAGGCTTGATCTAATAACTTACGATTTGTAGCCACAGCGATTACTTTAGGTTTTCCTTCTACTTCCATTCTGTATCCACCTATCGTTATAATGATCTCCACGCCTTGTTCTCTCGCGAAGTTTAGGATGTGGTTAGATATTTCGTATTGGCCTTCGATTGTCTGGGCTTGACTGTCACCTGTGAAAAGTATCAGATCGTTTAATCCCTTTTCGTTTTTATAAAAGTAGAAGGCTCCCCGTAGAAGCCTGACACTTCCTTTGTTGTTTACGAGTACATAGTACGGAAAGTGGGGAGAATATAGATGGGCAAGTTTCTTACTTTTCAAGTGCTTAATTAAGTATTGGACGGTGATTTTTCCTACTAAGCCTAGACCAGGAAGGCCTTCAATTAAGATTGGGTTGTTTAATTTGATTTGGTTGATTTTTTCAATGAAGGTTCTTTCCATTTTTGATAACTTCGCTTCAGGTTGATCCTATATCTAAGATATTTATCGTCAGGTGAGAATTTTGCGGGGTGTGGTGTTCGGACACGTCCTGCGCAGTATGGGCATGTTTCTCTCTCCAGGGTGTATTCTTTACATGCTTCGCATTTTCTTAATAGCCACACCATCATTTTTCCCGCTCAAAGGAGCCGTGTCCACCTGCGCTGGTTACGTTTGATATCACCTTTTCAGCCATTTTTTGCAGGGCTGATTCTGCATCCTTATAGCTTTGAGCCTGGACCTCAATTCGATATTTAGGAGATGCAACGGTGTAGAAGCGAAACTTGATCGCTTTCGATTTTTTGGCTCTTTTAGCCGTTAAGAAAGATTCTTTGATGACGTTAACTCCATTGGGCTTTGCACATGTAAGATTAATTATTCCCCTTACCATCACAGAGGGAATTTGGATGCGTTCCTCAGCTATCTCTACTAGGGTCTTTGCAAGATCCTCCGGAACACCGATTGTTATTAGTGTCTCCTCGCCATCCTGAGCTGCTTTTTCAAAGGCTTCGTATAGGCCATACTCCTGTTCCATAGGTCTGCCTGCTTTCTGGTAAATCTCCTCAAGTGAAATTCCTGTCTTTTCAGCAACACTGCGGAGTAGAGTTTCAGCTTTCCTCTCCTGCTTCCAAGATCTGATCTTCTCGATTCTTTCCCGTTTTGTCACTCTTCGAAGAGAGAGGTCAATATGCTCTTTTTCCATATTAACTCGTAAGACTTTCAGAACCAGTTTCTGTTTTTCCCTTACAAAGTTACGAATGTTACGGATCCAAGATGAAGAGATCTCAGAAACATGTAACAGTCCTTTTCTGTTATATTCATCTAATTTAACATAGGCGCCATATCCTAGAACGTTTTCAACAGTTGCCATGACCAAATCTCCGCGTTCTGGCCATTCCTCTCTCTTTAAAGACATCAAGATTCTCCTCTTTATTCGAAGGTGGCTACTATTTCTCCTTTGATTGTTGCTTTTCCTCCTGAAGAGGTTGCAAGCTCAGTCTGGCAAACGTTACACTTGACTTCTCTGGTAGCGTGGTTGAAGATAAGTTGTTCATTGCCACATGACAGGCACTTAACCCTAACAAACTTGCTTTTGGGTCTCGGAATAAGTTTTTCCCATTCAGCCATGTTTTGATTCTCCTTACTTTATTACCAGTTTTCTTAGCCGAATTCCTTTTCTATGTCTGGTGTGTCCACATACCTTGCATCGGTACTTTAGAGTTTGTTTCTTTGTGGTTTTCGCGAATTTCTTTTGAAGGGGGTACTTTTGCCCTCCGTAACCCTGCTTTGCCCGTTCGTGGCGACGTTCACCTTCAGCAAGGGCTCTTCTTTTTCCAGGCTTATACAGAGTTATTGTGTGAACTTGATGGGCGTTGCAACGAGGACAATGGGTCCTAATCTCCTTTGGAACATTCACTTCCATCACTACTGGCCTTTCTCATAGAATAACATGCTTGTTCTTATATCTTTTTGAAAGTAATCTAAACATCAACTCTCTTAGCCAGATCTTGGTTAACCAGTGTTTCGCAGTTTTCTAAAGGCAAAGATGCAACATCTTCAGCTTTGAATGGGCCGTAGGCTTTCATATCTACTCCTATAATCTCTGGGACGTCTTTCATGAAGCGTAAAACACCTCGGCTATTCTCTTTTTCAACTTGAACCCCAGATAGGTGTGTATGAAGGATTCTATCTGCAAATGCCTTGTATGCATCTGTAAAGGGTTGAATTCCCTTGTAGATCGTTTGTTCTTCAGTCGTGAGACTGTTCATCTTAATTTGTTCTCCATATGACATTTCATTGACCAGTTTTTTGTATCGTGTCTGAATTAATTCACTGATCATGCGTATCACGTTTTGGATTTCCTTTTCTAGAAGTTTAGCCTTCACAGACTTTCTGTCGAGCATTCGACCTTCTTTTTTAAGTTTTTTTAGGTAGTTAGCCATTCTTGAATAGAAGTCTGATGGAAGTTTTTGAAGTTCCGAGTGTCCAAGCTCTTCTATCCAAGCGTCAAATAATTCTTTGTACATTCTATTCCACCAACTCAGCTCTGCCTTTGCAGATAAGCAGTATAGCTGCTGCTGTAGATAATTTAATCTTCTGTTTTTTGTAAGGGCCTAGAATTTCGTTTCCTAATCGAAACTTTGGAACATCAGTTACGAAAACCGTTACGTTCCCTTTTTGAAAGGCTATTGAATCTTGGAAAGGATCAAAGTCGTCTATTTCCTTAATGGAAAATTCTACCTTTTTAAGTCCAGTCTTTCCATGGAGGGTATTAGTCAATCTAACCAAACGATGGATATCCGTTGTGACGACAGTATCGATTTTGGCTGATTGTATGCTAAGTATGTATTCTGATAGCCTGGTCCAAGTCTTTTGTCCAATACCTTTAGGAAATCCCCCTGTTCTTTCGTTTTCCAAATTTCTCAGTATCTTGTTTTTGTTTAGAATTATGTTTTTGGCAATTTTCTTCTGTATACCAATTTTTTGAAAATCCCCTTCGCTAGCTGTGCGAATGAAGTTTTGAATACCTTGAGTCACTCGGCGATGCCAACCTGATTTATTATGGAGGATCAATGGAAAAGAAGTTTTTTTCCTTTGGTCCTTCTTAGTTAGGTGGTAAGGTGCTATATTGAGGCCTAAACCACAAACATAGTCTACGATTTCTTTCCGAGCTATGGAATCCAATGTTCGGATAAATTCAGTTTCAACATGAATATGGTACCCTCGATGTCCAGAGAAGAACACATGCACGTAATTATTAGACAACCCGAAATCCTGCATAAGAAAGTCGAGAAGTTTTCTACTCTCATTCTTTGCAGAGTCTAAACAAACTTCGCAAGGCCACGTGTTTGTTTGGAATTTTTCACCTTTGCAAGCAGGACATGTCCTAGGTGTGACTGCCTTTCCTACCATACCACAAGTTTGACAGATCCACCTGTCATGGAATTTTTCACAAGCAGTTGGAATGTGATCTGAATCTATGTCGAAGACTAGATCTGCCCCTAGCCAACCTTTCTTGTCCATTTCAGCTTCAGGATGCCTGTAGTAGGCACTTGAATAATATACGTCAGAAGGAACCGAGTCACGAAGAAAATGAATCAGGTCGTTATCATGTTCAAAACTTTTATGTCGAAGCATCCAACCCTCAAACATCGCAAAACCAAATTCACGCTTCTCCTTCATAGGAAAGGAACTAGCTAATGAATGCATTTTCTTGTAATATTCTTCAAACTTTGTTCGTATGAACTCTACAGGTTTCAATTTCAAATGTTTTAAGTGGCAACGGTGAGAAAAAGGTTTTTGGTAATCCCCAAAGACGGTCACTACGAACTTGATTCACGAAAATATCAGTTCAGTTAGAACTACTTTGGTTTCATGTTTATGAAATTTCAGAAGGGCCTATGGAATTGGTAGGTTCCTTGGTGAATATTGCAAGTTTTACTATAAATAGTATAAGAACTATTATAAGCATGCCAATTAGTAGCCCAAGAATAAAGATGTTCATCATTATTTCTGCAGGCGTGTGAACTGATATCAGGGCATTTGCCAGCATTCCTAGAATAAATCCACCTAGGAAAATCGCGAATCCCAATATCATGAAACCACTAACAAATCGATTTCTGAGTGTCGTTATTGCTACCTCGATATCTGCTAAACAGGGAAATAATAAAACTCTTTACCATATTAAAAAATATCCATGTGATTCGCGAGCTCGCTTTTTGAGCCGGTCGATAAAACAATCACAGTAAGCAATCACGTTAGGATTCGTGACTGGAGATTCACCATGGTTCAGTATTGTCCAACTGTTTGATTGGCAGTTGAACGATGTCTAAACAGGGTTTCACAAAAAGTTTATAGGCATGATTGAAATCGAAAAGACGCTGAGATAATTATGGAATCGCTGATTGAATGATGCCAGCTTGGAGAGATCTCGCGAAACTCTTACCCCTCATTTCATTCGTTATTCCAATTGTTATTTTGTATTGTTTATACCCTAGTTCATTTGAGTCAACATGGAAGGGCAGAACATATTATCTTTTTTTTCTATGGCTTGTGTCATTGGAAACAATTCTAAGTTGGGAAAACTTTGAGTTTAAGGGAGGGAGATTGAAATCTGTAAAAACTGTACTTCTTTTCTTTTCATCAACACTTCCTTTTTTCTATATTTTGGTTTCTCAATTTATGGGATGGAATTCAATATTAGTGGATCTAGCAGTAAAGTCTGGCATAGAACAGGATTGGGCAAATCTTATACCACTTTCTATAGAGTATTTGATTTTCACGATTCTATTTGTCCTCATTGTGTCACTGGAGTATGGAGTTAGTAGCCTGCAAGAATATTCAATTTCTACCCTATTTTTAGGGCTTATTGGGATGATATACATGATGGATAACATGTACCCACTAGGGAAATTCACACCATTCCAGTTCTTAGTGCCAACCACTGCAAAACTGGCAGCAGGTGTCTTGAATCTTATGGGTTACCAAACAATTTGGTTAGGGATAAGGAACGGTATGCCAGCATTAATTGCCAGTAACGGGATAAGTAACTCTCCACCTCTCGCCATAGCTTGGCCTTGTTCAGGTATTGAAAGTCTGTTGATTTATACAATTACTATTTTATTATTCTTTAAAAGAACTGATATTTCATGGAAACAAAGAATTATCTATTTCACAATTGGGGCGGTAGTCACCTACTTTATTAATATAATGAGGATAGCGACAATTTTCATAATGGCAGTCAATAATGAGGAGTGGTGGAAATTTCATGATTTTTATGCTCAATTGTACTCTATCTCTTGGATCATATCTTACCCATTAATAGTGGTAGGTAGTCGTATATTATGGAAGAAGATTAGAAACATGACAAATAGAGGGGCAATAATTCCTACTCAATCCCGAGTTGACGTTAACGCTTCTGTAGCCTAAACCCGCGCTTGGAATAAGGTGTTAAATTTGGATTGTGAAGACATTTATAGGCTATCAAACACGAAGAGAAACATAGCAAATTACGTATAAGATATAAATTCATTTAAGCTACAATTTGTGAGGATGCCTTGATGAAAATCGCTCTTTGCCATCATTATAGTCTTACATTTTATGGAGGCGGAGAACGATTTTTGATTGATGTTTCAAAACAATTGGTCAAAAGAGGACACGAAGTAACCATCCATGCTTTGCCCATTGGGCGAAGAGCAATTGATATCAAAGATTTAACGAGTAGCTTTGAATATAAGGAGAATTTCATCCATTTCATCAGTGATGCTGACGTAGCGTATTTCATTTACGCACCAGTTGTAAATTATTTCTTTATAGGAAACTGCCCGAGAATATGCGCGTTTCATTCATTTGTATTCCTAAATGAACTGCAACATTCAGAAATAAAAAAAATGAAAAACTCGGTTTTCTTGAGAAAATTTGGCATACTCAGATTTGCATCACGTTTATTCTTTGGCAAGATTGAACAACGACTACTAAAGGAATTTGATGCAATCCACGTTATCAATAAGAATGCTTTAAACAAGTTTCAGAAATGGAAACGCACCTATTACATTCCAAATTGGATTGACACTTCGTGCTTTAAATCTTCTGAAGATAGGTATGAAAAATTTTCTGTTCTTTTTTCCGGTAGAAAATCAAAAGGATTTTCAGAATTCATGGAAGTTGCTGACAATATGCAAGGAAAGGGAATTGATTTCTTTGCTATTGGACCGGATATAGAGAATACAAACTCCGTTAGAAGTTTAGGATTTAAAACTAATGTTGAAGAACTTGTGAGGGTATATTCAAGGGTGCATCTTCTTCTTTATACAAGTAAAATTGATGTTTTTCCTCTAACATTAGTTGAAGCGGCAGCATGCAAGATACCCATCATTAGTTTCCCAACTGAAGCGGTGAAGGGGCTAGAATTGCCTATATCATACGCAAGATCCAAAAAGGAGTTTACTCGTAGAATCCTCAGTGTTTACCAGATGTGGCAAACCAGAAGGGAGAAATACGATGAACTAGCTGATAACATGCGTCTACAAGCAAAAAAATATGATGTAAACAATGTATTCCCAGAGTTTTTAAATATGTTGAGAAAGGTAGCGAACATTAATGCAAGTTAGATTGCTTACACAAAAGGCAGATTTTTATAATAAAGAATTATTCAGTATCAATCTTTGGCGCGTATGCTAACTATGATAAGAAAAGGGTGTTCTATGCCACTGAAAGGTGGGATATAGAAGGAGGGGTTGCATCATTTTCCATAGGTTAATAGAGATTTTTAAGTCACGTGCGCTCTCTCTTCAAAAACGATTTGGATACAAATTTTATGTGTGGATTGCTATTGTAATATACACTATCCTGTTTTCTTTAGTTGAAATCAGACTTTATGATTCTTTCAAAGTATTTACATGGGACCTAGGAATTTTCAATCAAGCATTCTGGAACACTCTACATGGAAGATTCTTTTTTTATACTACAGAATTTGTTTATACTAACACTGGATGTTTTTTAGGAACACATTTCAGTCCGTTTCTGATAGTAATAGTCCCACTATATGGAATTTATCCAACCGGAGAAACTCTTCTGGTAATAAGCACAATAGCTGTTGCCTTGGGCGCACTAGTAACATATAAAATTGCCAGCTTTCTTTTAGATGACGAAAAGCTAGCTACGATAATTGGAGTTTTGTATTTACTTTATCCAGCGTTACAGGGAATCACACTTTCTGGCTTTTCACCAGAGTCTTTTATGGGAACCTTTTTTCTTCTTATAATCTATTACCTGATCAGAGTCGATCTGAAGAAGCTTGCACTTGTCGTTACTTTGGGCTTAATGACTCATGAGGCCTCTATCCCTGTAATTGCATTTATTGCAATATATGGCCTGTTGTATCACAAATCAATAAAAAATAAAGGTTTTCAATTATCTCTTGTTATTTTAATGGTGTGCATCCCGTATTTCTTCTTTGCAAAATCTATGAAACTCTATTTTGGTTGGACTGGGCAGACCTCTTTATGGAGAGAATGGGCGTTAGTAGGTGCTACTAGTACATCAGACCTGCCACTAAGAATCATTCTCAATCCAATAGGAGCTGTTAACGCCTTATTTTTTGATGGAGCCACAAAATTATTGTATATAGTTTTAATTTTCCTTCCAGTTCTTTTCGTTCCGCTACTAAGCCTGAGAGGATTAATTCCTTCAATTCCATACCTTTTTATAAGTTTGTTCTCTTCATATGGCCTGTATTATAGCTTAACAGGCCATTATGCAGCCTTTGTTGCACCCTTTGTATTCATAGCTTTTATTGAAGGAATTAAAAAGATAAGAGAAAAATCTATAAAAAAAATCTCCCCACCAAAGTTGATGAAGATGGCACTCTTAACAAGCTTAGTGATACTTAGTAGTTTATTGCCATTAACTTATTCTCAATTTCAAGTTTTTAAAATTGATGAAGAACACAACAACATAATCCGCAGATATATAAGCTACATTCCGCGAGATGCATCTATACTTACTCAAAGCAACATTTTTCCACATATAGCAAATAGACCAGATGCCTATACGATTCCTCCACCTACTTGGGGAGATCAATACACACAGGTTGGAAGAGAGACTCTAGTAAACCTTAGCATATCTGGCGTAGAATACGTGCTTCTTGATTTTAAATCTGAACAATCCTATACTTCGGCTGCCGAACTCATTTATTCTGGTTTTATCCTGAAAAACGGTCATAGCTATAAATGTATGGGTTCAGAAGATGGAGTAATGTTATTCAAGGCAATTTATGAGAATTCTCGCCAAAAGAAACCCAAAGTCAATGTTAGCGGCTTCTTATGTGAATACAGCACAGATTTAAGATCATCAGGAAAATTGTCTGAAAATTATGTATGATAGAAATTGTTTTACCTCGTTCAGAGAAAGTTTTGATTTTCCCCTTTTCCTGTTGAGAAAGGTTATTGGTACCTCCCTAATCTTAAACTTACGTAAACGAGCCTGTCGTATAGTTTCAATTTGTATCTCGTAGGTTGTACTATGAAGATCATTAATGATGTTTCGAACTAGATCGGAAGAGTAACACCGCAATCCGCTTGTATAATCATGAACATTCGCTCCAATTATCAAAGCAGCCATGAAATTTGCAATTTTACTTATTATCAAGCGTATTATGCTCCAGTCACGAGTTCCTCCACCTTTACAGTATCTGCTTCCAACCGCAAGTTTGCAGCCATTTCTTACTGGTTCGACTAACTTTGGAATCTCACGGGGATCGTGTGAGTAATCAGCATCCATTGTGATGATACAATTTGGCGGGTTTTCTAGCATCATGAATAGTTTGAAAGCGTCAGTAATTGCAGTTCCAAGGCCTCTTTTTTCCGACCTTACATATAATAGAATGTTAGGATGTTCTCTCTGAAGAGCTCTAACGATGTTAGCTGTATTGTCAGGGCTTGAATCGTCGATAACGAGGATACAGGTGTCCAGATCAAGATTTTCAACATCATTAATTAGGTTACCAATGTTTTGTGCTTCGCAGTACGTTGGCAGAATAATACCAATCTCGGACTTTATACTCAGGTCGCCTTCGATTAATCTAGAGATATCTCTGTCGGATCTCGAGTCATCACTCAGCTTATGTGTGGGTACATGTGAAATTTTCGAACTGCAGGAAGCTTGTAAATTCATTGGAGACCTAGTCCTCTAGCAAACTTGGGGTTTATTAATATTTACTATTTAAAGGCTCCGGCAACACGAATTACATTATTCCCATCTGTATCACTTAACTAGCATGCGACTTTCTTTCATAATAGGCAAGGGGATGCCATATCCTTTGACAAAGCTCATCTGGATTTACGCATACACCGTGTGTTTTTAATGTGGAGCATTTTGGCGGAGTATACTGTGTTCTGGATCCTTTCTCACCAGCAATATGTTCCACCTGATAACGCGTCATTCTTTCATTGTAGTCAGAGAAGCTCTTGTATAGTTCGATAATACGTTCAGATGACATTCCTATGTTTACTAGGAAGGCAGTTAATGTGAATCTACCAATGTGGGAAAGATGGTGTCCAGATGATGCAGATTTGTAGAGAGCATCTACACAAGGGGGAAAAGCAGTTTGTATGACTGTTTGGGGAAAGCTTCTTGGTTCATATCTACCGACCTTCTCCAGTGACAATTGTTTCAGTTTTTCCGTTATTTCATTAATTTCTTGTGGAAATGGGGGAAGTTCTTGTACTTCTAAACGTTCTTGAATGTGTTTACGGATTTCTTCACTCAATAGCCTTGCCACTTCAGTTCGGGTTATGTAAACGTTGCCTTTTGATAGATGACGATTAATAAGCTTCCATTTGCCTCTCTTTAAGTGAGTTGTGTTTTTTAGATAAAAAACAAAGTTAAGCATAAATTCAAAGGGAGTCGTGGAATCCTCGTTAAGCGCAAGTTTCCAATCATAATCTCTTGCGATCAAAAGAATCTTATCTCTTGATTCTTTTTTTAGATCTTCATAGGCTTGTTTGGCTTCAGCTAAAGCGTACCTTTTTTTGATAAAGGCGTCCTTTGTCGCAATAGCAAGTATTATGGCAACAAGATATGATGTGATTTCGATGTCTTCATCGATCCTTAATTTTCTGCTAACACGGGAATATAGAATTGATTCTTCAATCCTCTCCTCAGCACGTTGAACTATCTGAGATAGTTCAGGATCTGCAAGGTCCTCGACTTTCAAATCTGGAATTTGTATCCACTTTCTGGCTACATCAAGAAAGGGATACTTGGCTATATCATTCTTGGTAAATCTGGCTGCTGCCAGCTCCATTGAAATCCCATTTACTCTGATTCTATTCTTGGTGCTAGATAAAAAGCTAGTTTTCCATCCTTCACTTGTTGAAAATCTAATCTAATTGGCATATCAGACGAGAACTCAAGAGTTACAATTTCAGAAGTTGCTGACGCCGCTTTAATTATTTCAAGGAGATAGCTTAGGCTGTAGGTTGCTTTGGAAGGCTCTTTTGTTTCTAGATCTAGCAGAGCGTCGGTTCCTTTTTCCAAGTTTATCTTAGCACCCATTAGATCTCCTGAAGCATTGAAGAGTAACTGGTTAGAGTCAGCTTCTATGCGAACATGGTCACTAACCAAGTTGGCATCCTCAATTGCTTGCCGTAGACCATCAGTTGTAGCCTTTGCCATAACATTGAAAGTAACTTTAGGCGTTGGAACCTCTTCATCAGCTGCCTCGAGTGTTGGCATATTGAAGACCCGTGTGTATCTTCCAGTAATCTTGATACTCAATCTTCCAGTTTTTTCGTCTAAAGATAGTTCTACAACTTCATCCTGCTTTGCTCTTTTGATTAGCTTCAAAAGTTCACCTATGTTTGTACAGATGTTCATAGATTCAGAACAGACATACTCTTCAAAAACGGTCTTAGGCCATTCAAAGTCAATCATTGCAACACGCGATGGATCCATCGCCCTAAGCTTCATCTTGTCAACTTCAAATTTAAACGTGGCTTCATCAACAAGTATAGAAATCGCATTCGTAATATCTTTCAATAGTTTGGCGTTAGACGTCTTCAATCGAAACATGCTAGACCTCCTGTTATCCGTATGATATGTTATTATAAAAGATTTTGTGATTTAACATATTATCTATGCTCTTACGCAATCATGTTTCATGTTATTAATCCGCGTCAAGTTAAAAGGAAAGAATGGTCATTACAACATCATACACACTATTTCAATAGCCGTCAAAGAAATAAGTTATTGTGAAAGTTTACAACGAAACGTTCTAGCTGTATTCCCTGAATGTATAGCCGCATTTTGTACAACGGAAAAATTGTGTAGAAGATTCATCAGCTCCTCTAGTTTGTACTTGCCAAGCATAGGCTAAGTTATTAGCACATTTAGGACATTCAATTCTCACAGTAGGTAGGGTTCTTAATTTTTGTTCTTTCTTACCAATTACTGCCACAAGCTTCTGAGGGTTAGGTTGCCCTACCTTTGTGACTTTTACTCCAACCTCTTTTCCTTGGGGTTGTTTCTTATGACCGCACTTCGAGCAAATCAACACTATAGATGTTTTTCTTCCCTTCTTTTCCTTCTGTGGTACTAGTCGGGAGCCACAATTGGAGCAAAATTCCATATTATTCACTCTGCTGTTCGTTCTTTCTCCCTTGACAGGGCTACTTTTAAACTTTTTCTTATTTCAATAAGTATCTAAGTTATGTCTTACTGATCCCAGAAGCGATAAGATGAGCTACACGCAATGCTTCAGGTACGCTACTTCGAACAGCGGTGAGAAGTAAGATCTTCCTAGCATCTTCTTTTGAAATGCCTGATATATGCATGAATATTTTTTTACCTCCGCGTTCTGAAAAAACCTCGAATAATTTACCAGCACACTTGATAGCTTTCCATCTCTCCTCACTTCTTGACAAGTTTTCTAATGCTTCACGGATCTCTTTGAGGTTTGGCTTTTCTCGTGTGACAGCTATTATGGGTAACTTTGTTTCTCTGTTAAGTTTCTTTATGTTAACCACGTTAAAACCTGCAAAGGTTATTCCGTCAAGCACTACTACTCGTAGTTGTTTATGATGTGATGAAGCTAGGATCATTGATGATATTTTTTCTGTAGCATCAAATCCATCAACTTTGACATGTGTGCTTATCACTCCATCAAGCCAATACACCCCTCTATAAACCACTCCTATAATTGGAACAAGCTTTTTTGAGTGAGGAACAAAGGTTCCATCATCAACCCCCAGAACTCGAATCTCTGGTTTGATTGAGTGAAGTCTTTTTGATGGCAAAACTACCCCTCTATAAGGCTATTTCTATTAGTTAGTTGGAGATGAATTATAAATCTAGCTAGAGGATCACAATAGACCAAACTTCAGAGGGTAAGATTTGAAAGCGAGAACATCGACTCTTCACTTTGTAGGAACTCATAAAAATTTAGGCCAAATATTGGAAGATCGTCAACTAGCATCTCTTGGGGATATTTTTGTTAATCTCGTATGCTCATTGGTAATATCAAATAGGAAAGGTCGACCTGTGGGAGCCAAAATTAAAGGGAGTATTCTTGCTGAAGCAGTTAAAAGATCTGGATTAAGAGAATACATGCCACCGAGAACAGATAAACATGCACTAGCTGACGCTGCTGAGGCACTGGTCGTCTATGGCTGGTTACATAAACACATCACTCTAGAAGAATGCTTAACGACGCTTGAAATGAACCGTGACATTGTGTATGGGCTAAGTAAGCTACTTCAGATGGTGCAAGAAAGGATTATTTTTTAAAAGTTTTTTCAAGTTCTTTCCTAAATTCCTTGTTCTTCTTAACTGCCTCTTTTACGGCTTTTTGGAGAATCTTTTCAGGTTTAACACCTTTTTTTGTACGTAGGAATATTATGGGGTTTGAAGCAATTGGATGTGGGATATCGTAACCTGCTAAATCTACACTTTTTTCTTCGAGAAGTTTTGATTGAAGTAGATTGCAAAGCGAGTGTCCCATACCTTCAACTTCAAGCTTTAATTCGTTTTCTGATCTCTGTAATATCTTGACTTTCATTCAATAAACACTCTCACATTGCTGCCTTTCCATAATCTGACGCTGTCATTCTCTGTTCAAACCTTCCACAGTTGGAACAACGCAGTTTTGAACGTTGAAGATCCATTAAATGGCCACATTGCGAACAAAATGCATAGATAACTCCTAAGTCTTTGTCTTTGGTGGACAGATGGAAGAAGCCGTTTTTTTCACTTACTACTTTTCCTCTAAGGATGTCACCAGGTCTACAAACAAAAAATATTGAATCGGTGTATCTTGATTCAACATCAGATATATGTAATAATCCCGGAAAACAATCAGAAAGCTCGCTCTTGTTCAACATGTAGATGCATATAAAGGCGTTCTGTTTCTGAATTCTCGTAACTTGGCCCAAGATTATGTTGCCCGTTTTTGGAACTTTGACTTTATTTCCTAGTGGATATACTGATACACGTTTATTTAGAAGGTCCAGTAGGGCACGACCAACTATACTTGAGTATATTATTCCTTTTTTAACATAGGTTCCAGTATCAGCGATGAATTCCTCGATTACTCCAAGACGTTGTCCAGGATAAACGAGTTTTCCGCTTTCTCTATCAGACGATTCTGAGGACATCTCATCCACTCCATCATTTCTATAGGGATAACACTTGTTCTGAATGGAAAACAGTCCAAATGCAAGTGCAACAACTCTGTACACATCTTGCTACTCAATAAACTTTTTGATTCAAGCACGCTTAGAATTGGAACTATTAAATATTTTTTAATCGTCAGATTTATTGTCTATGACATATAATTCGGTCACGAAATGGTGTCTTCTTTTCGAGTGGAAGTTAAACATGTAAGGTATGGTCATCAACATGGCAAATACTGATCTTATTCTCCCTTGCTTTCTCTTTACAAGACTTTCCATGAACGGTGACGGAGGTATCGATATGAACTTTGAGTTTTTCAAACGTGATTTTAAATAGGATTGCCTTTGAACGCTCTTGTGAAGTGTGTAGATCCTCGTGCCAATTTCCATTGCTTTTTCTAAGAAATAACGATCAGCTTTGCGCGTTTGCACTCCAAATGGAGGATTTTGTAGAACTGAGTCAAATCGCCCCCTTACATTCTCAATGTCTGAGACCAACCATTGTGAACGATCTTCCAGACCATGTCTTTGCGAATTTTCATGAGCAACATCCACAGCCGACCGGCTGATATCCACGCCCACGACTTCCTTTGCTCCAATGAAGGCGGCTCCCAAGGCAAGCCTTCCAGTGCCACATCCTAAATCCAATACTGTCTTATCGATTATGTCGTTGAATGTGTACGCTGCTATGTGAAGAATTGTTGCAGCTATATTTACTGGTATTGTGTATTGTTCAAGGCCTGGATCGGGTGTTGGATGCTCCTTAACCTGCTGTAGAAACATTTCAAGATCTATCTTTCGAACAAGCCTTTTCTGCATAATTCTTCCCATGATAACTCGTTAATTGCCACAAGCGCTTCATTTGTTGTCAACAAAGGTTTGGAAAATTGTTCAGAATCGTCTAACGAAAGTCTAGGACAAGCAGTGTTAATGTAAGCTTCAACCGTCGGAAAATTAAGGAAGACGTCGGGAGCAATGTTCCTAATTGCGAACAGGTAGATTTTTTTTCCTTTCTTTTCAAATTTCTGCTTTAGTATCATAGCTTCATCAAGTCTTTTCTGTCCTGGTTTTAACCCAATTAGTATGGCTATAATCTGCGCATTTCTGGTTTCAGATATGTTTGCCCATCGTTTTCTTAGGGTTTTTCTTGCATCTTTGTCTACTGAGAAAGCCCTTTGTTCATATGGATCGGCCACCAATGTTGGCTTTGAGGTTGACAGAGCTACACCTAAGGCATGAAACCTTCCACCACCAATGAAGAGGAATGCTTCAACGTCTGCTGCTATTGATTTGGCATTGCTATAATCGCATCCTATCACTTGACCAGGATATCTTGTGTATCCTGCATCACCTACTGCAACAATCTTGTCCTCATCAAGTAGGATCTCTTTAACTGTGTCCAGCATCTGTACATGTTGGATCGTTGTTACTAAACCAATTCTCTGCCATTTAGTCATGAGTGGGAAGGTTTTTCTTATGGTTTCTTCCACTGTGACTGTTCCTCTGGCTTCCACATATATTGTGGGTACACGTTCATATTTTGCGAGTTTTGTATGGCCGTAGTGAATAATCAGGTCCACATTTAGGCCTTCAGCTTCTGATGTTGCTAGATCACATGCACCATAACAAGGATCAGCAGAGATTATTGGAAGAACTCCAGTCTTTCCAATGGTTTTTGCTATGTATGGCCCATGTTGTTTTAAGCCTTCGGGAAGTTGTATTAAAACAGTCTTAGCCTTGTGCTCAGTAATTTCTCGCTTAACCCGTTCTTCTTCAAAATCGAATGATAACATATGGCTATTCTCATTTGAGACGTAATAATGATCTTTACGATGAAGGAAGCGAACTTTGATCTAATGTTTTTTGTCCCATTTAGGCGTCCATGTCCAATCTTCATTGGGATTGCTGGTATGTTCATTGGAGAATTTCCTACGAAGTTGCGCTAATTCTCCAAGTATCATTCTCTGTTCTGCACTTGCTACCAATCTTTTTGTTGATACCACTGCATCAGCGTTAACTGAAATGCTATCGATGCCAATTTTCACCAAAAATTCTGTGAAATCTGGTAGGTTTGAAGGAGCTTCCCCACATATAGAAACTGTAACGCCATGTTCATGAGCCGTTTTGATCAGATGAGCAATTATTCTCTTTATAGCTGGCTCTCTTTCTTCGAAATAACCCATTTGTTCTAGACGTTCAGAGTCTCTATCGATCATCAGTATTCCTTGAGTCATATCATTCGATCCTATGGAAAAGCCATCACACAATTTTGAAAATTTATCTGCGAGTATAGCAAGAGAGGGAGTTTCAGCCATAAACCAAACTTGAAAGTCTTTTGATCTTTCCAAGTTTTCTTGACGCATAATTTCAAGACAATGTTCAGCTTCCCATAAAGTACGAACTACGGGCAGCATTACCCAAACATTGTTTAAACGCCATTCATCACGACATTTTTTGATGGCTTGACATTCAAGCCGGAAGGCTTTTTCATACCATTCACTTATGTAACGACTGCATCCTCTCCAGCCTAGCATCGGGTTTTCTTCCATAATCTCGTATTTTTCTCCGCCTTTAAGCTCCCTGTATTCGTTGGTTTTGAAGTCGCTAAAACGTACGACAACTGGACGAGGTTGTATTGCCCTTGCCACTTTAGCAATTCCATCGGCTAGTTTGTCAACAAATTTCTGTCCTTGTTTCGTCTCAACGAGGTAAAGAGGATGTTCACCTATGTGGCTGGCTAAGATGAATTCTATTCTCATCAAGCCAATTCCTTCGAATGGTAAATTTAAGTAATCATCGATTTTTTCAGGTACTCCCAAGTTCATGAAAATCTTTGTTGCTGTAACTGGGACCCCTTCTATCCCCACATGTTTTATGGATGTGTCTTCTTTTGCTTTTTTGATCATTGTCTGAGATACACCTTCATAAATGATGCCATTTCTAGAGTCTACTGTGTATTCTTTGCCTGTAATCATGAGTTTTGTTGCGTTTTCTGTACCAACAACACAAGGAATACCTAGTTCTCGACTTACAATGGCAGCATGGCTTGTCACACCACCTCTGTCGGTTACTATGGCGCTGGCAAGTTTCATGAACGGCACAAAATCCGGATTTGTCATATTTGTTACAAGAATGTTCCCTTTCTGCATCACTTTTGCAGCTTCATCTGGAGTGATAACAACTTTCGCTACGCCTGAGCCATAGGTTCTCTTACCAGCTGGAACACCTCTAACAATTATCTTCAAGTCTTCGTTAGAATCCATATCTTCCTCTAAAGCTTTAGTAGATGTTTGCTCGCTTCTTGCGCTCCACACTGTTTCAGGTCTTGATTGAACTATGAAAATATTATCAGGGAATTTTAAATCTTGGTCAATGGCCCACTCAATGTCTTGGGGTTTTCCATAGCTCAATTCTATCTGTTTTCCCAATTCTGCAAGTTTAATTATTTCTTCATCATTCAAACATGGTTGTTCTTGTTTTTCCAAGGTAACTTCTGTTTGAACTGTACCACCTGTCTTAGTGTCTCTGACGTGTTGCAAGGTTTTCTTTGCTATACGCCGCTCAACTATCTTCATTGAGTGTTTGTCTACAACGAAGTCATCTGGAGTAACTGCGCCGGATACGACCGCTTCACCAAGGCCGTAGTTGCCCTCGATGACTATTTGCTCTGATGCTCCAGTAACAGGGTTTATTGTGAACATTACTCCTGCAGTTTTGGCGTTGACCATTTTCTGTATTCCGACACTGATCAAGACCTCTCTGTGATCGAAGCCTTTCTCGTTCCTATAGAAGATTGCTCTTGGTGTGAATAGGCTTGACCAACATTTTACAGTTTTTTCAAGAATGCCCTCGATCCCTTCGATATTTAGGTATGTTTCTTGTTGTCCGGCAAAGGAGGCATCTGGCAGATCTTCAGCTGTTGCACTTGACCTTACAGCAACCAAAACTTTCTTCTCGTTGAGTCGTTCACACAATTTTGCATATGCTACTTCTATTGCACCCTTGATTGAATCAGGCATAGATGTGGACTCAATCAGTTGACGAATTTTCTTGGATGCTTTATCATACTGTTTTGGATCATTCAAATCTGTTATTGTTTCTTCTATTATCCTGTGGATGTTTCCAGATATACCACTCTCGTTAATGAATGTCTTATAGGAGTACGCTGTAATGGCAAAACCGGGGGGTATGGGCACTCCTTTGTTTATCATTTCACCGAGGTTAGCATTCTTTCCGCCAACTAGGGGTATATCAGTCTTCGCCAATTCTTCAAACCAGATTACTAAATCTTTTCCCATCTTCTGCATGGGTATTAACCTCCGTTAGTTTCCGCGCTCCTGGACGACCACTTTACAGGGAATAGGAAGTTTGGCACTTCCTCGTTTTAGGGCTTTCTTAGCGGTCTCAATGCCTTCTTTGTTCACATTTGCTATCATTATGGTTTGATTTACGTTTACACGTGCTGCCGTTCCTACAGGTCTCCCAAAAGACCTGCGCATACCATCACTGATACGATCAGCGTGTGCACCAAAAATCATCTTGTTCTCTCTCAGAATCACATGAGGGTAAGGAAGTATTTTAAGGCAGTAATCTTCGGTAAGGTCCTTTAATAATAAACGATTCACAGCTATACGTGCTGCTTCTAAGGAGTTATGCCGGATTTGGGCTTGTTTCATTGCAATAAGTTTTGCTTCGTACTGAAAATCTGATCCAGCACTCCCCATTGTGAATTTGGTTATCTTTGGGGGTGGAAATCCCTTCATAAACTTCTTTCTTGTGTAGGGTTGTCCTTTGACCTTTCGGTAATTACGTGCACGCACAAATGGTCACTTCCAGTTTACACCTTAGCCGCAATATTTAAACGATTTGTTGATGGTTCCTTCTGATTAAGGTTATGAACAGGAAATTAGGTTTTCCAATAACCATATTTTTCAAAAGGCAAATCCATGTTTATGATAGTAAGCGTTTGTTATTGAACCATGATCGAGCCAGTTCTTCATAATTGGGAAATACCTTTTGCAGAATTGGAACATACATCTGCAACTCTTCATCAGTTAAATATTGAAACTGATATTCTCCAACGTAGGGGGAGGCTTTCCCTTCTCGCGTTATAAATTCTATGTGCATAAAAGGATCTCCTCTTTTGATTGTAATTGGTATACGATCATTGCTTAAGTTCACAATTTCCAGCGCCAGTCTTCCAACAAAGCCACTGTGTACCTTTGCTGCGTTTAAGAAAGACAACCCCATTCGTCCATACCTACTTTTAGCTGTCAAATGCGCTACGTAGTTGGGAGGAGTGAAAACTATTTCGTAAGAAATTAGGTTTTTATGCTCCAGATAGTGAAAGGTTGTCTCCTCTTTCACAGTCATCACATAGCTATCTCCGTCAAGGAGGTTGTAATCATAGGGATATATACACTTGTACTCGTCAATAAGTTGTTTCAGTACATCTACGCCCAGAACGCCCATCAACCCATACCTCCAGTATTTCTAGCATTACTTCAGTCGAATGTTAAATATCTTTTCGACTATTTGCTGACGAATTTTGACGAAGTGAGAACCAGCCTTCAGCATCAATCAACTACTTGGGTTTTCACCATTAGTAACTCCGTTTATTTGCTTGTACAACGACTAGTTCCTCAAAAAAGGCAAGTTTTTTCCTAGCAATGATGACAGGAACCAAGTCGTTCTTCTTTAATCGCTGAAAAGTCTCGTTGACATCTGCCAGTGTGGAATGTACGAGAAGGATACGACCTGTGTTCTTCATGTACGAAGAGGCTTCCAGAAGAAAACGATCAATAACCTGTCTACCATTGATCCCGCCAATCCAAGCATAGGAAATCCAAGAATCATGAGAAAAAGATTTAGATGGTAGGTAAGGTGCATTGAAAAGGATCAAGTCAAACCTTCTTTTGTTTCTCAATGGAGAAAAGAGATCACCACACAGGAGATCCACATTATCATTAACTGCATTCCGTTTTATGTTGTCTTTTGAACAGCTAAGGGCCAGCGGGTTTATATCTATAGCAATCACTTTTTTGGCTTTCTCTGCAGCAAGTATACT
The DNA here is from genome assembly GCA_050115965.1 of Candidatus Bathyarchaeota archaeon. GTDB lineage: Archaea > Thermoproteota > Bathyarchaeia > Bathyarchaeales > Bathycorpusculaceae > CAYGAG01. The sequence continues at coordinate 51,126 of JASFPN010000004.1, forward strand.
TAGTATACCACAGCCGACTCCCATGTCAAGTACTAATTCGTCTTCTTCTACAATCATATTTTCAGCTATAAGGAAGGAGTCTTCAGCCGGCATGTAAACATTTTTGGACACATGAAAGACGTGATCATTTATGATTGCTACTCTGGTTCTTGAGCTCATTTGCCAATTCCCCAAATTCTTTAGGAGTCAACTCTGCGACTCGTCTCCTACGATATGGAAGTGAACTCACAACTTCAATAGCATCTCCCCTTACGGTAATTTTTTTTGATTCTATGAAGAACAATGCCGCATTTTTCACCTTTCTATTACGATGTGAAAAGAACGCTTGTACAAGTTGTTGAAAGAACATTTCGTCCTTTAAATAAAAAGGTGGTTGTTTCCTTGATTCCAGAAACACAATAATTGAATCCACATTGGGTTGAGGATAGAACATTTTCCTTGGTACATCTGTCAACAGGCGAACTTGGGTATTATAGTATGTCACTACGGAGAGCCACCCATAGTGCTTACTTCCTACAGGCGCAATAATTCGTTCTGCGAAGTCTTTCTGGAAGATTAAGACGGCACATTCAAATTCTCTTTTAAAAAGCCAGAGAAGAAGGGGGGAAGAGATATGATAGGGAGGAACAGATATGACCTTATCGAAGGGGCCTAAATTTGCTGTTAGCACATCGTCTTCGACTATGTCAATGTTGTGACGGTCTCTCAGTTGTCCATGCAGTAATTTAATCAGTCTTGAATCCGACTCTATAGCAATAAGGTGTTTGCACTTATCAGCGAGAAAAGATGTTAGAAAGCCTAGACCAGCACCGATCTCTAATACTGTGTCCCTTTGATTTAGTGAAGCATATTCTGCAAGACGTGGGAAAATTAATGGAGCAACTAGAAAGTTTTGGCTAAACTGTTTCTTTGGAGTGATTTTATACTTCATTAGTAGGTACTTGGTTTTTTTCAAAAGACTCATGAGTTATTTTCCGTAACATGTCTTTCTCTTCAGTTGAATCTGGTGAACAATCGATATTTACTATCACCAGACAGTTCGCCAAGAATTCTTTTAGTGATTAATTTGACAGGATCAGGAATCTCTGTTCGATTGTGTAGATCTTGAAAACTTTCGAAGAGTTTCTTCTCGCGTTCATCAATAACCTGCCACATGTATTTCTTGCCTATTCCAGGTATAAGCTCCAATGCATGCATGCGTGGCGTTACTGCTTGGGCAGTATTGAAAAAATTCACGAACCATTTTTCGCGATTACGAATTATTGTACTGATCACTGCTGAGAGCTCCATCTTGGCGTTGGCTGTCAGATCCTCAAAACTTATCCGACCAATGATATACGTAATTTCTACGCGTGATTCTTTTCCAACGTAAACTCGATCAAATGGTTTTACTATTTTGCCTACTTTCACAAGTGCTTCTAGAAGAGTAAAGAATGCTTCGCCTATGAGTTGAACCAAGGTTCCTGCTTTGTAACCAGCTCTTCCAGCCAGACGTACTCCTGGTCTGCCGTGTGGTAGAAAATCTAGAACATAGGCGTGCTCTTCGTATCTCTTCTCCATTGTGATCTTCACTTAAATTGGATTCTTTTCGCTTAAAAAAGGTATTATAGTCTCTATTTTGATATACGGTGTTTATCAAGAAGCTTCATTATTTTTTCCATATCTGAGGTGGCAATCAGCTTACGACCTCCTGTTAAGAAAACTTTCAACTCCTCAATGCTCCTTGGCATGCAGTTGACTGTTTGAATGGCTTCTTCTTGTTTGAACCCAAATTGATCAACTAATTTGGTAATTATTACTTCAACATCCTTAGCATCTACCTTTGAGAATTTTGATGCGTAATCAAGAGTTCGACGTTGAAATTGATCCAAGTTCTCTTCACCTAAGGAGTCTAGAACCTCCTTTACTTGTGGAATTGTAAGGTTTTTCTCCTCCATTGCTTTTTTCGGCGTTTCTTTCAACTCCTGTAAGGTTCGATGTGTTCAGGTCTGACAATAACCTCTTTCAAGGATTTGCCTTGTTTTACATTTACTATATAGCTTCTTCCTCTTCGCTCCATTATAGTACCAATTTTTCCATGGTAACGTCTATGAGGTGAGCCTTTATGGACACTGGGGTCAATTTTAATAACTACACGATCTCCGGTTTCATACTCACGAAGTAACTTGCTCAATTTCTCCTTTCCCCTTTCTCTAGGCTTCTTCTTTAGGAGATGTCGCGTTCTTGCTCGAGGCCCCTTTGATTTAGTCATTTTAGATTCAATCTTCCATAATTATATTGATGACATCGAGGTTTATTGGTACAGCTTCATTTTTGAGAATTGCTGAAACGTTGGGTTGGGTTCGTCCATCATCGCCTGTAATCAACTCCTTAACATATAACCCTCCCTGACAACGTATCCTCATTTCTGCTTCTTTAGGTGAAAGTTTCTTTACCTTAACCTGGTATATGTACTTTTCTCGCGTTAGATCGCTCCGTCTGTGTGAGACACGTTTAGGAGTTCTCTGCTTAATCATGGTATTTGTAAGTCTTTCTTCAAGTTTACATAAATCGTCTGGAGTCAACGCGTTTTCAAATTTTATATTGACAAGATATTCTTTTTGAGATGATTCACCAATCTTCAGTTTTCTAATAGCTTCTCTGTTCACGATTCTGAGATTAGAGACTTTGACTTTATCCTTGCCGTAGGCATTTATGATTTTTTCAAGTTCATCAAGGTTAAGGAACCGTTTCTTCGGCTTCGTGATTTCCAAGATAAAAGGTCTACCGTCACCAAGCATCCTAGCATCGATATCTTCTCTTCCTGAGGCATGGAAAGAAGATTTAACACCAAGTGTAGCATCTAATACTGGTTGTCCAATTATCTCTTCTACCGATTCTGAATACATTTTTCCTGTCCAGCTGCATTTTTCGCATCCTTTTCCTTTACATTCAGAACAAAACCATTTTGATTGAGGAATTCCTCTGACAAATTTTCTATAAGACCCTCTTAAATATAGAGGGTTGATCTGGAGACTTACTGTTCTGGTTAACGGATTGATCAATACAACTACCTGAGGAGTTCTATGTTCCACCGATTTTCCAGTGAGTTTTGCGAGTCTCTTACCTATCAACCGAGTAAACTCGTTTCTCATGTTTTCGCTATGACACACATTAAACCTAGCTTTGAATTCATCTTCTCGTTCCCCGACAGAGACAGGAAGCGTAATCCCGACAAGAAAAGATTTATAATCATAACAACTCAACTGCAGCCAAGCTTGCTCTGCAAGATAATTAATGTGTCTAAAACTATCATCGCAAAGGAAGCATTTTGAGGGTTTTTCTGAATATGAAAACGGAATGTTCAAATCATGTATTATCCTTCGTGCAGCTTCAGAGAAGCCATTCCTTACAAGAATTTTCAAAACACCTTTACTCCATTGGGAATGCTTTGAAGTAAATCTAGAATGAGCTTCTAATGTCAAGGCGGCTTTAATTGCTGCTCCTCTCTCAAAGTTCTCCATGTGATTGCCCAACATCGCAAACTGTCTTCCTAGGCAATTATCGCATAATGGGCGATGTTTAAGCATCCTCAAAGCCGTTTTTAGAATATGCACTCTTACATCCCGTTACGTCTTTAAAAATGAAGGTTATTTCAGTCCCAGTGACGATGACTTACCAAAAAATGGTAACTTTTTCTTTCTTCGCAGAGTTTTCATCATACGGCGCATCATTGAATATTGTTTTAAAAGTTCTTTCACCTCTTTTTCACTGGTACCAGAGCCTCTAGCCACTCGCCTTATCCTGGAAGCATCGAGAGTCTTTGGTTTTTCCCGCTCTGTAGGTGTCATTGATTGAATTATGACTCGCCACTTCTCTAACCGATCCTCGGCCGTTTTTAACATTTCATCAGGAACATCATAGGACATACCCGGGATCATTCCCAAGATTTTTCGAAATGGTCCCAATCCTTTCACTGATTGGAACTGGTCATACATATCTGTTAACGTAAACTTACCACTTAAAATGGCCTTAGCCTTTTTCTCAGGAACCTTTATCTCTGCCTCGCGTACTTTTTCCAATAATGTTTCCAAGTCACCCATACCTAGTAGTCTGCCTACAAAACGTGATGGAATGAAGTGGTCTAGATCCTGAATTTTTTCACCGATTCCAACAAATTTTATCGGAGCGCCTGTAGCAACAACTGCTGATAGTGCACCACCACCTCTCGAGGAACCGTCCAACTTCGTTACAATTATTGAACCGATCGGGGTTGCTTCGTTGAAGGCTTTGGCCTGAATCATGGCCTGTTGACCAATTGTCCCATCGATCACCAAAACAATTTCATCTGGCCTGATTTTTTTTTCCAGAGTTTTCATCTCTTCAATTAATTTCTGTTCGTCCTTATGACGTCCGGAAGTGTCGATAATTACCAAATCTTTATCTCTGAATTGCTCTAGACCCATCAATGCAATTTTCACAGAGTTTTTATTATCCAAATCTCCGTATGAAGGAACATTTATGCTATCTGCAAGTTGTTTAAGCTGAGCATAAGCGCCTGGGCGATAGGTATCTACACAGATCAACGCAGGGGTTAAGCCCCTTTTCTGGAAGTATTTTGCTAATTTAGCTGCTGCTGTTGTTTTACCTGAGCCTTGTATGCCTACTAACATTACTACCTTGCTTTTTCCAGGCACTATCTCCATAGGGATTTGTTTGTCTCCAAGAAACCGCGTTAGTTCTTCATAGACAACCTTAACCAAATGTTCGCGTCTTGCGATCCCAGGTGGCAACTTTTCCTTTAGTGATCTTTCTTCTATGTTTTTCGAAATATCCAGTACAAGTTTAACATTCACGTCAGCCTCAAGAAGAGCTCGCTGAATATCTCGAACAAGCTCTTTAATGATAGCTTCATCGACGATTGATGCCTTAAAAATCCTCTTTAGGGCTGTATGAAGTGAAGAGCCTAACCGTTCTAAAGCCATGATTTTTTCCAAGTTTTAGATCGCATTGATACTTAAATAGATATTTGGAGGGGTGTGTATGACTTCCGGGGGTGTTACTAGTATAGGATTTCTTTTTGGTTAAACTGGAGCTTCAGCACTAGTCTTACTACTTCTTCACAACTCGGAAGGCTCTTACTGCATCATCAGCCCCAATCTAGATCTGAAGGGCATAAGAAAAGTTTAATGGAAAATCTTAACAGGTACATGCAACGACTTGACAGCAGGGTTGGATGATGGTTGAACGTGCAATACATTTGGCAATGTTTATTCTTTTATTGGTAGGTTTGTGTGGAATTGGTGCTTGGGCAAATTATACTTATATCTATATAGAAGGAAATAACCCAATATTAGCAGTGGCAGGTATTGCGTTGAGTTGGGGGGTAATACTGACCATTCTTTACATAAGTTTTAGGCAGTTAAACTGGAACTGGTGGAGCTGAGTCGGTTCATAACAGCTGCAATTAATAAGGGAAATATAATTGTAGCATCAGAAACTACTGATACGGTTCTACCTTTTGATCTCACCTTACTCCAACTTATGGCTTCATCTAGGGAGGCACCGCTTAAACCACCGGGTTCCGGACGATCCATGGTTATTTGCACAGCGCAATCTACTCCTTCCCTTAGTGTATTAGCAAAAAGCGTATAATGCTTTGGCCATCCTCCTCCAAGAATTATTATACCAGTTTTCTGTGCATCCATTACGATCTCACTGATTTTTGCTGTGTCCAACAACGGATTTAGGCCAATTCCATTACCTTGGCTTATAAAACACATTTGAAAACCTGCAATACAATCAGCAAGGTTTGGGCAGAATATTGGTATTTCTTTCTTTGCAGCTGTTGCTAAAATTGAGTTCGAGTCAGTGATTCGTTTTCCAATTTCGTATAGGAGTTTATATGATGAAACTGGACGTTTTTCCAAGTTTGGTATATCGGTTAGTATCTTTTCAAGCCATTTTTCCAATCCTTGAAAAGCTTCTTGAGAAACATAAATGTCCCCAATTCTTCCATACCCTTCTTGTCTAAGCTTCTTATCTTCAGCCATGAAGCTTCCAACATAGTGCCTGAAGCCTATGGCTTCCACCATGTCGTGTACAATGTTAGCTCCTGTAGACACAACGACATTAACGTATTCCTGATCAATTATTTCCGTTATGACGTGCCTTAGCCCCGCAGGAACCATAGGGCCTGCAAGGGAAAGGAAGACTGTATACTCTGGAACAGAAAACATGTCGACGATAAGTTCAGCTGCTCTCCCAACTCTACCAGCCCCAAGAACCCCTGTCTTTCGCATCTCCTCTACAAATTTGCCTACGGAGAGATTCGGTTGTAGCCTCATATGGTTAACGTACTTCAATACACCTTTCCAACCCTTAAATTCATGAATTTAATTAATCCTAGTTAGATTCATCGTTTTTTAAACAGAAACTATGAAGTATGGACATCACTCGTTTGTGGCTTATCAAGTCATTATAATTAAGCTATTTTAATAGAAAATCATTTGATTCTCACTAATTTAATGCGTCCCATTATTTGCCAATATTCTACCTCGACACCTGGGTTAAGATTTGCCTTGAGATCCTTGTCCTCTGGAAAGGGAGCGTCCAAGTATTCATATGTTTCCAGATCCATTATTTGAATTTCGGACGAGGTTACTGAAAACACTTGCCCACTTCTCTTATCAATTATGGGAACCTCTACATTGGCGTCAACTGGTTTCACGAAACTTTTTTTAGCTCCATCAAAGATGCCGATAGCAACAATTTTTGCCTTTGCTGATCCATGTTTTCCAGGTTTTGATTTAGTTAGATTAACTATTCGGCAGGGTTCTCCATCTACCACTATGTAACCACCTTCCCGGAGACCGCCCACATCAGCTGGTTTACTCACACAATCACCTATTTTCCACTGATACTCTATTGCCATTAGTGCGTGGGCATATATAGATATGTTTATCGCTCTCAAATAGGGGAAGGATTTACTGGAAGCTTTGAATTAAGTGCTCAACCAAAGAACGGATTATGGAGAATCAATTTGTACGCCTCTGTGGAAAAACTCCCAATCCGATTATTAGGGTTAATCGGTCTTGATATAGAATCACTCTTAATAAGTTCGAATACAGATTTTACAATCCGTTAGGAAGAGATTGCATAGATTGAGGAGGAATGTTCTAACGGCAGTAAAGGTAAAGAGAGCCATAATATTGGATACATCTGCACTTTTATCCGGCTTCGACCCACTTTCGATAGGTGAAGAGCAATACACAGTGCCTACAGTTAGAAGGGAGTTAAGGGAAAATGGTATAACTTGGATCCGATTCAAGACAGCAGTTGAAAATGGCAGATTAAAATTAGTGGAGCCGAACCAAATGTTCATGGATAAGGTAAAAGATGCTGCTATGAAGGTTGGAGACCAATTTTTTCTTTCAGAAGTTGATCAACAGATACTTTCGCTAGCCTTACAGCTAAAGAATCAAGGATACATACCATCATTAATTACCGATGATTACTCCATACAGAATGTCGCAGATCAATTAGGTGTAGAGTTCTTTTCATTAGCTACATTCGGTATCCGTCTTCGTCTGAAATGGACAAGGTATTGTCCAAGTTGTCATAAAGAATATGTTCCAAACCATACCTCAACAACGTGCGATATTTGCGGTTCACAGTTGAGAAGAAAGCCAAAAAGAAAGAAGCTAAATCAAAATAACGCAGAAACAATTGGTGATTAATCTTGGATTTTGATGAGAAGAAGGTTTGTTACTTCACAAAGGCAGGCAAAGATAACTCTGACCAATTATTGAAACACGTAAAGGAGTACTTAGAGAGGGAGGGAATAAGCAATGTTGTGGTTGCTTCAACTACAGGGGAAACCGGTGAAAAGACTTCAAGAATACTTGTGGGAAACAAAATAATCGTAGTTACCCATCATTACGGTTTTCGTGAAGCCGGCAAATTTGAGATGAAAAAAGTTCATGAAAAAAGAATTCTTGAAAATGGAGCAAAAATCTTTACAGGCACCCACGCGCTCAGTAGTATAGAACGAGCGATCCGTAAAGAGTTCGGAACTATTGGGCCCTTAGAACTGATCGCCAATACGCTAAGGATAATGGGGGAAGGGGTAAAGGTGTGTGTTGAAATAACGTTGATGGCTGCGGATGCGGGTCTTATACCTGTTGACAGAGACATTGTTGCTATAGGGGGAACAGGTGAGGGAGCAGATACGGCTTTACGGTTAAAACCTGCCAATACCCGACGGTTTTTCGATTTAAAAATTAAGGAGATAATCGCGAAACCAGCCACTTTCTAAGGATATAGGTAAAGGCTTGAGTAAGTGTTGTGTTTCGATGCTTCGTTTTGCGAGTTTTCTTTAATGGTTTGTCCTATAAGTAGTAAATATTTAAGTTTTTTTAATTTGATGAAATTAATCCTTTTTTTCCACATCGCTCGTAACGTCTTCAATTATTTCTAGCGCATTATCAACCAATTGCCTTGTTATAGTCAAAGGTGGAGCAATTCTAATCGTTGATAAGCCACATGTAATAAGTGCGATTCCTCTTCTCCAAGATTGATTCATTATGGTTTTAGTCTTTTCAGGTGAAGGTCTTTTGGTTTCTTTGCTATCAACAATCTCCATGCCTATCATCAAACCTTTTCCACGCACATCGCCTACGATATCGCTTTCTTCTTTCAAGTCTTCAAGTCTTTTCATAATATAGGCACCCTGTTTAGTTGCGTTTTCTAAGAGCCGTTCCTTCTCTATAACATCGATGACTGCGTTAGCAGCAACACATGATAAAGGATTACCTCCAAAGGTACTTGCATGAGAGCCACTAACCCAATCCATAACTCGAGATTTTGCTATTGTCGCTCCTAAAGGTAACCCAGAAGCCAAGGCTTTTGCACTGCATATGATGTCTGGATCAATTTTCCAGTGTTCAATCGCAAACCATTTTCCTGTCCTGCCTATACCTGATTGAACCTCATCAGCGATTAGCAGGATGTCGTATTTGTTTGCAAGTCGTTTAAGCCTTTGAAAGTAGTCAGGGGGAGGAACCACATATCCGCCTTCACCTTGGATTGGTTCAAATAATATCGCAGCGACATCCTCAGTGGGTGCATATTTTTGAAACACAAATTCCTCGATGAAATCTACACACCAGTAATGGCAGTCAGGATATGTCTGTTTGAAGGGGCATCTGTAGCAGTAAGGATATGGAACGTGGGTAACACCTGGCATTAATGGAAAAAAGTATCTCTTCTGGGCAGGTTTACTAGCTGTAAAGGAAAGAGCGCCAATTGTACGTCCATGAAATGCACTTATGAATCCTACAAACAATTGTTTGCGAGTATGCCATTTTGCAATTTTTATGGCAGCTTCAACAGACTCAGCACCACTGTTGCCAAAATAAACCTTCTTGTCAAAGTTTCCTGGAGCAATTTTGACTAATTTTTCTGCCAAGTTTATTACTTGAGCATAATAGAAGTCAGTATTTGAGTAATGTAAAAACCGATCGCATTGATTCTTAACTGCAGCAACAACCTTAGGGTTATTGTGCCCAACATTTAAGCAAACAAGACCAGAGTTGAAGTCTATGTATTCATTTCCATCTACATCCTTAACGATACAGCCTTTACCAGATTCTACAACGAGTGGATAGAATCGTCCATAGGAAGAAGAAATCAACATCTCATCTTTTTTAACAAGTTCCCTTGCTTTGGGTCCCGGTGGAGTAGCTATAATCTTAGGATAGGCACTCAAACGATTCACCATGAGAAACTATCGTTTAGGGAGGACCTTTTAATATAAATATCTGTTTAATAAAGCGAAAAATCATGAAGGTCAATTAGAAATAACTCGATTCAAGATTTTGTTGAGGCAGCTAAGATGAATCAGGTGCTGCAAGTTTACTGTATCTTTTCCAGTCTTCATCGATCCATTCATTGATTTTTTCAATATCCTTCTCAGTTAATCCATGGAACCTTTGTTGTTGTTTTAGATACTCTTTAACTGGCCCTCTTTTTCTTTTATCAATCAAACGACTGCTTGGGGGATTAAGTCTAAACTTCCCATTCTCAATTTCAAAAAGTGCCCAAAGTCCAGTTTGAACAGCAAGACGCCCCATTTCCACGGTCATACTTGTGTCATAACGCCATCCAGTCGGACAGGGAGTAAGTACGTGGATAAACTTTGTACCCTTTATGTTCTTTGCTTTCCTGAGTTTATTAATGAAGTCAATAGGGTATGAGGGGCATGCCGTGGCAATATATGGTAATTTATGGGCAGCCATAATAAAAGCCATGTCTTTTTTTCGCTCTCTTTTACCAGTAGGAGTTGTAGTGGTCCAAGCTCCATAAGGGGTTGCGCCACTCCGCTGTACACCAGTATTTCCATAAGCTTCATTATCATAACAAATATAGATAAAGTCCGTTTCTCTTTCAGCTGCACCAGATAAAGCCTGTATGCCTATATCAAATGTGCCACCATCCCCAGCCCATCCAACAACGGTTACATCTGTAACCTTCTTCCGGCGTAGAGCTGCAACGACCCCAGAAGAAGTCGCTGCTGTTGCTTCAAATAAGGTGTTCTGAACAGGTACTGCGAATGAGGAGGCAGGAAATTGCCCAGGAATAACTGAGGAGCAGCATGCAGGTATGACAAGTATAACCTTATTCCCTAATGCCTTAAAGAGTAGGCGAAGAGAGATGGCTGGACCGCATCCGGCACATGCAATGTGGCCCTTGAGCAAATATTCCTCTCTTGACAATTCCTTTATAGATACCATATTATTTACTCCTTTAGATCCACCCATGTTGTTTCATGTTCAACTCGATTTCTATTCATCCATTCTGTTGATTTCAGTGCGATTTTTTCGATGGTCTTAAATGTTACATCTCTTCCTCCTAGACCAGCAATGAAACCAGCAACTAAAGGTAGATCTTCCTGACTACATATGGAAGCTTTAACTTCTTCAGCAAGAAAACCTTCCATTCCAAATGATATGCCGCGATCAATAATTGCAAGCATCCCGGTTTTTGCTGCAAGTTCTCTAATTTCTTGTTTTGGAAAGGGCCGGAAAACGCGTACTCTAGCAGACCCTATCTTCAACCCCTTTTCACGTAAGTTTTCAACAGCTATCTTTGCTTCACTGCCAATAGTGCCCATAGTCAACAATATCACTTCTGCGTCTTCACATCTATATTTTTCAACAAGCCCTCTTTGTTTAAAACCAAACTTTTTAGCGTATTCTTCATCGATTTGTAGAATCTGATGTTTAGCTTTTTCCATAGACTGCTGCATCATATGGCGCATTTCCATATAATATTCTGGTGATATTATATTTCCATGAGAGACAGGATCATTAATGTTCAAAAACCATTTTGGAGTGTAAGGAGGTAGAAACGCGTCAACTTCTTCTTGATCAGGGATTTGTACAGGCATATAAGTGTGTGAAAGGATGAAAGCTTCTAGGCAGATCATTGCTGGTAACAAAATATTCACGTTTTCACAGAGTTTGTAAGTCTGGATTATGGTGTCAAAGACCTCTTGGTTGTCCGCGCAATAAAATTGGATCCAACCAGTATCCCGTTGAGACATAGAATCTGTGTGATCAGCCCAGATATTCCAGCCTGGACCCATGGCACGATTGACAACAGGCATCACAATAGGTAACCTTGAACCTGACGCCCAATGGAGAGCTTCATGCATGAGTGCCAATCCGTGGGCAGCGGTTGCTGTAAAGGTTCGAACTCCTCCTGCTGCTGCGCCAATACAGGCTGCCATTGCACTATGTTCTGATTCCACGCAGATATATTCAGCATCAAGCTCTCCATTTTCAACTAGCTCAGCAACACGTTCAACTATTGAGGTTTGGGGGGTTATGGGATAAGCTGCGATAACCTGAACTCTAGCTGCTTTCGCTGCGTAAGCAGCGATGTGATTGGCTGTGTCGATTATCGTTGAAGTCATTTACTGCCCTCTCTGTGCATAGTGACAGCTCTTACAGGACATTCATTGGCGCATATCCCGCAACCTTTACAGTATTCATAATCAATTTTGGGTGAATCATCTTCTTCACGTGTTATTGCTCCGTCTGGACAGTAAATCCAGCAAAGTGTACATTTGGTGCATTTAGTATAGTCAATATTAGGTTGAAAGGTTCTCCAAAACCCAGTCTTTCCAACTCCTATTGTGGGACGTGATAAAGTGGTTATGGGCATTTCTTTCCTAGTCTGAAAGTAGCTCAAAGGCTTTCACCATCCCTTTATCAATGATTCAAATGCAAGCTCTGCTGCCTTTGCATTCTTTTCTCCTGCAGCTCCTGACCAGGATTTTCTTATGGCTTTTTGCACATTCTCTAATGTTACTTCTTTTGTGGCATTGGCAAAAGCGCCAAGAATTGACGTGTTAACAACTGGTGATCCTGCCACGATGAGACCTTGACTGAGTGCGATTCCGGTTGCATCAACTGTGGCTACTCGCCAATTCTTCATCCCCAATTCTTCAGGCCTTTTAACGGTGTTTATGACCATTATTCCATCATCCTTCAAGCCTTCTGACACATTGACAAGTTCATGAAGTTTTGGATCTAATACTACCACATAATCTGGATTGTAGATTTGGCTATGAATGAAGATTGTTTCATCACTCATTCTTGCAAAGGCTATAACGGGAGCACCTCTCCTTTCTGCTCCGAAATGTGGAAAAGCTTGGACTGATCTACCTTCAAGGAAAGCTGCATAGGCCAATAGTTGAGCTGCAGTTACTGCTCCCTGTCCACCTCGTCCATGAATTCGTATTTCCTTGATCAAGACTCATCCCTTCTTTGGAAGTGAAGAAGGATTTTTCAACCTTATTAGCGTTAGGTTAGAGAATTATTGAAAGGAATATCAGAACTAGCCCATTTACAGTAAAGATTGGTACTGTGATTTTCTTAGCCTTTTGAATCGTTCTTTCGACCAAGAGGCATAATGTTTCTAGTTTATTTGCACCAATAACTTTGACATTAGAGATTGTTATCTTTCTTGTTGTAGTCTTTGCTGGTTTCAAGTCAGAAATCGCTGAAATGGTTGCTTCCCTTATGTAGGAAATTAATCGTTCATGGTCTATTGCATCACCTATTGGGTGGTAACCACGGTTATCGAGTATTAAGGCGCTTACTGAGTGAGTATCGGTTGTGAAAATTTCAGCAGCATCCAATCCAGTAGTTTGGATAGATGAAATTATCTTTTCGCGTAGTCCAGAAACCATGTTGTTACCATCAATTGTCACATAGGCAGTTTTATGTTCACCTACTTTGATTACGATTACAGTGATGCCTCCTTGCCCCATGCCATCTTTCAAGGTAAACTCCTTGGGCTTAACGGACTTCGCCCCAATTTCAAACGATTTTCGTTTTAATAAAGAAGCTTTCTTCATACAATCAGTTGCTGCAGCCTTCATAGCGCTTAAAGCAGCCTCTGCAGGTACCTCTCCATCAATGCTATTATGAGCATTTACGACTGGACATTGAGAAAAACCATATTTCTCAGCCTCTTTTTGAGCGTGAAAACCAATTTCGTTCGAAAGATCCTCTGTGGTATTAGGAGCTAGAGTAAAGGAAAAAAATGCTGCTTTTCCAATGATCTGACAGCAAGCTGTCGCTGGACCGCTAGAGGTCTTCACTAAGGATGTTGCATAAACTTCAGAAGTCTTCATGTTAGCATGTTTGATGATCTGGTTGATGATCTTGTAGTTTTGTTTCTGAGACGTAAGATCAAGCTCGTGACCTAGTAAGCCATGAGGAACGCACGCAAGGCCATCCACATTCATTTCAAGAGAAGATTTGATCATTGAAGGTAGAAGGCTGCTTCCCACATTCTTAAAGGGGCCTGGATGGATGTCAGGAATGACAATAAAGGATATGGTTGACGAGGAGCTGAATTTGATCAGCCAGACGTCTACATCTTTGGTTTCACCTAGCTTCTCAAGAAGATTCTCAAATGGATCATTTAATCCCACTATCCAGTTAAGTAAGAAAGCTTTTAAGAAGTATAAAGAAGGTATTCCAAGTTTCTGATTCCCCATACGGTTTATTTGATAAATGAAAAATGAACTGGATAAGACACCAACAATAGCTGAAAGGATCAGGAATAGATACATGTTTACTGTAACGTTATAATTCAACCGTGTCCATAATATTAGAAAGGGAACAAGGCCAGAGATTGGTTGTAATAGAGAGCTAAACAGAAGATTGGAAAAGTTATCAGATGATGTTGAGTGGAGCACTATCATACGAAACGTCACTACGGCTGAGGAACCAAAAAGAATAAGTTTGATCCACCAAATTGGAGCGAAACTTATAGCAAACACCACTCCTAAAATGATAAAAAAAAGCCATAAGGCCCAAGAAAAAAGAGAGAGGGCAATCATCCTCCTGAAATTATAAACGGGATCCTCTCTTAAAATTAATTTTTTTGTGATTTGATCAACAATTAGGTTCAGCGAGAATGAAGATAGCCCCATCAGTAGTCCGTACACAATGATAGATGAGACTGGAAGAAAAGGAATCATGGAGAGGACTGCTGCAATTGTGCAGAGGCACATAAGGAATGAAAGTAGTTTTCCACGAGATGGAAGGCCAAAAAGGGATGAATATCGATCAACCATTTTGTCCATTGAATGGTTTAACGAGTTGTCAATAGTCACTTACACCATCTCGAAGATACCTTATGAGGAAAGCTATTCATATTAAATTATCGAAGACAACAACTTGTAATGATTTTTTAAAAGTTGTCGTATCAAGTGGTCTTAAGGTTCAATAAACACTGATAATGTGAAAACTGCTGCAATTATATAGCATAGTATAATCACAAAATCTGATGTTTCTTTGAAAGAGGAAGTGTTTTATTCTTAAACTTCGATTTAAGGTTGCAGGCAAAATGCCAGAACAAAATCTTCCTCCCACGATATTTCATATGCTTGAGAGAAACCTGGGTAAGAATGTTAGGGTAATTCTGGATTCTGACTATGGTTTTGAAGGAAAATTAATGGCTGTTACTCGTGAACCATCGGGGGTATG
Organism: Candidatus Bathyarchaeota archaeon; assembly: GCA_050115965.1. Taxonomy (GTDB): domain Archaea; phylum Thermoproteota; class Bathyarchaeia; order Bathyarchaeales; family Bathycorpusculaceae; genus CAYGAG01. The sequence continues at coordinate 66,173 of JASFPN010000004.1, forward strand.
GCTTTCGGAAGCTGATGCTGTCATAATGCGTGCAACAATAGCCCAACCCATACCTCAAGTCACAAGTAGAGAAGATAGAAGTGAGATCTTCGTACACCTAAATTCTGTTCAGCGATTGGAAGTGTTACATTAACACGTATTGATTTGAGTCATGAGCATAAATTACCAAATTAAAAGAATACGTGTGCCAAAACACACACAATTATTAGTGCCACTGCAAAGCCAACTAAAATCTCAGGTCTTACTTTTACACCTTCAGTCTCTTCTTCAAAAAATCTGAGTAGTCCTGCACTCGCAGCCGGCATTGGTGCATCACTCCTTTTTCTTTTACTCATTCACGAAACCTTGTTGTTTATTGACAAACCTTCTTTTACTTTTATGGTGATTATTAATCTTTACTCTTCTTCAAAGGATTTTTATGGACGTTCAATGAATAGTGGATTAAATGAGAAAAGTGTTGACGATGACCAAGCCTCAAGATGAATACAATTATGTGTTTGATCTTCTGAAGCAGCATCATAAATGGTTTCAGGAATGTATTCCGCTAATAGCTAGTGAAAATATACCTAGCCCTGCAGTACGTGAAGCGTTAATAACGGATTTTGGAAATCGATATGCCGAAGGTTGGCCGGGAGACCGCGTTTATGCTGGCTGTCGGTTCATAGATCAGGTTGAGTTCAAATGCATTGAACTCATGAAACGCCTTTTCAAGGCGGAGTTCGTAGATGTAAGGCCAATTTCAGGAGTTGTTTCTAACCTAGTAATCTATACAGCGTTTACTGAACCGGGGGACACGATGATGGCGCTTTCAATACCTGCTGGTGGACACATTTCGATGGGAAAAAAGAGGTTAGGAGGTACCGCAGGTGCTGTTCATGGCTTGAACGTTGAATATTTACCCTTGGATTATGAAGAGCTGAATATTGATGTTGATCGCACAAAAAAAAGGGTTAATAAAATCATAAAAAAAGGCGTAGTACCAAAACTTGTAATGTTCGGTGCTAGTGTTTTTCCATTTCCTCATCCCGTTAAAGAATTGGAAGATTTTTTTCATTCACTCGACATTACAATAGGTTATGATGCTGCTCACGTTGCTGGGTTGATTGCTGGTGGTCAATTCCAGGATCCGCTAAGGGAGGGGGCTGATGTTGTCAGTTTAAGTACGCATAAAACATTTTTTGGGCCTCAACATGGTGGGTTGCTTTCGTGGGAAAAGAATGCGGAACAGATTAAGCGTGCAACCTTCCCTGGAATGGTGAGCAATCATCACCTTCATGCCGTGGCAGGATTAACAATTGCGTGCGCAGAATTAATTGAATTTGGAAAGAGTTATGCAGCTCAGGTTGTGAAGAACGCCAAAGCCTTAAGTCAAGCTCTTTATGAAAGAGGATTCAATGTTCTGGCTGAACACAAAGGTTTTACGGAGTCCCATGTTTTCCTTGTGGACATAACAAAACATGGTGATGGCGGGGGTATAGAAAAGGTCTTAGAAAAGACAAACATAATAATAAACAGAAATTTATTGCCATGGGATATTAAGGAAGGTAGGCATTTCACTCACCCAGGCGGTATAAGACTTGGTGTTTCAGAGATTACCAGGCTAGGTATGAAAGAAGGTGAAATGAACGAAATAGCAGAATTTATCAAGAGAGTCGTACTTGGTAAAGAATCACCAAAAAAAGTAAAGGAAGATGTTGTAAAATTTCGAATGGAACACCGCACTGTACAATATTGTTTTGAAAGTTCAACTGCTGCCTATAAATACCTGAAGATTCGGTGATTAGTTTTAATATAAAGAAAGTAAGTGCAATCAGCAGCCATAAACTTAAAACTAACATAATATGTTTGAAAGCCAGCTTCGATTAATCACGGTAGATAGAAATCGTGGGAAGTGGAAGGAGTGCATATCCATGAATTTCAAAGGATGATGTGGAGAATATATTTTCACAGAGATAACAAACGGGGGGTTGAAGGTACGATAAATTGGCTACTCGAAGAATTAATGGAACTGAAGAAAGCTTTAGAACTTGGTGATCAAGAAGCTGTGGAAAACGAGTTTGCAGATGTGATGGCTTGGTTATCCTCACTTGCAAATCTTACAGGGGTAAATCTGGAAAATTCAGTTTTAAAAAAATATAATGGCAAATGTCCGAAATGCGGAAAAACACCATGTCAATGCAACTTTCAATTCTAACGCCTACTTTTAGTACTTATCTCCAGTCTTAATAGTAATCTGAGGTCTACTGGTGTAACCTTTTTTGGCCAAATCCAGTGAGTACCCACACAGATGGTCTTTTCCCTTTTTTCTGGACTATGCCTTGGGACTTAAGAAGCCTTAGATGGTATAATGAAACTTTATAGGTTAGTCCTGTTTTTTCTGCCATTTTTTTAGCATTAAGTGGTTCTTTCTCAATTGCATTTAAAATAATTGATCTTGTTCTTAAACCTGGTCGAATATTCCTGAAATCAACAAGGTAAGCATTAGGATGATAAAATTCCTTATCCATGTTGAACACAGGTAATACACCATTATGTGAAATAAGGCAAAATATGTAAAAAAGCTTCACGGTCTATGCAAAATCAACTAAACTTATCTGTTTTGGTTTTTTACCTTCAAATAGGGTGGAGATCTCTTTTTTTACGAGCATGATCCTTTCGGCATAGTATTGATGTAATTCATATTCTTTGATTAGTTTTTGTGCTGCATCCAAGTATTTTTCTATTCCCCCACGATACACTGTCAAGGTTAGTTGGCCTCCGCATCCTGTACATTCTCCTTGAAGAGGTAAACGCCGAAAACTTCTATTGCATCTTTTGCATCTGAATTTTTGTGTAGAAAAAGCTCGAAGGTTGCCCACAATGTCTCGAATGAAGTGAGTCGTTAACACTTTGGTTGCAACCTCCCGGACATCAACAGCGGAGATCTTCTCAACCAGGTCAAGCTGATTTTCAAGTTTTTGTACCATTGTTTTAAGGGTTTTATAGGAATTCTTCGAATTGCCAATTTTGATATTTGAAACAGGTGTTGTATACCCAAATCCTTCATATTGTCCAGAAGTCCCAAGTCTGTAGTCAATTAGATCCATAAAAGTGCTGACATTCTTTGGGGCAACGTTGTCTTTGGTCTCTTCGTAGAATTCGATAGGATACTTGGAAGTGACATCAAAATCATGAGCCTGTCTTTGGACTTCTTCTGAGTTTACTGACGCAATCAGAAGTAGGGGAGCATCCATTATTCCACCAATTTGAGCAGGTAAATATTTGCGAGAGAAATTGAGCAGGGCGTCCAAAGTAATTATTAATGCATCCTCATCACCGTCGCAATCTCTTCTTTTAGCTGAATGCCAAATAGGATGAGCATAACATACTTTATGATTTGTGAAGCCTAAAATACGCCCCAGTATTCCTACAGAAGTATGTGGGGCTAGACCTATGATTAAATGCCCTAGAAGATCTTCTTGAGTTTTTATTTGATAATACGGAGGAAGATCATAAACTTTCACCAGAAGCTTATCGATAAAACTAGTAACCCTAAGAAAATATTCAGCACATTCTTTTGGAACGATTACATCTTGTATTTTTAATTCACAAACTTGTTTTTCATCGTTTAACGGTTCTCCATTGATGTCCAAAGGGTATCCAAGTTCATAGAGTTTTTCAGGTGAAAGCCCAATTTCACAGGGCTTAAAATGGGTCAATGGAGCGTTAGTAGCATCAAATCGAATTGTACCATCCTTATAGACTGAAAGATCATATTTTGTTCGCAAAATTCCTTTCTCAAGAACCTCCGGAATTTTGGATTCGTTTATTAGGCCTTTCACGCCCTTCAAAATTTTTGGGGGAAGTACTTCTAGCTGACTACATGAACTGTTTAGAAGCTCTTTTAAATTAACTACTTGTCTCTGATATGATTTAGCTGAAACATTGCATGTTTGACAAAAATCTACTTTTAATTTTCTTCCACATCTAGGACAGGATTTTTCCACAATTGTTTCGACACCACATTTCGGGCAGAACATCATGAAGGAGTATTCTTCACAGACCTGACACTTACGTCTGGTGGCTTCAATAACGACGTGATTATGCTTAGCTGCTTTAACAATATTTCTATGCGGTCCACCAGCCAACCCCACTGGGAATAGTGCATGAACTAGAGGCTTCATCTCACGTCTTGCTGCTTTCTCAGGTCGCCCCATTCGGGCACCCACATAGGTAGGAGCCTTCTCTTTAATTACAAGTCCTGAAAGGTTTTCGAGGGATTCTAAAACTGTTCCCGTGAAAACTGAAGTTGTTTCTGGGGATTTATATCCAAGAGAAAATGCAAAAGCATGTGCTTCTTCTCCACTAATAACAATTTTTTCATCAATAATTCTATGGGGTAAGCAGATTGTTTCTAAACATGTTTTAATATTTGAGTTCATGTTTCCAACTATTCTCTTGATGATTCCGTCCTCAGTCAATCGCTCTGCCTTGAACAACCATTTCCTCAATGAGACAACGTCGTCTGATGATGCGAGATGAGACCAAAACGGGGTTAAAGAAGGGTGAAGTGGGATTTTTAGAGTTGATGAAACTAGAATTGCTTCGCTGATATTTGGTTTATCTGAAAATGGGTGGTTTAAAAGGCTCCTTAATTTATGTGCTTGAATTTTCAAGTCTTTTGCTGCACGATTTAAATCTCCATCAAACTGCTCAGATATTGCGTTCTTTAGATCCTCAACCCACCATTCTTCAACATATCCGGAAGGTTTCAAGCATTCACTGTTATATAAAAAATCCCCGAAACTTATCAAAATATCTCCAAGAAACAGGATTTTTTCAATTTTATCCTTTATTTGATCAAGGTTCTTTTCTGTAACTCGTTTTACTGAACCATCTTTTAATTTAATGATCGGAGGTTCTATAGTATCGACTGGCGTTACGATACCACCTTTTCCAGGAAATTGCAGCTTTAATTGTGTGCCAACAGCTATGAAACCTCCAAGTATCTTCATCGTTACTGGATGAACACCCACGGCCGCTAATCCCGTATTTCTTGATCTGCCATATCTCAGGCGAAATCCTCCTCTTTGGGACGGGAACGAAAATACTGGACGACCAGCAATGACATCCTTCATAAATCCAGCTGACTTTTGCTTCTTGGACATTTCAGGAATCTCTTTAAGCCAGTTCCAACCTTGAATCTGCAGTTTTTCAATAATTGCCCATACTTTTGAGGAGCGTCCAATGATTCCATCGTTAACAACTCGTAGAGCGCCACCTCTGATACGGTTTGTCTCGATTCTAGGAAGATTTCGAAATATTGTTACTTCTACAGGATCCGATTCAGTACCTGTAACCTCAACGGGAAGCCAGTTCAATGTTCTCTTCAATTCTTCATCAGAGACATAATATTGGAAGCGGTTCACGGAGCGCTCGTAGAGTCTTACTTCCTCGATGAACCTAGCAATTTCCTTTTCCGTGGGTTTATAACGATCAAGTCCAATGAGTTTACGCACAAAGTCTCCGATTACAAGCGTTAACGCCTGATCTGTTCCGCCAGCTGAACGTATGGGTCCTGCAAAATAGATTGCCAGATATTTGGTACGATCCTTGTTATTCTTTATTCTTACCTTGGCTACACCCTGTAGGGGGGCAGCAGTAAGTCCTTCCGTGAGAATTGCTAAGGATGTACGAACAGCCTGTTCAGCTGCTTTCTCAGCTTCCAGGTGTCCAAACTTGCCATAAATTATCTCTTCAGCAATTTTAAACGCCAATTCTTCCCTTGGAAGTTTGGTGCTTAGATCCCTAATACTATCTGCAACTCCTTCAGGTCCTACGAGACCTTCTACTAGATCGGCAAGATCTCTAGCTAAATTACACTCTACTTTCCGTGTTGGATCAAGTCCCTTTTCACGCGCCTTCTCTGATAGCTTGTATAGTTGGGCTAGTTGCGTTTCTAGGTTCATAATATATTGCGCGTAAGTTTCACTCATATTTTTCAAGTAATGACTCCACGTTTTTGTGACAGTTAACGGCTATTTTAGCTTGCGAACATAAATTAGTAAAAAAAGTTGTTAACCTAACGTTACTGTACAAACAAACGTAGAAAGTCCATGGAAACTTGTCATCAATTTTATTGGTACAAAATCATACCTAGCAAAAAGTGCTATTTTCGATATTCCTTTATACTTTTGATAATTTTTGATACTTTATCAAAGTACCCTTTACTTTCAACAACATTTCCGGTAACAATTACATCAGCCCCTGCAGAAGCTGCATTTTGGGCCTGTTTACTGGATTTTATACCGCCACCAACAATTAAGGGAACATCTATTGAATTGTTCACCATATGAATCATCTCTGAAGGAATAGGGATTTTTGCACCAGAACCAGCTTCTAAATATATGAACCGCATTCCAAGGTACTGGCCTGCTAGAGCATGCGCAAAAGCAAGCTCTGGCTTATCATATGGTATAGGAACTGCCCTACCTACGACACCCGCAGTTCCTCCTTCACCAGCAATGATATATCCAAGAGGGATTGGCTCTAAATTGAATTTTTTGACAATGGGAGCACCCAGAATCTGCGCACCAATAAGAAAGTAAGGATCCACTGAATTTAGCAGGGACATAAACCAAATAGCATCAGCATGCCGACTTATTCCAGTTACATTGTTCGGAAATAAAATAATAGGAATCTTCACAACCTTCTTTATTGCTATTATCACGTTATCAAGATGCTTTGTTGAGGTAAAAGTTGATCCTCCAATCATTATAGCTGATGAACCACTGGAGGCAACCTTGACGGTAATCTTTGATGCTTGTGTAGGCGTAACCTTTTCAGGATCAATAAGTGTTAAATGAATTGGCCCTTCAGAGGTAATTCTATCAACCAGAAGTCTTTCAACAGAGTCGAACATAATTAATTAATCCCCAATCTTCGAATCTTGGTTAATTACGCCTTTTCTGGAACGCTTGTAGATGCTATCCACAAAAGTACAGTAGATATCCACCTCATTTTGTGCAGGCGTAACTTGGAATTCGCCATCTGAATTACAGCTACCACAGTTTACAACTGCTCGCCCTTTATCCCTAAAAATCTCTACTTTAACGGCTTCCTTTCCACAAGTTGGACAGGAAAAGAATCTTGGTAACCGCTTTTTAGGCAGGCGAATAACCTTCCTTCTTCTTCGCCCCATACCTAAGTCCTTCTTTATCTTTTACGAAGTTCTTTGTTTATTATACTTGTCCTTAAATACTTACTTGATAACTCATTCCATAAGAGCTAGGATGAATTTGATGTTGGAACCAAGGGTTCTTGACTTGGATTGGCGTAGTGTTAATAGACGAATAAGGAGTTTTATCAAGGACTATTTAGAGAAATCACGAAGAAAAGGTGTTGTTTTAGGGTTATCAGGCGGAATTGATAGTTGTACAACCTCAGCGCTCTGTGCCTTAGCCGTGGGTGGTGATAATGTCACTGGACTTCTACTACCAGAGAAAGAAACATATCGCGTTATCGATATTACCCATGCTAGATTAGTTGCTGAAAAATTCGGATTCAAGACAGAAGAAGTGGACATCACACCATTATTAAATAAGTTTTATTCTTCGTGTCCAATCTTTGATTCAAGGGATAGATTATCAAAAGGAAATGCAAAGGCAAGGTCAAGAATGATCTATCTCTATTATTATGCAAATAGACTCAACCTGCTTGTTTGCGGTACTTCAGACAAATCAGAAACAATGATGGGATACTTCACAAAATGGGGAGATATGGCATCTGATATTTCACCAATAATGGATCTATATAAAACACAGGTTCGAAGGCTAGCTGAACACCTAGGAATACCAAAGGAAATTGTGAACAAGCCAGCTTCTCCAATGCTATGGCCTGGACAACTAGCAAGAGAAGAATTGGGAATGGACTATGAAACACTCGATCTTATTCTTTTTGGTTTAGAACGCTTCTTGAAGCCAGAAGAGATAGCACAACAAATGGATATAGAAGTAAAGGCGGTTAAAAAAATAAAGCGTAGATACATATCTATGACTCACAAGAGGAAAACTCCTCTAACCATAAAGATTCAATATCGAACAATGGGAGTGGACATGAGACTCCCACGCGTAATCTATGAATAGGAAGAATTAAGGTGAAACAAACAGTTAGAGTGGCATTAGCCCAAATCTCATGCCTGAGGGGAAATAAAGGAGGAAATATTAAGAAAATTAGAAGTAACGTAGCTAAAGCTAGAAAAAAAGATGCAAGATTAATCATCTTCCCGGAGCTATCTGTAACAGGTTATACTTTAAGAGATCGAATCTATGAGATGGCAGAAACAATTCCTGGACCTTCAACAGACACAATCGAAAGTTTAGCTATGAAAACTGGAACATACATTGTTTTCGGAATGCCCGAAGTCTCAGGAAAAACAAGAGCAACCATCTACAATACCTCGATACTTGTGGGTCCCGACGGATTTATTGGTAAGTATCGCAAAATGTATCTTCCAACACATAGCGTTTTTGAAGAGAAAAGGTACTTTCGTCCGGGGTATCATACAGCTGTATTTGATACAGACTTTGGGAAAATTGGCTTAATGATATGCTATGATGTTTTCTTTCCCGAGGTAAGTCGTCTTGCACGGTTAAGTGGAGCTCAGATAATGGTTTGTATTTCAGCCTCACCAGCTACAAGACGCACTTTCTTTGAGACACTTACGACTGCAAGAGCCATCGAAAACACAATGTTTCTGGCTTATGTAAACCTTGTAGGAATAGAGGACGGCTTGCAATTTTGGGGTGGCAGCAGGCTCATTGGACCAAATGGAGAACTACTCATGAAAGCCAAATATGATGATGAAGATCTTGTGATATGTGATGTGAATTACAGTTCAATTCAACCCATCGAAACATTTGTACCAATCTTGAAAGATCTGCGTCCAGAATTATTTGATAAGTTAAAGGAAGTGGCAGAAAATCTGTAAGTTGAAGGGCTATTTATTCAAACAAGGATCATAATTCAAGGATAAAGATAAACTCGCATTACTTTCTATTCGAACTTCTTCAAAGCTTTATCTATACGATTCAAAGCTTCTTCTAATTTCTCATAAGCTGCTGCATAAGAGATCCTTATGTAACCTTCACCGTTAGCACCGAATGCTGAACCAGGTACTACTGCAACATGGGCCTTATTCAAAAGGAATTGTGCAAACTGTTCGGAAGAAATGGTTGCATTGGTTAGATTTGGAAACATGTAAAATGCCCCGTTCGGAAGCGCACAACGAAAAGCATCTATCTCTTTTATTCTTTCATATACCATTTGACGCCTTCTTCTGAAGTCACTAATCATTTCTGTGACAAAATTTTGGGGACCGTCTAATGCTGCAAGAGCTGCTCGTTGTGAAAGACTGTTTACACAAGCCACAATATATTGATGAACAAGCCAAATAGAAGAAATTAATTCTCGTGGTCCGTAGATATACCCAACACGAAGACCAGTCATTGCATAAGTCTTGGAAAATGAATTAACTACTAATGTTCGATCTCGCATATCGGGAAAGGTTGCAACACAATGGTGTTTAGAGTTATTGTATCTGATTTTTTCATAAACTTCATCAGAGATAACAATAAGATTATATTCTTTAGCAATCTTTGCCAATTCCGAGATCTTCTTATAAGGAAATACAGCACCAGTCGGGTTGCTTGGAGAATTCAGTATCATCACACGTGATTTGTCTGTGATGAGGGATGTCACAGTATCACAGGACGGTTCAAAATGATTTTTCTCTAATAAAGGAATAGATATAGGAACACAGTCCGCCAAGAGAACACAAGGTTTGTACAAAACAAACCCCGGATCAGGTATGAGAACTTCATCACCTGGATTTGTAAGACTTAATAATGTTGAGAAGATTCCTTCAGTACCACCGACTATAATTAGTATCTCGTCTTCTGGATCATATTGCAATCCATAATCCAGATGGGCTTTCTTCGAAAGTGCGTCTCTTAATTCAAATAGGCCATTTGTTGGAGCATAATGTGTTTCGCCTTGATAAGCTGCCTTACAACCTGCTTCCAAAACATGTTTTGGAGGATTGAAATCTGGTTCTCCTATGCTTAAATTGATAACATCAGGGATTTTTCTGGCCAAACTGAAAAAATGGCGTATTCCAGACGGTTTTAAGGTTTTTAAGCGTTTTGACTGGTTATAAGAGACTTTCAAGTTAATTCACATAATCGATCATCATTTTAACATAAAATTCTTCTGTTTAGGGACTGTTCATCATTATTCAACAAACATAAATATGTTGTCTGTATACAAAATTGTATTCAATCAGAAAGAATCGAGACTTGTAAAAATTGAAATTGAAGGGAAGTGTTCGGGCCTGGGTAATACGTGCTTTAGAAGACCCTGTTGCTAGAATACTCGCTAAAAATAGTCATTTAACAAAAATACAGCTAGAAACTTTGCTTATTGACCTTATATCAGATAATTTATCTGACTTTCCCCTAAAATACGATGAAAAAGTAAAATTTAGACTAACAAAGGCTAAAATAAGCCGAGGTTCGTTTAATAGGACTCTACAGCAAGCTAAAGGAAACGTGGTTAAAGCAATTTATACCATCATTCTTTTAGGTTATTTGGGTGTTTTTGAAGATACAAAATTAGACTCCTACATCGAAATCGCTAATGAATTAAATCGATATATAGAAGCATATAGAGAAAATAGCAATATAAGCAAAGATCAAACTGAACGTAAGAATATGGTTAAAATGATTCGGGACGATCTAGAAAAAAGGCTTGCAGAATTTTCTAAAATGTAAAAAAATGTGACATCACAAATCACATTGCAAAATTTTAATTTGTTTGAGTAACTAGAAACTAAAATAGCAATTAAAATGTCACATTTCCCGAAATAGCAGAAAAAATAATGCTTTTTAAATCTAAAAAAAAGAGAAGTAAATCATCCACATTGTGATATGTGACATCACTACTCTTGACAACAATGATTTCCACAAAATCTTTAAGTCATAATATGTAAGTTGTGATACGTGATGCAACATGTTAGAATCACATATAATCACAACTAAATCACAAAGGTGTAGCAGATGATTGATCCAATACTTATTTTTACAGCTATTCTGTTTGTGATGACTGCTGGTTCTGCATTTGAATATTACAGACAGGTTCGGAAAGCTCGACAAGAATATTACAAGGCTAAAGAAGCCTTGGATTACATGGTATTAAGTTTTAACAGAGAAATTCAACGGCAAACTGAGAGGATTGAAGCAATTAACTACAAAGTTAATGGAAATGCATCAAAAAGCATGCGAGCTCTGAGCAAATTGGATAACATTGAAAATAAATTTCATGATTTAACACTTGAAATCAGTCATACAAAAGAAGGTAGAAATGAAATGTTGATCAAAATAAAAGATGCAAATGAAAAGGTTTCAAAGGCTCTTAAATCACAGGAAGAAATCATGTTGAAAATTTCCAATATTGAGAGTCAAGCATCAAGATTAACAAAAACAACAGAACTAGGGATTGAAGGGGTAATACCAATAAAGAGAGAGAGGGCTCTAGCTCCATTGACAACTACGGAATTATCTGTTCTAAAATTACTTAATATAGAGGGCCCCAAGACTGCTCCAGAAGTTAAGAACCAGATAAACCTAAGTAGGGAACACACATCTAGGCTTATGAAGAAATTGTATGAAGAAGGATACTTGGAAAGAAATACTGGTAAAATCCCTTTCGAATACTATATAAAGGAAGCCATGAAAAAAGTTTTGAAAAAGGTAGAAGCAGAGGAATGAACAGATCCTGATTTTTTATTGTGTGTACTGCTGTTCCGAAATATTATGTGCTAGCTTGTTTAGGATATTTTGTTTCTGATCGTTGTAGAGGGTATATTTGGAGATATTTTGTACTTGATTTTGTTAGATTCTCCAATTCTGTGAAGTAGGCCCCTATTTGCCATACGAGAGAGATATGTGGAAACAGTGCTTAATGTTACTGGTTCTTTTAATTTTTGTTCATAAAGAAATTGTACCTCCTTGGAGGAAAACCAAACTACCGGAAAATCCTCTTGCACAAGCCGCCAAACCTTTTCAAATTTTGAAAAATTAGTAAATGATGGGTTATCTCTAAAACCAAATTCACTATTTGGAGTGCCACCTAACAACTCAACTAGTTCAATAAGATGAAGAGCTTTTTGCCTGGTAACATTACCTTGGAAGGATATAGTATACTTGTTACCTTCATCATCGAATAATTCGATACGCATTTTTTTTGCTGGTAATTTAGATTCACACCTTAGGTAAGTGGTTCACAAGTTTACTGTTCACAAGTTATAGGTGTTACGGTGAAAACTGTTAATCACATAACCTTATTTTTAGGCTTAAAATAAGAAAAAAGGAAAAATGTCAGCTTAAAAGTAATCACAAGTTTCACAATTTTCCTAAATTTCAAAATAAAAAGAAAAATAAATTAAATAGCTTTCTCCACTGGAAGCATAGGGGTGTCATATTTACACAAAAAGAAATGTAAAAATCAATAAATCCTAAAAAAAACGATTTTTTATATATATATCATTGAAAAATTCACATAAAGTTCACAAAATTCAATATGTAACTGCTGTATACGTATCAGTATAATAACAATTTTCATCAAAAACCAAAAATCAAACTACAGAAGAAAGTTAGAAAAACATGAAAACTGTACCATAAAATAATGTTATTATGTTAATTTGGATTAAAAAAATGATAGGTACCACACATCCACCCCTATTTTTCCACTGGAAATCAGAATAAATATACAAAACATAGCAAATTTAGAAAAACATCAATGATATCTAGAATCTTTAACAATAATTATTATTATAACAAAATATTTTTTAAATACTCAGAGTATATTTCTTCTGAAATAGAAGAAATCAAAATTGTTTCTTTATAACAGAGTTCCAATGGAAATATATGGGTCTCCCTTCTTTTAATCGGTGTTTTCTATATTTTTCGAGTGGGAATTCATTTTTATGTATGACAGAGCTTATCTTAATTTTAGAATATTTTTTGCGCTATCAAGCGTACGGAAAAGAAAATGTCCAATCCAAATATACTAGATGAAGTTTTCGAAAAATTCGTTGAAAATGGAAGAATTTTTAAAGATCGTGAAGTTCTTCGTCATGATTATCTCCCTAACAAGTTACCCCACAGAGAAGATCAAATTATCCGCCTTGGAGAAACAGTGGCGCCAGTTTTAAAGGGAGCCAGATCATCAAATATATTCCTTTATGGAAAAACAGGAACCGGGAAAACAGCGGTTACTAAATTTGTTCTAGATCATCTTGAAAGTAATGCTAAAAAATATAGTGCTCCAGTTAAATTCTCGTATGTCAATTGTCGATTAGCAGGAACCAAATATCGCGTTGTAACAAGCCTTTGCAAGGATTTAGAGATTCCTGTTCCATTTACTGGATTATCTGTAGAAGAAGTTTTTGAGAGATTTACAGAAGGACTAGAATTAACCCGTACACTATTTATAATAGTCTTAGATGAAATTGATTTTCTGATTAAATCAAATGGAGATAGTCTCCTTTATGAAATTACAAGAATTAATGAGACATTAAATCATAGCAAAGTTTCACTTATTGGAATCTCCAATGATTTGCGGTTTAAGGAGTTTCTTGATCCTAGGGTTCTAAGTTCCCTTAGTGAAGAAGAACTGGTCTTTAGGCCTTATGATGCCAGTGAATTAAGAAATATTTTGTTTGAAAGAGTTGAGCTTGCATTTCATGGTACTGCTTTATCTGATGGCGCTCTAAGCCTTTGCTCAGCGTTAGCTGCAGCAGAGCATGGGGACGCTAGACGAGCATTAGACCTTCTTCGAGTAGCAGGAGAAGTTGCAGAGCGAAAGGGAACAAATGTTATTGTAGAAGATGACGTACGAGAAGCAGAAAAACGCATTGAACATAACAGGGTCATTGAAGTCCTAAAAAATCTTACCTTACACTCAAAACTTGTAGTTATAAGTCTCTTTCATCTCTCACAAAAAAAGACAAGTAGATCAACGACAGGAGAAATCTACGATGTTTATAATAATCTTTGTAAAAATATAGAAGTTACTCCATTAACTCAACGGCGCGTAAGTACTCTTATCAATGAACTTGATACTATCGGATTGCTAAATGCAAGAGTAATAAGCATGGGAAGATATGGACGTACAAAGAAGATTCGTTTAGAAGTAAATAAAAAACTGATTAAAGAAGTGCTTAAAGAGGATCAAAGGCTTGGATGTTTAATATGACTTTTATACCTTTTTCACTGTTTTGTTTTTATCTTCACTAAATGAAAGTGACAACCTGCAAACTCAAATCCTGAAGATTTACTACTGGAACTTTTCCTGGTGTAGGAACAAATCCATGTCTTTTCATATAATTTGTTTGTTCTTGCCAACAACCTGAATTAACAATTGTTACTCCACGATAATTTCCATATTCTAGTTTGTGTATGTGACCCGAATGAAAGATGTCCGGAATATTATCAATTACGAGTAGATCATTATTTTCGGAAGCTAACGGAGTTTTTCCACCATAAACTGGAGCAAGATGTCGACTTTTCATCAGTAACCTCATTGCCTTCTCTGGATGATCATGCACCATTCCTGGAACTGTAGAAATAATATCATCTAGGCTACGGCCATGATATAACAAAACTTCAACTCCATCTAAACTTAAATAACATGGATTTCCAAGAGAGTGTACAGTTCTTGATTCCTGTAAAGGTTCCATGAATTCCTTTAAAATTGCGGGTTGAGGTAGTGCATTTCTTGAGGCATCATGATTTCCAGGTATAATTACTACTTCTATATAATCCGGGATTTGTTCTATAAATTTACCAGCAAACCGATATTGTTCCGCAATCTGATCTATCGCTAATTCTTTCAGTTGATTTGGATAGACCCCAATTCCATCCACAACATCTCCAGCTAATAAAACATATTTCACATGGCCAGCCATCTTTCTTGTTTTCTCATTTCCACATTTACCATTAAGCCAAAGGATAAAGCGTTCAAAGGCCTCTTCTTGGAATTTTGAGCTACCAACATGTAGATCCGATGTAAGCACTGCATGGACAGGGATTGGTGCCGTGTTCTTTTTTTTCGTAGCTACATCAGGAAAGATTATCTCATCAGCAATAAGAAGAGCTCCTCTTGTCTTTCTAACATTAATACATATGACTTGATCAAGTAAAAGAGATCGTGCTTTCTGAATTAGTTCTTGGGAACCATGATTGGGAACCAGCACAGTTGCATTTGAATGGAAGTCTTCAATGGTTAATAATATCCTGTCTTTTGACTCCCTTATGTTCGTGATCATAGCAATTATTTTGATTTTCTCGTTTTTTGAGGCTTTTAGGGCATCCGTTACAGATCTTGCACTTCTTACATCGATTCGCTGCCTCAGTATCTTCTCCATTCGCTTGAATCTATCGCAGAAATATTCTAAATAATCATCAATGGTTCCGTCCGAACCAAGTTTTTCTTCAGGATTATTAATTACAGTAAGATTTGCATCGTAATCTTTTGCGAAAGGATGAAAATGTTTTTTTCCTTCTTTTAACATTGGTTCTGAAAGTATTTGACATGAGGCTTCAGGTGATTCAATCATCTCCTCTCCAACAATTTTCTTCTCTTCCATAACTCTTTCCAAGAAATCTTTATCGATGAAGAGTGGCTTTTCCCTTGAATTCTCAATTTCTTGAATAACCTTTTTCATAATCTCCGAGGGATCCTGCGTAGCAGAAAGCAAACTCAGAAAATCAAAGGCTTCCTTACGAAGATTATATCCAGCCGAACTAGTCAATTCTACAGCTTTTTGCAATTTCTCTAAATCACTCATGTTATTATGATACTCCTTTACAAAGGATGAAAACTACATATCCTTTAGGTTTGTTTCTATCCGCCTCCTTTTTTGTATTCACTATAGAAAATCGTCACTCACTAGTAACATAATTCCGGTTAGCTTCCAAATATATTTAGTGCCAACCCTTCGACATAGAATATTCACTTTTTCTCGCTGAATTTTTAGATTTATATTTCAGCTCTTCGTTTAGATTTGTTAATACGTAGCCAACGGCATATCAATAGTATATATCCTTTATTTGGTGATTTAAATGGGTGAAATCCGAAAGGTTCAGCGAACCCCTGGAGGAACTTTCTTTTTAACAGTTCCTAAACCTTGGGCTAAACGACATAGAATACATCGGGGCTCTTTAGTTTCTGTAAGCGAGACCAGCAATGGTAATCTCCTTGTCAATCCAGAATATGATGCCACCCCTTCTCCCAGCACTGTTACTTTAAGCCCCAAACCTCATCTAGGTCGTGAAATTGTGGGGAAGTATCTACTCGGTTTCGACATCATTGAAATTAAGAGTCAAGGACATATTAGATTCAGAATTAGAGATGTAATAAAGGATTCTGTCAGTCATCTAATTGGATTGGAAATTGTTGAAGAAGACTACTCACGTGTGGTTCTCCAGTGTTTATTGGACCCTTCTGGTTTTCCTCCAGATAAAATCCTCCGTCGAGCTTACACAATAGCAGCTGGAATGCATCGTGATGTAGTAAATGCTCTCATTGATGGTGACATAAATCTGGCAAAGAGCATTATAGCTCGTGACGATGAAGTTAACAGACTTTACTTTTTATTGGTCCGTATCCTAAGAACCATTATTCAGAATCCAAGTCTAAGTGAAAAAATTGATGTACGTCCTATAGAATGCCTTGATTATCGTCTTTCAGCAAGCCTTGTTGAAGCAATTGCAGATGAATGTGTTCGTGCTGCATTCAAAGTGGTAGAATTAAAAGGAACTGTACTTGCTGAAGATTTGAAGAAATTACTTCTAGATTTTCATATGATCTGTTATAAAGCTCATGAAAATGCTTTAGAAGCCTTCTTTAAAGGTGATGTAGGTTTGGCTGAACAGATCAAAGGTGTAAGAGAACAAGTTGAGAAGATGTTTGCTGAGATAGAAAAGCTCTCTAGAAATAAATCATTTGAAGTTGTCCCGCAAGCTGTAACAGCTGCTTCAATATTAAGACAGATATATGATCATAGCGTTGATATTGCAGATTTGGCAATGCCTAAAGAACACGATGACATTCATCTCTAAGTTTGGACATATTGTGGAAAGCCAAGGCATAATTCATTCACCATTAAAAAGAAAATTCTTTTAGAAACAAAAACTCTATGATGTGTGCCGGGGTGGCGGAGCGGTTAACGCGCTGGCCTCGAGATCTCCGGTCAAAAATTGGGCCATGATTTACAAGTAAGCCAGTGAGCCTTCGGCTCGCAGGGGTTCAAATCCCTTCCCCGGCGCTATACTGAAAAACATCGTCGATAATTCTACTACTATCCAGACGCATTTGATTAACAAGAATAATAAATAACAATATTGTGCACCCGATCTTACACTCTAAAACCTAAATTCCGTCAAATTTATTTAAGGAAGTAACTTATTCAAAACCCAAAAGTAAGCCTTAATACTATAGCTCGCGTGTTTGACTAAATGAAGGGCCATTGGATGGATGAGAAAACTGTAAATCCAGAGGGCAAGCAAGGTGACACTGGTCAACAAAGAAAATTATGGTATTTACCAATTTTCCTCTGTAAGACCTACTGTACAGAATCGTTGTAGAAACCTATGTTTTAATAAATCATGTACTTTCCCATGCTTCAAATACTTCACTTTTTTATTTCGAATTTCCCAATTATTGCGTCTGACTGGAGGTTTTTAACTCGATGGTCAGGATAATAAATTTTGGTGAATTTCATCATACTCTGAGAGAAGCGTTAATTGCCACCTCTTTTGGTTTAGGTGGAATAATAGCTGGTCTTATTATTACTTTAAATCTAGACATCCTAAATTCAACTTTCTTTCCATGGGCAATTGCATTATTTCCTGCTGTATTGAGTGCCAAAGGAGTAATCAGTGGTCTGTTCAGTGGAAGCCTCAGTACATCATTGCATGTAGGAACGATACACCCTTATTTTATTGGCAACACAAAGAAGTTTTATACTTTATATCAAGCAGTAATCGTAATAACACTAGAAGTAAGCATCGCGATAGGTATAGTTTCAACCGTGTTTTCTTCTTTTTTTTGGCAGATTACTCTACTCGATGTTCTCAATATACTCATTGTTATTATGGCAACCATGACTATGGGCTTATCTCTTTCACTATTCACCATCACTTTTACCTTCACCACATTCAAGAAAGGCTTAGATCCAGACGTGATTGTGTATCCTATTATGTCAACAATCATGGATATTGTGGTAACAATATTCTATATCATTATGATAACATTGTTCTTCACGTCTGGTATAATCGGCAAATATGTTGTTATCATCGTCGGACTACTGCCTTTGGCTCTATCATTCTACATTATACCACGAAACAGGCATGATCAAGGATTCTTACATATGATAAAAGAATCCCTTCTCACCGTAATTCTTGTGGCGTTTATTGTAAATGTTGCAGGAATAGTTCTTAAGAATATAAGTAATACTTTAATTACTCAAAATAGGAGAGAAATCTATACAGTTTATCCTGCTTTGACAGCAATAATTGGGAACGTAGGTTCCATGGTGGGTTCAGTTGCAACAACAAAACTCGCTCTCGGACTGCTAAAACCATCACTTCGTGCCATCCGCACTTTTTTTTCGCAAATAATTGCAGCTTGGCTTTCATCAATACTATTTTTTGTACTTCTCTCATTTCTCTCTTTACTAATGAACAATATGCTTGTGCTTGCTAAGTTCATAAATTTTGTTTCTCTTCTGTTAATAGTAAACATTATGGCTGTTGGGATAATTGTGTTATTTTCTTATGGAATTTCATTTTTAACTTTTAAATGGGGTCTAGATCCCGATAATTTTGTGATTCCGATCGAAAGTTCTCTTGCAGATACAATAACTTCATTTGCATTGCTTTGGACCTTGTATTGGATGTTTTAAACATGATCAATAGAGTTAAAATACTGCCTGATACTATGTGAATAATCGGAGCGACTCGCAGAGTATGCACCCTCTAGAGAGGATAGAGTATACACCGGTACCTGTTAGAAAATTGCTTGTGGAAATGAAAAACCTCTCTGAATTAATGGTCGATCTGGCCTATTCCGCTGCATTATTCAACGATAAGGAACTTGCAGAGGACGTTATCGAACTTGAAAATCACGTTGATACATTAGTATACCTTCTAGAAATGGAGTTGATGCTTGCAGCAAGAGATGCTGAAGATGCAGAGTCTCTAGCGGGGGTCTCTAGGGTAGCCTTAGCTGCTGATAAAATTTCTGATGCTGCTGCTGATATTGCAGCAATAGTCACACAAAAAATCGGAGTGCACAGAATCGTTAGTGAAGTGTTCGAAAAAGTTGAGGAGCGCCTAATTAGATCAATTGTTAGCAGGGCATCTATACTAATAAATAAAAAAATCGGAGAACTTGATCTAGCAGCAAGAATGGGTGTTGATATAATTGCTATTCGTCGAAACAAAGATTGGATCATAGATCCCAAAGATGAAGAAAATATAGCCAGAGGAGACGTTCTCATCGCCCGGGGAGCTCCAGAAGGTGTTAAAGAGTTTAAAGCGCTTGCTGAAGGAGAATTACAGGAACTGGGTGACTGAAGTGCCAAAGAAACTTCACAGGAAGTTTGTTGAAATCGTGGATCGTTTTGTCGAACTTAAAGATACTTCAGAGTTAATGATGAATCTTGCCTACTCTTCATTGTTACTTGACAGTAAAGAATTAGCAGGAGATGTACAAAAACTTGAGGAACACGTTGATAAACTACATACAGCGTTTGAGATGCTTGTCTTGGAAAGTGGGTTCAAACAGGAGGAGGTTAAAGGGTTACTAGGACTTATACGTCTTGGTGTTGTGACTGAAAAAATCGCTGATGCAGCTGCAGAAATTGCTGAAGTTGTGCTAAGAGATATTAAGCCACACCCAGTGTTAAAACTTGCAATAGAGGAAGCAGAAGAGACTGTTACCTATGTCAAAGTTGCTAAAGGATCAAAACTAGTCAAAAAAACCCTGAAGGAAGCACAGATTCCAGAGGAAACCGGCATGTGGGTTCTGGCAATAAGGAGACAGGGAAAATACTTAAGACCTAAACCTCACTCAAAAATCGAGCCGGATGACATTTTAATTGCATCAGGCTATTCTGAAGGAGAAGATGATCTTAAAGAATTGGCAAGCCAAATTAAAACATCCGTTGATTCCACTTAACTTATAGTGCCTGAATAAGTATACTGAATAAAGCCTTGTACTTCACTAATGCTATAAATTATTGAACCAATAATTCAGAAGACGGTTTATTTAAATGAGCAATGCAAAAAAACAAGTGAAAAAGCAGAGCTGTGTGTGCTCTAACCCTGATTGTAGAAAAGTATTTGCTGAACCCATCATAGCTCAGGATATAGGATCCGAGGATACCCCATCCTATCCTGCTTGTCCTTTTTGTTTAACTGAATTCCTAGTAGAAAAGACTCAAATTACTCATAAAAAACCTGAGAAAGCGACCGAGGAACCTTCAGTAAAAAAGAAGATTCATAAACCTGAAGAAGAAAAGCCACCCCAGGAGAGTCTTCTAGATGAGAAACAGGAATGTCGTTACCACTTTGGATACCTTGGTAATCGTTCAAAGAACGAGGAAATTCCTGATGAATGTATGACTTGTGAGAAAATTGTGAATTGTATGCTTAAGAACGTGGGAATGAAGTAACGTGTCAATAGAACAAATATTGCATAGCATGCAAAGAAATTTTCATCTTAAGTAATGATAGGAGATACTCTGCTTGTCAACAATGTTGCAGAAGGAACCTGCTGCTAAAATTCAATCAACTCCCATGAAAATAAAGAGATTGAACGCCGAAACAGTAACAGCTATTGCCTTAAATTTCCTGAAGAGAATCGGATACAAAAGAAGCATACAACCTAAAAAAGTATCATTAGAAGATAATCTGTACATTGTTGAAGTTGAGATGAATAAATCCTCTGGAGTTGTTCGGATAGATGCTTCTACTCATGAAATTAAGGAGTATGAGATATTACCGAAGCGAGAAGAAGAGTCGTCAAGCACCCTCTCGCCAAGGAGGATTGTAATTTCATCTATTATTTCTGTGGTTGTTTACATCATGTTACATTTCATTTTTGAAATGTTTGGATTATAACTGCATTGAAAATGGGGTTCCACCTTAATTTATTACTCCTTGAAAAGTGTATATTTTCTCGCAAGTAGAGAATACTATTTTCTAAGTATCTTTCTTCGTTTCTTTCTTTTCTTCGTCTTCTTCTGGTTCTTCGTCTTTTTCTTCTAATTCACTGGTGATCTCTTCAATTGGCTTTGGTGGCGGTGTCGTCGCCATTGTCCAACCTATCCACATTCCTATACCCATTATCGCAATAAACGCAATAAAAACCGGTATTGCTATAATCCAGAATCGAATGGAATCTAAGCTAGTTGCCCAACCAAGATTCACAATCCAGTTAGGGTAAAACAGTGTAACTACATAAAAGATGGTGATTATTGCGCACACCAGCGTTATTACTCCACCTATCGCTTGATCCTTACCTACCAATTTACTTATCCCGCCATACGTCAGCCATCTTTACATCATTTTTACTTTTAAGGTTTACCTTCAGTTTGAATAAAAAAAACCTATGTTCCCACTTCCCAGGCCGCTAAATATTTTTTCTGCTCATCTGTTAGGTCATCTAACCTAATTTTCATAGCTTCAAGTTTCAACTTTGCTATGGATTCATCAATTTCTTTTGGGACTGGATGAACGTTTGGAGATAATTTTTTATTTTTTACTAGATATTCCACTGAAAGAGCTTGGTTGGCAAAAGACATATCCATAACCTCTGAAGGATGACCTTCTGCAGCAGCCAGATTTACAAGTCTACCATCTGCTAAAAGGTACAGCTTTCTCCCATCAGCAAAGACATATTCATCAAGGTTATCCCTTATTGTTCTCTTCTCAGTCGTAATTTCATTTAGGTCCTCAATATTGATCTCAACGTTAAAATGTCCACTATTAGCAAGTATTGTTCCACTCTTCATCTTCTGAAGATGTTCTTTTCTTATAACATCGGTGTTACCTGTCGCTGTAATGAAGATATCGCCTATCTTGGCTGCCTTGGACATTTGCATTACA
>JASFPN010000005.1:0-78521 GCA_050115965.1 Candidatus Bathyarchaeota archaeon
CAAGACTGGGGCCTTTAGGAAGAGGTTGCATACCTAGAACCTCTGCGCAGTTGAACAAATCAGCAGTCTCCTCAACCCGTATTATTCCTGCACGTTTAAACGCTGCATCATATACCATGTCTTCACTAGTAAGCGATCCTGTGTGGGATGTAGCTGCCTTTGCGCTTTCACTGAACTTCCCAGTTTTTACGACAATTATTGGTTTGGTTCTAGCGAAATGTCTTGCAGCACTCATGAATTCTCTAGCGTTACTTAATCCCTCAATGTACATCAGTATACTTTTAGTCTCAGGATCCGTTCCAAAATAATCTATTAAATCTCCAAAGTCAATATCAATCATTGAGCCTATTGAAACAAAGTTACTGAAGCCTATGTTCTGATGGATGGCCCAGTCAAGAATAGCCGTACATAATGCGCCACTTTGAGAAATGAATGCTATATTTCCAGGTTTGGGCATCTTGGTAGTGAAAGTAGCGTTAAGATTCTTACTGGGGCGGATAATTCCAAGACAATTTGGTCCGATAATTTTTATATCATATTTTCTTTTTATTTCAAGAATTTGGTTCTCAAGCTTTTTGCCTTCAGACCCAATTTCTTTAAAACCAGCTGAGATTATGATGATTCCCTTTATTCCATTTTTTCCACATTGTTCCAATACGTTAGGAACTGTTTTAGCTGGAGTTGCAATAATTGCAAGATCTGCGGTTTCAGGGAGTTTTTCTACAGTTTTGTATGCGTCAAAGCCAAGGATTTTTGTCTTATGAATATTAACCGGATATATTTTTCCTTCATAACCGAGTTCTGTGAGATTTTTTATCAGTGTATACCCTACGGATCCTTCCTCGTCGCTAGCACCTATCACAGTGATTATTCTTGGATTGAAGATTTTATTTAAATCTGCTGTAATCAACTTTTGATTCTCCTGAAAAGGAGATTTTCTTAGGTGCGCATGCTATGATTTTTCCCTGTTTCCATCGATTATTTTTGGTCAATAATTTATCAATGCTTTTTGCAGCAAGTTTTCCATGGCTCATAGCATCTATGACTGTGCCTCCCCTTTCCATATATTGATTTCCTATTATGTCTCCACCAGCGAACACTAAACAATCTTTTATTGAATCCACTTTCAGATTTTCATGATTTACAATTATATATCCTCTCTTGTCCGTTTTTAAATGTGGAACTCTTCTAGGTAGGAGAGGATTTGGATTTTGACCGATTGCTATAATCAATGTGTCATATTGTGAAAAACCTGTTCTTCCAGTTGGGACTGGCGTTCTCCTTCCTGAGAGATCAACATTGCCACTAAGTTTCATAATAGAGTACTCTATTCTCAGAAGTTGGCCATTATTACCGAACAGCTTTATTGGGTTCTTTAATTCTTTGAAGTGAACACCCTCTTCAATGGCATGATTTATCTCAACTTTCCTGGCTGGCATGTATTCTCGTGTTCTTCTATAGTATAAGTCTACATCAGCTCCAAATCTACGCGCAACCCTTGCAGAATCCATTGCAACATTTCCCCCTCCAACAACAGCCACTCTATCTCCAACATTTATGGGGGTATCATATTGTGGAAACATGTTTGCTCCCATCAAATTTATCCGAGCTAAGAATTCGTTTGCAGTGTAAACTCCGACTAATTCTTCACCTGAAATGTTCATAAAACGGGGTAATCCAGCTCCAGTTCCGATGAAAATTGCATCATTTTCCTTAATTAAATCCTCGAAGGATATTGTTGAGCTGATTAGATTGTTATATTTAATTTCTACGCCAATCCTCCGAAGTTTATGAATCTCTTGCTGTACTATTTTTTTAGGTAGCCTGAATTCTGGAATGCCATACATTAGCACTCCACCTGAAACATGTAGGGCTTCGTAGATGGTCACATAATAACCCATTCTTCTTAGATCTGCAGCTGCTGTTATTCCCGCTGGGCCTGAGCCAATAATGGCTACGGATCTTCCATTCTCCTTAATCTCATAGGGGAGCGCGACACCTTTTGTAGCTGCCCAATCTCCAATAAAACGTTCAAGGTTACCTATAGCTATAACATCACATCCTTTTTTCATTCCCGCTACACAAGATCCTTCGCACTGAGTCTCTTGAGGACAGACTCGACCGGTGATTCTCGGGAAGAGAAGGGAATCCATTAATACATCAAAGGCAGATTCAAACTCTCCGTTACTTACTTGTTTTATAAAAGAAGCTATTTCTACCTTGACAGGACAACCTTCGATACATTGTTGTTTCTTGCACCTAAGGCACCTTGATGCTTCTTCAATAGCTTGTTCTGATGTATATCCAAGCACGACCTCATTGAAGTTCTTAATTCTTAATTGGGCATCTTGCTTTGGCATAGTAACTTTTATAACATGTGTTCTTGATTTTTTCATGGCTTACCAACCAGAGATCTCTAAATATTTTTCTGATTTCTGTTCCTTTGGTTTGTATTGGATAGTCCTTCTTAGGAGTGATTCAAAATCGACGAGAAGACCATTGAATGTGGGACCGTCAACGCAAGCAAATTTGGTCTCGAATTCCGCTTTTTCGTAATTATATATTCTTACTCTGCAACTACCACATAGACCTGTCCCATCAACCATGATGGGGTTTAGACTTACATGAATTGGAAGGATATTTTCTCTATAGTCTCTCTTTGGGTTATATTCACCATCTCCAGCGATAACATCCACTACTGCACGCATCATTGGTATAGGACCGACTGCAATGACCTTAGCAATACTATTTGGAGAGTGAAAGTCCACCATTTGAGGAGGTCCGTAATCCATGAATCTCTTGCTGTATTTTTTTATCCTCTCGTTTTCTTTTGTTAATAATTTGTATTGACCAAATAATGCTTCTAAAACATTTGTAACGAATCCACCATAGATCTTATCACCATTAACTCTTTTTTTATAAAGACATTCTATGCCATCTTTAGTGAAATCGTAGGAACCATCATCTGTGGTCAAATAGAGCTCGTCGCTTATTTGTCTCATTTCATCTTCTAAGATTAAGCTGGTCTTTGTCTTCGCTCCAATGATTGATATGATATAGTTGCCTTTATTCTTTAGGGCTTTTACTTTGGCATAGATTGAGGCTGCACCTACTCCTCCAGCGATGCAGATTATGGGTTTATCGTATTTTTTGACTTCGATGGGATTTCCGAGTGGACCTAATATGTCAAGGATGAAAGCTCCTTTAGTAATTGCAGCTAGTTCTTCAGTAGTTGTTCCAACTACCTGAAATATTATCTGGATCAATCCTTTACTCTTTTTTGTATCTACAATGGTTAGAGGTATTCTTTCACCACGCTCGTGAAGTCGAATTACAACGAATTGTCCTGGGGCAGCTTCAGATGCTATTTCTGGAGCTTCCAACTCCAAACTTATTATCGGGTTCTGTTGCTCCGAGTCTTTGACCAATACTTTTCTATTGACTACTTTGAAATTCTTGCCAGCGTACTTTCCTGTAAAGTGATTTTCTAAATTCCTCACAAACGCAGTAATATGTTTCCTATTAAATGAAACACAACCTTCCCATTTTTTTGGTCTAAGCATTAACTTCATTCTGTGGAATAATTCATTGTCAACTGAGATCAATTCATGTATGGGAATAATTGATCCTCTTGACCAGGTAAGACTGTCTGTTGAATAGGTTATTTTATCATGATATGTATCAAGAGATATTGCCTCTGAAAAGGTCAAGGGATCAATATTTGATATTCGTCCAATAATTATTTCCATGAAGGCCTCAAACAAAATACCATCTCTACTTCTATAGGGCTCCCTCCAAACATCAAAATATACGTATATATCTCCTATCTCAGGATCCTTTGTCTTTAGTCTCTCTTGATTCATTAGAATAGTGAGTAGTGGTTCATAGAATCCCGCTTTTTCAAAAGTCTTTACCTCTTCCTTGGAAGGAAGTTTTATATCAAAATAATTTTCTAGACTTCTGACGAGAGTTATTATGTTTTTTTTCTCATATGAGATTCCGTGTGTCCATTTAGTGATTTCTAAGGCCTCTTTCAATTCTTGGAATAGTTTAAAATCGATTAATATGAGTGTATTTGGAGAAGGTGATGCTCCTCTGGACCAGGTAAGGCTGTTTTCTGTATAACGTAAACATTCCTGATATGTGTTTAAGCAGATGGTTTTGGAGAGTGTTAATGGTTCTGTTTTTTCGACTTTACCGATAATTATTTCCATGAAGGCCTCAAACAAAATACCATCTCTACTTCTATAGGGCTCCCTCCAAACATCAAAATAAAGGCAAATGTCACCTTCCTTTAGGTCTTTAATTACTATTTCTTTATAATTCATAAGATTGTCAAGTAATGTTTCATAGAAATTCGCTTTCTCAAACTCTTCATCACGAGCTTCATAGATTTTAGAATGTTCACGTTTAATAGGGATCTTTTTCATTTCTGTCATTGCTTAGATTCTCTATGTGTATTAACATAATTTTTAAATATATACTTCCTCGTAATATTGTATAGATTAGATGTATATCTATAACGATAGGAATATATACTATAGCAATCATTAACACTCTCTAGAGGAAATAATATGGAACAGCGTAAAGTCATGTTATTGGGCAGATCATCTCTTGTGATATCACTCCCAAAACATTGGGTAAAGTTAAATGAGATAAAACAAGGGGATGTGGTTTCTACAAGGGTTCGGCGAGACAGGTCTCTCGAGATTTTTCCAGGTATAGAAAGAAAAAAGGAAGAAAAGAAAATAACCCTATATGTTGGTCCAAACGAGAAAGGAGCTTCCATCGCGCGCAGTATTACTTCTTGTTATCTAAACGGTTATTTTAGTATAAAACTCGTTTCAAGAACGACTTTTTCAACGCCCCAACAAAAAACAATTCGACGCATATCTGGTGTTCTTTATATGCGGATCATAGAGTCAGATTCCAAAAATATGCAATTAACAACCCTAATTGATGAATCAAAGGCATCAATTAGAACAACAATAAGTAGAATGCATATAATCGCGGATTCAATGAGTCGAGACGCATTAACCGCTTTAAAGGATCAAAACGCAGAGCTAGCAAAAACTGTTTATTCATTAGATGATGATGTTGATCACTTCGCCTTCTTTCTTCTCCGATTACTACGTACCGCAATTACTGATTCTGCATTGATAAAACAATTAGAGCTTGATCCAATCGACTGCTTAGATTACCAAACATTAGTATACAGAATAGAACATGTCGCTGACAATGTTGCTAATATCGCAAAACAGATAATTATGTTGCAAGGAAGAACCAAAAGCATCCCGGATTCACTGCTTAAGCAATTATTTACTTCTGGTTTTGAAGCTACAGATGCCTATACCAAGGCTGTCAATTATTTTCTTTCGAATAATGTCACTGAATGTAATGAGATTATAGATAGACAGAAAAAGATCGAAGAAGCAGATCAAAAAATTGCCTCTCAGTCCTTCAGCATTCCCAACTTAGATGGCGAAACTATATGCTCAATTTGTAACATACGAGATAGTATTAAGAGGATCGCAGAATGGGCAGCATTAATCGCAGAAAGCACAATACTTAGGTCCTATATAGAAAGAACGTGAGCATACTCGCTGGTTTACGTTATAAACCATATTATAGAGTGGTTATGTAGAATCGATTTTTTTAGGTGAATACTTTAAAGTCAATCCTAGTTTGATAGGAGTAATCTTCTTCTCCAGTAGTTTTCTAGCAGTTTGAATAAATTGCGTGTAATTATAAACTTCCGCTTTGCTGATTCTGGCTTGTCTCAGAACCTCCTTTTCTAACTCATGTTTAAGTTCCCCAACAGTTAGTGCACCTATTGCAAAGATACCAGTCGTGATTTCTCTCATATCATCTTTGAGATTGATTCCTTCTATTCCGAGAGGTTTCACAGCATTTATGTCAACAAGTACTTTCATATGTTCAAGCTGATTCAGTGTTTTCATATCAAGAATTCTTGCGCCTCTTGTTGCAGCACAAAAAATGACATCAGCCTCCTTAATTATTTCAAGTTTCTTTTTTGAGGTGGGAGCAAAGACACCTGATACATTGACATTGTATTTTCGTGAAAGGTGTTTTGCAATTTTCTCCGCATACTCCAATCCATTCTTTCGATTTGGGTTTAAGCTTGCGATCGTTGTGTCGCATCCAAGTTTCGCCAATATGACTGCTGCTATTCTTCCAACAGATCCAGTGCCTAGAACGGTACAAGTTTTTTCTCGCAAGTCGCCAAGGTTATGGGAAGATATGGCATCTTCAACCTTTGCCACCATTGAAGATGCTGTTGTATAGGCGCCTCCGGGATCAATAACTATGTTTGTGTTAAATGGAGGAAACATGGCTGTTTCTACTACTTCTAGTACTTCTTCAGCCTTCTCAATGTTTCTCCCACCAATGAAAAAACATGTATTTTTAACAGCCTTTGGGCCTCTAGAGAATATTGTGTCTTGAACGATTTGTTCTGCACCCTTCGCTGTGACATTATCATAGGGGATTACAGCATTGTATCCAGCATCATATGCCATACAAATGTCGAATGGACTGGCTATTTCGTCAGTATCAAGATAGAAAAGTAAGTATGGAAAGGCATGAGAACCTTTCTTTATGATTGGCCTAACCTGAATTTGCATTGACTGTAACATTTGGGACATTTTGTCAGATGAAGTGCTCACGTTTGCTGAAACTATGTTTTTTGAAAGGCTAAGTGACTCAACAGAAATGTCAAGGGAAGTTAGTAATTCCTTGATCCCTTCAACATGTTCTGGGCTGCTAATATGAAGACAAGTGATCTCTTTTTCTTCAAATCTTTTAGCATTTTCTAAAATACCCATAACTATCCAGTTTTCTCTGACAGGGAAAGATATCTCTCGCTCTTCCTCTTCAAGTTCTAGTTGTAAACATTGACCATAAGCCACCATGTAGTCGTGTTCAATAGAATTAGCCCTTTCTTCCTGCTTTCCAAGTTTTGATAGAGTTCGAAGTATTTCGTCTCTTGTCCCTGCTTTTTGCTCCAAGCTAGTTGCTATGTATGACTTCGCGTTTTCGTCAATATCTACCGGAAAGAATGGAATCTCGTTGCTTTCACAAATTTGAGCAAGAATATTATTATCAATAAATTCCTCTTGTGATCGTATGCCCAGTTCTTCAGTAGCATAATTAATGTTTACTTCTGTCAGTAGTTTCTCCATGAATTTTTGGAAGGCTATCGAAGGCTTAAAGAGTGAGTGAAGTATTGTCGGATGTTCTTCATTGGAAGGTTTTACTATCCAGAAAGGCTCATTATACTCTTTTTCAATAATTATAACTTTCAGTTGTTTATCTGTTAAGGGCTTTATTTCCAGTACCTGCATTTTTTTCACCTAAATACTAAGCAGGCTGGACCTAACATATACTTATCCGATATACGATATATTTATGTATGTAAGATATATATTGCATATGTGCACGTTTACCTAAACAATCATGCTTCCTGCAAGAAACCTGTCAAGAATACTGCATATTCACATGGGTGCTCGTTTTGAAGTAAGGATTTGATCATCTTTATTCTTCCTTTCTTACCATGAGAAACCCTTGAAATTACTTTAAAATCACATACGCGCCATAAGAAGCGGTAGTGTATTAACACATACGCGGGTCTAAAATTTCTCCCATATTAAATCAATCTACACGCCAACACGTGTATTAACGCGCGCGCTATTTTTAACCTTGTTTAAATTTTTATGTGGTGTGAATTATGAGGAATATTATAGAGCAGGGATGCCGACTATGAATGCGAATAGCCCAATCATGGACCACATGAGCGCAAAATTCTTGACTTTACGAGCCCTTTGTCTTGCAGGATTTATTAAAAGCCATAAAGAAGAAATTACGAATCCAAAATCAGCGATGGCTACAACTGGAATGAAAAGCCATGAAACCAAACCTAGAAACACAGGCAAGAAACTCATTAAAACCGCGCAAAAGTAGAATGATGTTGCAGCAATCGCTGCTTTCTCTTCTCCATACTGAGCAGCCAATGTCTTCACGTTCCCTGTTCTATCACCTTCAACATCCATGATTCCCTTGGTTATCTCTCTTCCAGTATTTGCTAGAAAAGCCATGAAAGCGAATACAATAATGTTCAGTTGAACCGTGTTGATTATTGCTGCACTTCCATAAATGAAGGGTATAGCTACACAAGCGCTCACAAGTAAGTTACCAGGTACACCACTACTCTTACCAACAGTCGTGTATACAACAAAGATAAACCATGCTGACATGCCTATGATCAAGCAAAGAAGGTTTGTTAGAAAAGCTGCTACAAGACCAGTTATTCCTAGAATAGAGGCGAGAACCAAAGCTTCCTTTGGCGTAACTAATCCACTTGGAATGGGACGGTTTGGCTCGTTTATCGAATCGATTCTCCGATCATAGTAATCATTAACAGCCATCGAAGCAGCAGTTAACATGAATCCAGTAACGAAGCCATAAAATAGACCAAGGGACGTCTCACTGAAACCTGAAGGATCTGCGATTGCTGCACCAACGATCACAGCAAACCCCATCATTAAACAGTTTACAGGCCGAATTAAACGCAGAAATCCGTAGAATCGATTCATGAAGGTCAACTTTTAAGCAGAACATAAGACTGCTGCGGGTTATAAAATTCACCCAAAAACTTCGTGCATAGTGAGTAGAGACATACGGCGATTTAATTCGAAAGTTTAATACGTTCAATTATAAACTCATAACAACCAAAGGGCATTCTTATGAACGATAATTATGCATCTGAACGATTGAGGGTCATAATTCCAGTTGGTGGTAAAGCCAAGAGACTGAGACCTTTAACAGCGGAAACCAGTAAAGCCTGTCTTCGCTTACTAAATAGGCTACTGATAGAGTTCTCGCTTTTATCATTGGCAAGACAGGGTATCCGTAACTTCATTTTTGGAGTTAAGGGATACACAAACTATCGAGATTTGCATGATTATTTTAAGGAAGGGCTAGGTGTCTCAACAAGGTATAACTTAACTCCACGAGTGCACATAAAGTATCAGCCCAACATAGATGATCTTGGCAGTGCAGATTCAGCTAGAACAAACATGGAATATTATAATGTGAAGGATCCGATCTTTGCTGTTCAAGGAGACAACATCTTTGATGTGAATTTGAAGGAATTGGTGGATTTTCATGAAGAGAAAGAAGCCATAATGACTATCGCATTAAGAACCGTTAAGGACGTTGAAGGTTACGGAATAGCTGACATAGATAAGAATAGAAGAATCTCACGATTTATTGAAAAACCTTCACCAAAAGAAGCTCCATCCAACCTAGCTAACACAGGATTGTACATGGTTTCACCGGCTATTCGTAAGATATTCAGGGAGAAAGGAGTTAAACGCATAATCAGCGAGAAAAAACGCTTGGATTTCGGTTTTGACTTTATACCTTATCTGATAGAGACAGGCAGACTAGTCTGCGGTTACACTCTCAAGGGAAGTTGGTATGATGTTGGCACACCGAACCGGTATTTAGAGGCGATGCGAGACATGCTTAATGGTCGTTTTTCATCACTCACAGAGTTTGGCGGAAGAATAGATCAGGAAAATCGGATTTGGGTTCAAGGCGAAAGTAAAGAATCAATTAAACGACGAAAGGAAATTGTAAGAAAGATCAAGCAAGGAAAGATACGGGTTGAGGGTTCTGTTCTCATTGGTAGACACTGCAAAATCGGTGATAATGTTAGAATAGCCAATTCATGTATTGACAACTATACGAGAATCAATAATAACGTAACAATTGAGGATTCTGCTGTTATGGATAGAACCATCATTGAAGATTCAGCCAAGATAGAGAAGAGCATTATAGGAAGGCATGTTAAGCTCTTGTCAAGCCAAAAGAAGCCAACAGAGATACACTCTGTTTCGGTCATCGCAGATGATGTAACGATAGCAGAGGGCTGCAAACTAGAAGCAACAAAAATCTATCCACACCAATTTGTAAAAGGCGAATTTTCTAATCAGACAATAGTTCTAGGTTAATACCAAAAACAATAATATGCTGCAAATCATATTTAGTCATTCAAATAAGCTCATTTCACGCGATATTTTTTTATAAGGACAAAAGCATGGATTTGTCTTCCAAATTATTAAACAATCGAGGAACCCCTTTGGAAAACAAAACTGTACTGATTGTTGGAGGAGGCATAGCTGGAATACAAGCATCTTTGGATCTGGCAAACAGGGGAGTCACAGTTTATCTTGTAGAGACATCCCCCACGATCGGAGGTCGCATGGCACAACTTGACAAAACCTTCCCCACAATGGATTGTTCCATATGTATATTAGCACCAAAAATGATGGAATGCTTCCGCCACCCAAAGATCAAGCTGTTGACAAATTCAGAAGTAAAGGGAATCACAGGTTCAGCAGGTAACTTCAAAGTAAAAATTCTGAAGCATCCTAGGTTCATTGAAGCGGATAAATGTACGGGATGTGGTACATGCACGGAAAAGTGCCCAGTAAAGGTTCCCAGCGAGTTCGACATGAAAATGGGTGATCGAAAGGCAATCTACATGCCATTTCCTCAAGCAGTACCACGAATAGCTGTAATCGACGAGAAGCAATGTCTATTCTTACAGAAAGGAGTTTGCAAAGTCTGTGAAAAATTCTGTCCACCAAAAGCAATTAACTTTGATCAAAAACCTAAAACAACAACAATAAACGTCTCTAGCATAATACTGGCCACAGGTCTGGATGTTTTTAACCCAGCTGTTCTAAGCGAGTACGGATATAAACGGTATAAAAACGTGTTACTCTCATTAGAGTTTGAACGACTCATCAATGCTTCAGGTCCAACCAAAGGAGAACTTTTAAGGCCATCCGATAAGAAACATCCTCACAGAATAGTCTTTATTCAATGTGTTGGTTCAAGAACCTTACAGAAGGGATATTCATATTGCTCCAGCGTCTGCTGTATGTACGCAACAAAAGAAGCAATACTGGTAAGAGAACACGATCCTGAATGTAACGTCCACATATTATACATGGATCTAAGAGTTTTCGGGAAGCGATTCCAAGAATTTGTCGAACGAGCCAAAGAAAAATGGGGTGTAAAATACGTTAACGGTCGTCCATCAAAAATTCTTGAAGATAAAGAAACAAAAGATCTTCTAATCCGATATCAAAATGTCATGAACGGAAAAATCCAAGAGTTAAGATCAGACCTGGTTGTTCTTTGCCCAGCATTAACTCCGAGAGAAAACAACAAGTTCCTAGCTCGAATTCTTGATTTAGAATTGGATGAACACAACTTCTTTAGAACCAAGGATAAATTACTCACGTCCATCCACACAGGTGTCCCTGGA
Source organism: Candidatus Bathyarchaeota archaeon (assembly GCA_050115965.1). Classification (GTDB taxonomy): domain Archaea; phylum Thermoproteota; class Bathyarchaeia; order Bathyarchaeales; family Bathycorpusculaceae; genus CAYGAG01. Next base: position 11,360 of record JASFPN010000005.1, read on the forward strand.
GTTTTCGTGTGTGGTTATTGTCAATCACCCAAAGACATCTCAGAGTCAGTAACACAAGCTAGCGCAGCAGCAGCTAGTGCAGCAGAATTGTTTTCGTCTATCGTTGAGAGGGCATAGTCATATGGAAGAAAATGATCAGAAAGTGAGGATTGGAGTCTTTATTTGTCATTGTGGTTTCAACATAGGAGGGATCATAGATGTCCCAGTAGTCTCTAAGTACACTAGAACTTTACCGGGAGTTGTCTGTGTTGAAGAGAATCTTTACACCTGTTCTTCATCAGGATTGGACCGCATAAAAGTATGTATAGAAGAACACAACCTTAATCGGGTCATTGTGGCATCATGCACACCTGCAACTCATGAACAACTATTCAGAGAAACATGTGAAGAAGCAGGATTGAACAAGTATCTTTTTGAAATGGTGAACATTCGTGAACACTCTTCATGGGTGCATGCTAAGGAACCAGAAGAAGCAACAGAAAAAGCAAAAGACCTCATCCGAATGGCTGTAGCGAAATCGAGTCATCTCCGACCCCAAATAGAATCTGAGATCGACATAACACCATCAACTTTGGTTATAGGAGGAGGAATAGCAGGGATGACTGCTTCACTATCCCTTGCTAGACAAGGCTTTTACGTTCACCTTATCGAGAAGGAGAAAGAACTGGGGGGAATGCTTAGACATTTATACAAGCTACAACCCACCAATCAGAAAGCATCAGACATCGTTCAAGAGGCCTTCACAGCAGTCAATGCGAATAAGAACATCCAGGTCCACCTAGCCACAACGGTGGTAGATGTTCAAGGTTTTATAGGAAACTATGAGGTCACACTGAGAAATGAACAGGAAAGTACAACTACAGAAAAAGTTGGAACGATAATTGTGGCAACTGGATCAGATGTCTTCAAACCTGAAAACATGTACGGATATAGCGAAAACAAAAATATAATCACACAGCTCGAACTCGAAAAACTTCTAAAAGACGGTGAACTGAAGAAACTAAAGAGTGTAGTAATGATTCAATGTGTCGGATCAAGAGAAAAAACAGGAAGAACCTACTGTTCAAGAATATGCTGCATCGTAGCTTTGAACAATGCCCTACTCCTAAAAAAATTGAACCCAGACGTCGAAATAACGATTCTATTCCGAGACATCCAGACATATGGCGAGTATGAGGAGCTCTACCATAAAGCCAGAAAGAACTTCATCAAGTTCATTAGGTATGATGAAGACAAACCTCCAAAAGTAGCCTCCACACCAGATGGAACTTTAAAAGCCATAGTTTACGATACCTATTTAGGATCATATATTGAAATTTTAAGTGATCTTGTTATACTATCCACTCCACTTGTTCAACATGAAGAAGGAAGAGGACTTTCAAACGTTCTAAAGGTGCCGTTAGGGAGTGATGGGTTCTTCTTTGAAGCCCATCCAAAACTAAGACCGGTAGATTTCACATCAGAAGGCATATTTGTATGCGGTACAGCTCACGGACCAAAGGACGTATCTGAGAGTATAACCCAAGCTTATGCTGCATCTTCTAGAGCAGCCATCCCAATGTCAGCGGGGAAGATACTGTCAAGTGCAGTGAAAGCCACAGTTGATAAAGAGATCTGTGTCAATTGTGACGCATGTGAGGTTTCCTGTGTATTCAGAGCTATTGAAGCTGGACCCTTTGGTCTGCCAAAAATTATTGAAGCAAACTGTAAGGGGTGTGGCGTATGTGCAGCAGAGTGCCCTATGGGAGCTATGCAACTTGTACAATTCACAGATAAGCAAATTGTGGCCACAGTTGAAGCATTACTACAGCCTAAGAGAGTTGCGAGTTCAAGTGCGAAATTTAAACCAATGATATTATGTTTTGCTTGTCAGTGGTGTTCATATGGTGCTGCTGACTTGGCGGGAGTTTCAAGGATTCAATATCCGCCTCATGTGCGAATTCTCAGAGTTCCATGTAGTGGTCGAGTGGATGTTCTTCATGTATTGTCAGCATTCCAGAATGGCGCTGATGGAGTCATCATAACAGGGTGCCACATAGGTGATTGCCATTACATAGATGGTAATGTGAAGGCAAAGGAAAGAATTAATGTTATGAAGAGCTCTCTAGAAGCCTTGGGAATAGAACCAGCAAGATTGGAAATTGGTTTTGCTTCATCTTCTGAGGGACAGAGATTTGCTAATATGATGAAGGATTTTATAAAGAGAATAATCAAGCTGGGACCGAATCCTGAGAGAAAGGTAAGGGAGACAAGCATTGCATAAAATAATTAAGAAAGAAAAACTTGCTCCGCAGATCAATCTTTTCGAGTTTTCAGCGAAAGAGATAGCGATGAAGACTGAACCAGGGCAGTTTGTGATACTGAGAATAGATGAAGAAGGAGAAAGAATCCCACTCACCATTACGAGCATAAACGTGAAAGATGGTACGATATCTGTAGTCTGTCATGAAGTAGGTAAATCAACCAAGAAACTTGGAAGACTGAGGGAAGGAGACCACATTATTGACATACTTGGTCCTTTAGGAAAACCTGCTGAAATCAAAAAGTTCGGCACAGTATTATGTATTGGAGGTGGTGTGATGGTGGCTCCTTTACATTTTCAAGCAGAAGCTCTACGAAAGGCAGGAAATCATGTTATCGGAATCATTGGTGCTAGAACCGGAAGTCACATCATCTTTGAGGAGGCTATGAGAGATGCTTGCAATGAACTATATGTGGCTACTGACGATGGAACCAAAGGGTACCAAGGACTTGATTTCCTTAAACCCATATTAAAAGATAGGCAAATTGATCGAGTGATAGTCATGGGGCCAGTCATAACAATGAAGATCGTATCTGATATGACTCGTTCCCATGGAATAAAAACGATTGTTAACCTAATACCCTTAATGGTCGATGGCATGGGCATGTGCGGAGCCTGCAGAGTGACTGTTGGCGATAACGTGATGTTTGCCTGTGTAGATGGACCAGATTTTGATGGACACTTTGTAGACTTCAATGAACTAGCAACGCGTTTGAAAATGTTCACACCTCAAGAAAAACTGGCATATGTATTCTATGAAGAAGGAAAGGAAGAGCATGACTAATAAGAGACCAAAAATTAGGAAAGAAGCTATTCCGATGCCAAAACAAGCTCCTGAAGAGCGGCGTCACAACTTCAATGAGGTAGCACAAGGATACTCAGAGGAACAAATGATGGCTGAGGCTGACAGGTGCCTGCAATGTGCAAACGCTCCATGCGTGGAAGGATGCCCAGTAGGTGTTGACATTCCCTCTTTTATTAACCTAATTAAGGAACACAAATTTGATGAAGCGATTAAGAAAATCAAGGAGAGGAATAGCCTTCCAGCTGTGTGCGGTAGAGTGTGCCCTCAAGAGGAACAATGCCAAGCAAAATGCACCATGGGTAAGATTGGAGAGCCAGTCTCAATAGGGAGGCTTGAAAGATTCTTAGCTGACTGGGAGAGAATACAAGGTTATGATGATCCAGAGACGCCTAATTCACTAAGTAAGAGAGTAGCAATCGTCGGAGCAGGACCAGCTGGCCTAACAGTTGCAGCTGATCTAGCCAAAATGGGATATGAAATAGTTGTTTTTGAGGCTTTACATAAGCCTGGTGGAGTTCTCATTTATGGAATTCCAGAGTTTCGTTTACCAAAAAAAATCGTTGAAGCAGAAGCTCAATACATAGAAAAGTTGGGGGTAAAATTGAAAATGAGTAGTTTAATTGGCAGATTGTACACCATCGATGAACTACTCGACTATTTCGATGCTGTTTTTATAGGTACAGGTGCGGGTCTCCCACGTTTCATGCGGATCCCAGGAGAGAACTTGTGCGGTGTCTATTCAGCAAATGAGTTTCTGATTCGTGTCAACCTAATGAGGGCATATGATTTCCCAAAGGCTGATACACCAATCTTTGTTGGGGAAAAAGTTGCTGTCATAGGTGGAGGAAATGTTGCAATGGATTCAGCAAGGTGTGCCTTAAGGCTGGGAGCAAAAGAAGTGAAGATCGTCTATCGACGATCGGAGAAGGAGATGCCTGCTAGGGCTGAAGAAACTGAGAATGCTGAAGAAGAGGGCATAATATTCAACCTGCTTACAAACCCAAAACGTTTCATAGGTAATGAAAGGGGATGGGTAAAAGCCATGGAATGCATAAAGATGCGCCTAGGGGAGCCAGATAGCAGCGGAAGAAGAAGACCCATCCCAATCAAGGGCTCAGAGTTCATTATGGAAGTTGACTCGGTCATAATTGCTATTGGCAGAACAGCAAATCCCATAATTCAACAAACAACTGAAGGATTAGAAGTAACAAAGTGGGGTTCAATAAAGGCAGATGATAACGGAAAAACCAGCATAGAAGGAGTGTATGCTGGAGGGGACATTGTAACAGGAGAAGCAACTGTCATTAGTGCAATGGGAGCAGGAAGAAAGGCAGCACAAGCCATACATCAATACTTAACAGAAAAGAGTTAGCTCGTATCTTTGAATCGTTGTTTAAACATATATACAGCAATAAACACATGATAAAAGCATGACATCAGAGTTAGAGCTTGCAGCCAGACTCTTCCTAGGCTTTGTACTTAGTGGTGCTGTGGGACTGGAAAGAGAAGTAAGCCTCAAACCTGCTGGTTTAAGAACACACATTCTAGTAGGTTTAGCTTCGACTCTCCTAACTATCTTATCCTTACATGCATTCCTAGGATCAGACCCAGCGAGAGTCGCAGCATCCATCATTGTTGGAGTAGGATTCCTAGGAGCAGGCACCATAGTAAAAACAACAGAAAAAGTAGTTGGATTGACCACCGCAGCAACTTTGTGGACTGTCGCATCTATTGGAGTTTCCGTTGGAGCCGGCAAGTACATAATCGCAACAATAACAACCATTTTGGCATTCCTTGTACTAAGACTTGATATCTTCGAAAGGTTACCCCGTGGATCTCAAAAAGAATCATAACATAATATTGAAAATAACTGTGTACGCGTGAACTAACTTGGATTTAGATAACTGTTAATCGAAATTCAAACACTACATAGAGATTTTCTTCAAACCTTAGAAAAAAGAAGAAGAAGCAATATTTGTAGAGTATGTTCTTAGCATCTATTCTGATTCTATTTTTAGATCAATCTTAACAGGTACAGGGTCTGTAAAAATAGAAACAACTGGACAATTTACCTCTGTTCGTCGCCATACTGCTTCTAAAAGCTGCTTTCTAGCCTTTGAGGAAACATAGACATTCATCTTGACCCCTTTCAGTTTTGGGGAGTCGGCTGATTTATCAGCATCAGCAACTACCTCAAGTTTCCCGGTTTCAATTTTACTCTGTTTAGCTACGTCTAGGAAAATTGTTGCTGCACAATCAGCAAGCGCCATAATTGCCAGCTCCAAAGCTGTTGGACCAGTATCTTCTCCCTTAGGAGGCGTTAAATCACAGACGATACTATGAGTTCTGGAATTATCGACTATGGTTCGAACATTCTCAATAAATTTAGCTTTTGCCTCAGCGCGCGCGGGGGTCTATGGTTTATTATATACTTTTTTCTGAATTTCATCTCATTTAACGATGAAATTCATTCATAAGACTAGATTATTCAGTAGTATCAGCATACATAGTTCCGAAAGTCAAACATTACCATTTTCAATCCTAAACCAAAATCCTTATTTAACCACCAAACGTAAATCCAAGTTTCCTAAAAAGAACATAGGAAAGAATAATAGGTGACGTCATCTTGAGCGAAACTGAAGTACATTCTCCAAGCGTGATAAAGGCGGAGGAGCTAGATCCAAAATTCAAGTACAAAATGAGTAAGATTCACGGTGCAAAAGATCTAATGGTCTGTTTCCAATGTGGGACATGCACTGCTGACTGCCCGATATCACGGTTCAGTGAACTATATAGACCACGAAAGATCGCCAGAATGGTTCAGCTCGGTTTGAAAGATAGACTTCTCTCGGATGATGCTTTATGGCTGTGCTCAACCTGTTATACCTGTGTGGATCACTGTCCTCAAGGCGTTGAGATAGCTGGAATTGTGCGAGCCTTACGCAACTTGGTCGTGAGTGAAAAAAGAATAATGCCTCTTGTATCTCGAGAGTTGGCCATGAGCATTATGAAAACAGGTTACGCCTTGATCCTTGGCACGACATATGAGTTGCCTGAATCAATGATAAAACGACGAGAGTCACAAGGATTACCACCATTACCTGTACCAAACGCCAATGCACGTGCTGAACTTGAGAAAATCTACCAAGTTACGGGATCAACCAAACTGATCGATAAGGTTAGAACTTTTGAACAGGTGAGAAGCTAGATGTCTGAGAATAAGTTCTTGATCTTCCTAGGTTGTGTTACTCCCTACAGACTTTCAAGTTATGAAATTTCTGCCAGGAAAGTTCTTAGCAAATTGGGTGTGGATCTTGTTGAAATGCCAGATTTCAACTGTTGTGGTTTTCCTATGGATCCAATAAACCACGAGTTAATGTTAACCTTGGCAGCAAGAAATCTTTGCATTGCAGAAAAGGAAGGATTAGACATTTTAACACTATGTAATGGGTGTTTCAGTATTCTGAATGATGCTAACAAAGTCTTGGTCGAGGATAAGGAACTGAAGGAGAAGATCAATGGATATCTCAAGGAGGTTGGTAAGGAGTTCCAAGGCACAAGAAAAGTTAAACATCTGGTTCATGTACTTGCAGAAGATGTAGGTTTCGAGAAGATAAAAGAATCCGTCAAGAATCCGTTATCAAACATCAATGTGGCTCAACATGGGGGATGTCACATAGTTCGCCCTGTCAAGCATGTTGATCATGGTGATGACCCGGAAAACCCCACTATGCTCAAAAAACTGATTGAACTTACTGGCGCAAAATGTTTGGACTATATGGATGAGCCAGAATGCTGCGGAAACCCTGTCATAGGTGTGAATGAAGCTGTTCCATTCCAGATGGCAAGAGAAAAACTAAAGCACATTAAGGCTGTGAAAGCACAAGCGTTGATTACTGTCTGTCCCTACTGTCACATCATGTTTGACCTGAATCAACCTAGAATAGAGAGAACCTTTAGCGAGAAATATGGCATACCAGTGCTCCATTACACGCAACTGTTGGGGTTGGCAATGGGATTAACGCCTGAAGAACTTCAACTCAATCGCCTAAGAGTTAAACCAGTCGAACTCTTAGCCCAGATTGAAAATAAATAATTGGATATTCCTTTTGATAACTCTTTATAAGAGTGAGATCGCTAGTATGCTAACTATTGTTTTTTCTTGATCTATTATGTGTAATAATAAAAAGGAGAGTTTTAGGAACCTTCTTTTTCAGTTTCCATGGCTTCTCTAAACAGTTTCTTCACTGCGGTGATTCTGGCTTTCTGAGCTAGAACGTCACTAGTAATTAGGTCTAAGGCTTCTTCTGGACACCACTTGATGCATTGTGGCTCCCCTTCTTCTTGGCATAAATCACAGACGAAAACAACCTTTTCATCTGGATGCAACATGATTGCACCGTAGTCACATGCTTCAATACACCATCCACATCCATTGCACTTGTCTTTATCAATTATTATCAAACCTGTTTCATCTGATTGTGTCAATGCATCCCTCGGACATGCAGCTACACATGGTGGATCTTCACACAGCCTGCATGTTACAGCCAAGTTTATCAGTTGATTCATTCTGATTACCCGTATGCGTGATTTAAGCGCGTTGAACGCTCCTTCCTTTGTTAAGGAGCACGCGTATTCGCAAATTTGGCAGCCGACACATTTCTCTGGATCTGCTGAAACAAACTTTCTTTCATGAATTTTAACCATTATCATGTCCTCCTGCAGATTAACTTGGTTTTTCTGTTTTTCCTTTGATCAGGTTTGTTAGGTCTGTCATACCAAGTTCCTTGAGTTTCTCCTCTGTTGGAACGCCTTCTTTTGTCCATCCACGAGTCTCATAGTAATCATCTAGAAGAAAATCGAGCTCCTTTTGGGTTACATATGCACCTTTGGATGGACCTTCATCTGGGATTGGTAGGTGCATAACTTTGTATGGTAAGGTATCATCTTTTCTTCCCAAGCCTTCTCGGATATTGAAAAGTCTTGCAACAGTGTTTATCCTCTCACCTGATTGTTTAAGGTCTTCAGCCGTCAATTCAGCTCCTGTTACAAGATTGTAGAGTTTGGCCATGTCTTCAAATTCTTTGTAGTATGTGCCTCTTGAGAATTTGCAAACGATTAAGGAGTCAATTAAGGCATACTGATCTTCCATTCCTTGTACTAGCTTTCCTCTTCCTTTATCCACGGTTAAACGGTTGACTTTGCCTTTCACGTCAAATCCATAGGCTCCATGCCGGTTGTGATCTGCGCCACGGAAAGATACAGCAAATCCTAGTGCACAGGTTTTTAGGGCTCTTAGATCGTATCCCGTAATTTCTACTCCTTTTATGTGCTGCCCCAGTTTCTCTGCTCCTTTTCCAAGTTTTTCACCTGCAATTTTCACACCTTCAGCTAGTATGTCACCTACTCCTTCTCTAGTACCGATTTTCTCGATTAGCTTAACCATGGCTTCATGGTTTCCAAACTTGGCGTCAATTCCTCCAAGGTCTTCCTTTGTAAGTATTCCCTTTTCATAGCAATCCATGGCGAAGCCAGCTATGACTCCAGCGCTGATTGCGTCTATCCCGTAATAGTTGCATAAGTCCATTCCTTTCATGATGGCGTCTAGACGGTCAACACCACAATAGGGTCCCATGGCCCAAAGAGTTTCATATTCCATTCGAGTGGTGGTTCCTTTATAGGGGCCCTCTGGAACAACGCACATGTGTTCACATCTCATTGCACAAGAACTGCATCCTATGATCTTGGCGACGAATCGTTCGTTCATAATCTCTCCGCTTACGCGTTCTGCTCCCTCAAATGAGGCGTTGTTGTAGTTTCGTGTAGGCATAACTGATAAAGAATTGTGTACGAGTACGTTCGCTGGTGTGCCTAAGGTTCTGTATTTCTGAGTGGCTGGTCCTTTCATTCTTTCATGAAACTCTTTTACAAATTCCATGAAGTCCTCCATGTTCGCAACAGTAATGTCACGTGTTCCGCGAACAGCAATAGCTTTAAGATTCTTGGATCCCATGACAGCGCCCATGCCGGTTCGCCCGGCCGCACGTGTTTCATCGTTGATCACACAGGCTATTCTTACTAGTTTCTCTCCTGCTAAGCCTATGGCTGCCACGCGAATGTAGAAATCACCCAATTCTTCACGAATAGCATCTGTGGTTTCGATCGGTGATTTTCCAGCGAGATTTGAAGCATCTATAAGCTGAACAGAATCATCATCTATCCAAGCGTAGACTAGTTTCTCAGATTTACCTGTGAAGATAACTGCATCATACCCTGCCCTCTTAAGTTCTGTTCCAAAGGTGCCATGAGCTTTAGCCTCGCCAACTCCGAAACTTTGAGGTGATTTTGAAATGAAGGCATGTCCATTTCCGCCAGTTGGCCACATTGTGCCTGAAATTGGACCAGTGGTCATGATGAGTGGGTTACCTGGACTTAAGGGGTCAACTCCCCGTTTGGAGTTATCTAAAAGCAATCGGATTCCTAGACCTATTCCTCCAATGTATTTCTTTGCATACTCTTCATTCAGAGGTTCTGTTTTGGTTTTACCTGTTGTTAAATCCACATAAAGAATTCTACCCGCATAACCTTGCAAACATTTTCCTCCATTTAGGTGCCTTGCGGAATTTAAGAAATTATGGAGATTGATATATTAATGTATCTATGGAAGAGATCGTTTTCATTTCCGCTGCTAAGAAGCACATCAGCCAATGTTTTAATCGTTATCCATATTGGCGCACAATGATATAAGGCGAAAAATTAAAAGCACACATAAAAAGAAAAAGTTTTTAGATAAATGCTGCTAAATCTTCCACTGTATTTAGGATGTAAACAATAAAATGGCTCTGGAAAGATTAGCCTTCGAGGAAGGAAACTTTGATGGATTCTTAATCACAAATGAGATGAACCTACTCTATTTCACCGGTTTCGAAGGAGCGACATGTCTTTTATTCCTGAAAGATGGTGAAAACAGCATCTACGTTCATGGCGTAAATTACGAACAGGCAAAAACTGAAGGAAAAGGGTACAAAGTAAAACTGGTGAAAATCAATGAACACATCATGCACGAAGTCAGCGTAGAAGTTAAGGATCTTGGAATTAAAAAACTTGCCTTTGATACTTTGAGTTTCGAGAGCTATCATACGTTGAACGAGGCACTAGGAGGAAAAACGAAACTTGAAAAGAAAGATGATCTAGTCTGGAAGTTACGCAAAGTAAAAAGTCAAGAAGAACTCAACCTCATGCGAAAAGCAGGTGAACTCACCACCAATGGTATGAAAGCTGCCTATGAAACAATAAGACCAGGAATTAGAGAGTATGAAGTTGCTATGGAGATCGAGTACGCCATGCGTAGAGGAGGCTCCTTTGGAACTGCCTTTGAAACAATAGTCGCCTCAGGCGTCCGATCAGCCTTCCCTCATGGAGGGTGTACTGAAAAAAAGGTACAGGAGGGAGATCTGGTTGTAGTTGACATAGGTGCCACTTACAAGAATTACAGATCAGATATGACAAGAACGATCGTTGCTGGAACACCTAGCAGTAGACAAGAAAAGATCTATCAAATTGTTAAGCAAGCTCAAGAGAAATCTCTGAAAGCAGTTAAATCTGGTGTAAAGGCAAAGAGCATAGATGCGATCGCTAGGAAAATAATCGGTAATAGCGGGTATGAAGAGCATTTTGTGCATGGACTAGGCCATGGCGTTGGCTTGGAGGTTCACGAACCCCCAGTATTGAATACAGAAAGTAAAGATCTACTTGGGATTGGAAATGTGGTAACTATTGAGCCAGGCATCTACATAGTAGGATTCGGCGGAATACGTATAGAAGACACAGTCATAGTTCAGAAGCAAAGAGCGGAAAAAGTAACAGATGGTTTCTACAGTTTAACACATTAACTTGCACTGATTCAACTGTAGCATGGAAATCATGCACATGATACCTTTTTTATCGTCATACATTTTAAATTGAATTTAGAAGCCAGACAAAAAGTTTAAAAGTAACCTAAATCCAACTTATGAAAAATGTATGAGGAGGATGGTAGAAGAGATTTCTCCCTTCTCTCCTTTCTCCCCTCGTGAAGGCTACCATTCTCCTCATAAAATTCTAGTAATGTTTTCGTCACTTATAGTTTATGGAGAAATCTTCTATAGAAAACTTCTTTATTCACTGAAGAGTAGGCCGCTAAACTGCTTTCATAGTAAGTTTTGATATGTATTTCATGTGAACCTTCATTGGTAGCGCGCGCGGGACTCGCTATGAAAATATAGTGGGCCCGGAGGGACTTGAACCCTCGACCAACAGGTCTCTCTTCAAATAGAGAATATGAGCCTGTCGCTCCAACCAGGCTGAGCTACGGGCCCGTGTCAAAGCAAATCATCTTATTATGGTTCTCTCAAATTATTTTAAGCATTTCTAAACTCGTTGATTGTGTAAAGCTTAAAAGCTCTTGAGAATAATGGTTGGTGTTGCGGTGACTTGAATAAATGGAGTTGAAGGTTTTCACTCTTCCTACTTGCACTATTTGTCCTACAGCGAAAAGGATTGCCTTAGAAGTCGCCCACAAGTATAATGTTGCTTTTCGAGTAGTTGACATGTCGACAAAGGAAGGATTAGAAGAAGGATTAACTTACAGAATCATGAGTACTCCAAGCATCGCCTTAGGTGATGATGTTGTTTCTCGAGGACGTTTAGTGCCAAAAGAGATGCTTGAGGAAGAAGTTGAACAACGAATAAGGAAATGGAAGGCGCGAATCTCATATCAAGAGACTAATTACTCGCAGGCCTTAAGTTCAGTCGAATAGGTGAACTTCAACTTCCTGATCTTTCTCTAAGGTGTCTACGTTAATTGGTATCCTTATGTATCCGTCTGCTTTTGTCATGCTTGTTATTGCTCCTGATTGTTTGAAGACTGGGTAAGCCATATTTTCCATAAGTTTAACTGGTAGGAATTGTGTTCTGCCTGATGAGGACACGACTCTTTTTCCCAATTTTGTATTTTTAGATTTACTGGTTTTCGGTGGTAATCTGGCCATCTGGCGAATAGCTGGTATAAGGAACAAATAGGTGTTGAGCAGACATGAGGTGGGATAGCCTGGCATACCAAATACCGGTTTATCAGATATGAGGGCGAATAGTGTTGGTTTTCCAGGTTTTATCTGGATTCCATGGAAAAGAATGGTTCCTAGTTCTTTTATAATGTTGGTCACTAGATCGCGTTCTCCAACTGAACTTCCTCCTGAAAATACTATCATGTCATAACTATGAGAGCTCTTGATAAGTGCTCTAAGGTTCTCAATTTTGTCTGGCACAGAACTGCTTCTTTCTGGCTTACATCCGTTATCTTCTATGATTGAGGATATCGTGTATGAGTTAACATCGTATATCTGTCCTTTTTCTAAGGGTTTACCCATTTGTTGAATCTCAGTTCCTGTTGGAACAACCAGAATTCTTGGTTTTTGGTATACTTTCAGGTCTCCTATTCCTAGTGCAGCGGAGGCGCCTAACCGAGCTGGCGTGAGTTGTTCCTCTCTTTTCAAGACGGTTTGTCCCTTTTGTATATCTTCTCCCATGGGTGAAATGTTTGCTCCAGAATAGACTGGTTTTGAAATTTTGATAATGTCTCCTTCTCTCTCTGTGAACTCCACCATGACAACTGCATCCGTGCTGTCGGGAGTTGGGCTTCCCGTAGCAATTTGGACACATTCACCCTTATGTAATTTTCTTTCAGTTGACATACCAGCATGAAGAATGCCTACAAGTTTGAGTGTTCTTGGTTGGTGTTGTGAGGCCCCAAGGGTGTCTTCAGACCTTACTGCGTATCCATCCATGGCCGCCCTGTTAAATGGTGGTACATTAATATCAGCTAGTATGTCTTCTGCTAGTACTCTGTAGGAGGCTTCTGATATGGGAATTGATTCTATGCGTTTGATTAGAAAGATGTTTTTTCGGATGCACCTTAAGGCTTCTTTATAGGAGATTAACTCTTTGAATGGTGTCATCCCGTTCATCGATTAGCCTCCGTTAACATGTGTCCCAGCGCTGGTAAAACCAATTTTTGAAGAGCGAGTTTAACAGCGTTCTTTGATCCTGGAAGACAAAAGATTAGTTTTCCATTGATCGTTCCAGCAGTGGCTCTGCTAATCATGGCTGCTTCTCCAATTTCCTGATAACTTAGGTGTCTGAAGAGTTCTCCAAAACCTTCGATTTTTCTGTCCAGTATTTCATTTATCGTTTGCACCGTAACATCTCTTTTACTTATGCCTGTGCCACCAATCGTGATAACGACGTTAATTTTTTGGTTCTCCAGGAATTTATTGATTGTAGTCTTAAGCAGGGTACTGTCGTTTTTTATTATTCTATAATCTAGGATCTTATGACCTGCGCTTGCCCGTTTAATCAGCTCATTCGCAATTTTCCCAGATACGTCAGTTTCTTTGTTTCTTGAATCACTTGTTGTTAGAACCGCAAAGTTTGCACTTATCTCAACGTTCAGGTTGTGCTCAGACATAAGTCATGGTTCCTTAATCTTTGTTAGTATCTTTATGTCGGTTATCATAGTTTTGGGATATTGTCCTTGTCCATCTTTTTCGAGATACTTCACCATGTCCCAAATTATTATGAGGGCTGTACTCACACCTACGAGGGCTTCTATTTCCATTCCTGTCCTGCTTGTTCCTGAAACTTCACATTTTGCAGTTACAGTTTTTTTATCTAGTTGGAAGTTTATGCTGACTTCTGATAAAGGGATTTGATGGCATAGGGGGATTAATTCGGGAGTCCGTTTTACAGCAATTATTGCAGCTGTATTGGCTGCTGATAATACGGTTCCCTTTTTAATCTGCCCGAGGCGGATCTTTTCAATAGTTTCTGGTTGAAGCCAGATTTTTCCTTCAGCTCTTGCCATTCTTCGAATGCTGGATTTTCCTGAAATATTAACCATTTTTAAAGGTTGATGTATGTGAATAGTTTGATCGACCAATTTATTAACCATCCATTCAGTTGGCAGAAAGGTGAATTTGACTCTCTTCTTTAATTCTCCAATATGGTTCTCGGAGTAGGATCGCATCTTGGAAAGCTTTTCTAATTCTGCTTGGATCATCGCAAGTTCTTATGAGTGAAACGACATCTACAAGATTATCATTTCGGAGTAAGCAAGGTTTCAGTTTTCCGTTTGAAGTTACTCTAAGTCTAGTGCAGTTTTGACAGAATAGTGAGTTGTGCATGGGACGTACGACTTCTACCCACACTGTGGAGTCATTTCTTTCCAAGATGTATCTCTTGCGTTTATGTAGTGGGTTTTCCTGAGTTTTTATAGCCTCATTTTGTAATCGTCTTTCTAATGAGTCAGGATCATAATGGTGGTTTTTCCAGTAAATGTGGTTCTCAGTCTGAATTGGTTGAAATTCAATTAGTTGTAGAATAGCACCGACATGTTGAGCGTACTCTATTGCTTGGGGGATCTCTCCAATATTTATTCCTTTAAGCATGACCATGTTTAACTTGACTGGGTGGAGATTACTTTTAATTGCTGTTTCGATGCCTTCTTTCACATTATTTACATAATCTTGTTTTGTAATTCTCATGAAACCTTCAGGGCTCAATGATGGTAGGCTAACATTGACTCGTTTCAAGCCCGCGTTTGAAAGATTTCTTGCGTGTTCCTTAAGCAAAACTCCATTCGTTGTCATCGATACTTCGTCAGCATATTTAGCTATCTCTGCAATTATCTGTGGAAGGTCTAATCGTAGAAGTGGTTCTCCTCCTGTAAGCTTAATCTTCTTCATGCCAAGTTCACATGCAATCTTAGCGATCTCTGTAATCTCTTCTGTTTTCATCTCGCTTTCGCCAACTGAAATGTTCTCTCCTTCTTTATGGCAATAGAAACATCGAAGATTGCATCTTTGTGTTAGTGAAATTCTTATGCTATTTAGTCTTCGCCCGTATCTATCATGAACAGAACCAGAGCGAACGTCATTGCTGATCTCTTGAACCGTCATTTGTTTTGCACCAGTGTTATGCACGGGTATTCACATCGGTCGTGACTAGTTAAATGTTACGTCTAAACGCATGAAAAGAATCATGAATGCTACTAAAAGTATGGAACGCGCCCATGATCCTCAAACCAGGTGAACTGAAGAGGCTTTGAAAGTAAGGAAAACTGTGGATCCGACGTTCAGCTTCATTTCAAGGAAGGATCTTTTTGTGATTTGAACAATAAACTCTTTTCTCGCGTTGACTCTTAACTTAACAATTGATCCAAAATCAGAGGCATTTACAATTCTTCCTTTGAATACGTTTCTTGCACTTGAGATCAATGGATTAACTGAAACAATTATGTCTTCAGGTCTAACATAAATTGTAGTTTCTCCAGATCTACTGAAAGAGGCTTCAATTTGTAGATTCTGACCAACATCCACAATTGATGTGTCAGCTTCATTAATTTTGGAAATCCCTGAAAAAACATTTTCAAGGCGAGTAAAACTTTCTAAATACCTGTTTGAATCCTCTTTTTCTTGCGCAAAGATTTCTTGTTTTGTGCCAACTTGTTTTATCGTTCCTTCAAGAAGTAAAGCCACCCTTTCACTCATGGCCTCTGCTTGAAACATATTATGAGTTGCCAGGACAATAGTTGTTTTATATTCACGGTTGATCCGTGAGATTGTTTCTTCAATTATTGACGCGTTTTTTGGATCAATGTTAACTGTTGGCTCGTCTAGAAGTAGAAGCTTTCGATTTAGGATTAAAGCTCTGGCGAGGGAAACTCGCTGTTGTTCACCGCCAGATAATTTGTTCGCTCTTCGGTTTTCATATTCTTCCAGTTTAACTAGCTTAAGAACCTCTCCAACTTTGTCTTCAATCTCTTTCTTTGAATAGCCCTCTAGTTTTAAACCATAAGATATGTTTTTGAAGACGTTTGTGTTGAAGAATAGGGATTTCTGAAAGACCATCGTAGCTTTTTGTCTTAGGAGGTAACGATTACTATCTGTAACCAGGTTGTCTTCATACAAGATTGTTCCTTTCGTCGGAGTTTCCAAGCCTGCGAGTATTCTGAGAAGTGTTGTTTTTCCAGAACCACTAGGTCCTAGTAGCGCTGTTATCTTGCCTCGAACAAGTTTTAGAGCTGTATCGTGAAGTGCGTTTATTGGTCCGAAATTTTTCGAGATATCTTGAACCTCTAGAAGAATGGGCATGGCTTAGTTTCTCCTAAAATAGTTGAGGGCAATACTTAGCGTGTAGACTATGCTCAAGAGAATTATGCCTAGAGCGATGCTAATTGCGATCTCTCCTTTAGCTGTCTCTAAGGCTATGGTTGTAGTTAAGAGTCGGGTTAAGCCATGGATGTTACCTCCTAACATCATTGCAACGCCAAGTTCGGAAAAGGCTCTGTTAAATGCAGCAATAATTGCGAGTGTCACACCTCCGGTGGCTTCTTGCAAAATGGCTGTTGATGCTTGAATCTCTGTAGATCCAAGTGTTCTAGCCAAGTCTCTTAGTCTTAGATCAGTAGATTCAATGGCATTTGTTATGAAGCTCACAATTATAGGGGTTATTAGGATGGCTTGTCCAATTGAGATGGCAAGGGGGGTAAAAAGAAGGCCAAACATACCCAAGGGTCCTGATCTTGATAAGAGGAGAAAGAGGATAAGACCAAGCACAACTGTTGGAATACCAAGGAAGGCGTTGAAGGAAGCACGAATGAAGCGCTTACCTAGAAAATTCTTTAAACCTAGAATGGTAGCAATTGGAAGGCTCCATAATGTGGCCATGGCTGTGGCTAGTCCAGACACATATATGCTTCGGAATACTATACTATAAAGGGTAGGATCGAAGGAAAATATTAGTTGGAAGGCTTTGATTATTCCTTCAATTATTTCATTTATCAAGCGGGATTCTCTCGCTTAATTGGCAATAGCATAAGCACGATATCAAAGAATTGTAGATTGTTAGCCTGGTAGCGTTTTTCAGGGGGGCATTCGGTTCCTTCGATGAAGGCCAGTTCTCTAATCCAGCTGGTTGTTGTAGGTTCTGTGTTGTTCTCAAGAATTTCAACTGCTGGATGAAATAGGGGTTGATCGAATTTGTCAACGCCGAAATATGCAAGTATTTCTTGAATATCGATGGACACAAGAAATTCAATAAATTTCATGGCGTAATTAAATTTTACATGTTTGAGAGCAGCATTTCTTGGATCACAAGCTATCGCGCTGTAGACATTTAATGTGTCCTTTCCAGCCTTAACGATAATCTCTAAATCGATGTTTCCCAAGGCATAATTATTCAGATAGCTTCCCATGTCGCACAACGCGTATGCTCTCTTTTCGTCTGCGAGATTCAGTGTTGCTGTCATGCCGGATCCAGCTTCGAAGTACCATGGCTGATCTCTTAACTCGGTTATGTTCTCTCCTCCAGTGAGCCATAGTCTTTTTTCCTTTGCATGTGTGCCTGAATCATCACCTCTGGATACCCATGTTGCCTCTGCCATCTCCCCAGCTGATTTTATCTTTAGCAAGGCGTTCATAGGATCAAGACCTATAACTCCAGCGGGGTCTTCTACAGGACCAACAATAACGAAGTAATTATAGGCTATGATCTTTCTATTGACGCCGTAACCATCATCAAGAAAGGTTTTTTCTCTAGCAACGTCATGAACAAGGATCATGTCTGCGTCTCCTCGTTTTGCTGTTTGTATTGCTAGACCTGTTCCTTGAGAGATGAAACTAACGTTGATGTTAGGGTATTTTTCCTCAAATTTATTGTCAAGCACATGCAATAGTCCTGTTTCATAAAGACTTGTCGTTGTAGAGACTATGAGTCTCTCTTTCTGGTTTCTGGTAAGTGCCCATGCACTGACTAAGATGGAAGCAACCGCTATTGTAACAAGTATAATGCTACCATTTTTTTTCAAGCCGGATCACCATGAATATTGCGTTATTTTCAATTTCGTTATGTTTGGTTATACAAATCGACGAAATATCCATATATGCATATCGGTACGCACCATCGGTAATTATACAACCCGTAAAAAATCCTCACACAAACTTTACTCAACTAAAAAGAGCCGTTCTGAATAATGGTGCGCTTAAATTTGCAAGTGCAAAGAACCTATATAGGTTGTTGGCAGATCATTTTTGATTGAATTAAGTTGCCACCTTTTCCAAAAGAAGAGAAAATCAGGCCCGTCTATAAATTATGGTTCGAGATTGGAGACAAGTACGTTTTTGGCGAAGGCACTTACAACCTTCTTAATGAGATTCAAAGAAAAAAATCCATAACTGCAGCTGCAAATAGCACAAACATGTCCTACAGGCATGCTTGGGGATTGATTAAAGAAATAGAACTACACTTGAATACAAAAGTCGTCAAGAGTCAGAAAGGAGGGAAACATGGAGGCAAATCAGAGTTGACCACAACAGGACTTTCCTTACTACAAGACTACAAGAAACTAAGAAAGCGTATAGATGAGGTATGCAAATTATGATGGCGTCACTTGATCCAAGTCCAAAATGACACAGCTATCATGTCACACATACTAAAGTTATAGATCAGGCTCGATGACTTCTGGATCTAATGTGGTGAAACGTTTTCCGCCCAAATGGTAAATCAGTCTTGCTTTCTCAAGATTATATGTTTTTGTGAACATGTCCTCATTTGCATAGGCGTCCACGACTCTTCCAACTGTTATAACATGGTCTCCAGCCTTGAAAAGATCGTAGAGTTTACATTCTAAATGAGCTATGCACTCCTTTATTATGGGAGGCAGCACTTTTTTTGCAGGTTCAGGCGTTAAACCTGTCTCCTTGAATTTATTAATGTTTTTACCGCTTTTTCTTCCACAGAAGAAAGTCTCTTTTAATATTTTCATTGTTGGGATGTTTATCACAAACTCTTTTGTTTCTTCAATGAGTCCATAGGAATATCTTCCAGGAGCAATACTCACAGCAACAAGCGGAGGATTAATGGAAGCAGGCATAGCCCAAGCCAAGGTTATTATGTTTGGGGTTCCATTGGTAGGAGCGCAAGAAAGAAGCACAGTGTGCATCGGATGTATTAGTCTTAAAGCTGAAGAGGTTTGTACGTCAACCTTTTTTTCCACGCTTTTCGACTCCTATTCTCGTTTTATGTGGAATTTATCCAATACGTTCTTTGCTTTTTCCCTTTTTCTTTGATGATCAACAAGAAAATTGTTGACCCTCTCAGTTAGCTCTGTCTTGCAATGGCCGCATAATGTTTCACCACTCTTACACTTTCTTTTCCTTTCAACCAATTTTTTATCATCTTCTTCGAAGAGGGTGAAAAGATATTGAAATACGATGCAAACTTCTGGGTTTCCACCCAATTTCTTTTGCTCAGCAATTGATGGCTTTCCTCCTGTGAAGGCATTCCAGATTTTCCTTTTAACTACTTCTGGAGTGTCAGTGGTATAGATAGAAGTTTCAGGTGAGCTTGCACTCATTTTCCCCCCTGTTCCAAGACCTGGGAGGAAGCGGCAATGGATCTGTGCAGGTTTATAGTACCCTAGTTTTGGGGCTACATCTCGAGTAATCCTCCAGTAAGGATCTTGATCAATTGCTGCAGGAATCAATGCGGGAACATTCTCTCCCGTTAATTTCGCGTGAACAAAGCAGGGTACAGCTTGAACAGCTGGCCAGAAGATCCAGCCAATGTTTGTGCTTTCCGTGAAGCCGAAAGTTGCTCTTGCCATTGAGTAGGTTGTTCGTTTGGCAACATTCAAAGCAAGATCATAGAGTAGATCCATGTCTTCAACATCGTAGATTATGAATGTGTCTTCTGGCTTGAAGCCTAATGCGATTAGATCTAGGGCGTTATCGCGTCCAAAGCCAATGGTATCTTCAAGGCTTAGTTTATCCTCTATTAGGAATTTTTCATCATCTGTCATCTGAAAATAAAGCCTTGTCTTGAACTTTTCTTGCAGGTATTTTGTGAAAATCCAAGGAACAAGATGACCTATATGAACTGGTCCTGAAGGCCCTCTTCCCGTATATAAGACGAATTTTACTCCCTCTTCATATAGGTTCAGGATTACGTCTAAGTCACGATGGGAGAAGAACAATTTTCTCCTAAGGTATGGATGAAGCTTACCTGCATGTTTTTCCAGTCGCTGTAAAAGCTCATCAGTTATTGGTTCAGTGCCAAAATCTCGTATCAGGCGATCATAGTCAACTTCGCCTCTAACTTCCCACGGAGTTACAATCATCTCGTCTTTATCTTTGCTAGCCAAGAGTAAACCAGCCATCAATTTAGCTTTTATAATCCATGGAAAGCATATTAAATCTTGTGAGTCCAAGCACAATGCGCATGCCAAAGTTGAGACCCTATTTTTTATATAAAACTGAATTTTCGAAATACGCTCGATATGAGTACATTTTTTAGTGTTAAAGCAACAACTACCTTGTCAGAATCGGTTATCCTAACCAAGAAGGGTAAAGTTGTGGTTGAAATCAGAGAGAACGAGTATAAGACCTTGTCTGCTGTTGAGAAGCTGGGTGGAAAGGGTTCCCTAGAAGATGTGATTACTGAAAGTGGTTTACCTCACTCAACCGTTATGCGTGCAGTTCTCTCAATGCAGAAAGAGGAATTTCTAAGTATACTGGAAAAAGAAAGTAAGGTCATAAACCTCACTAGAGAAGGAGGCTTCCACGCGGAGAAGGGATTGCCTGAAAGGCTTCTGGTACAAGCTTTGGAGAAGGCAGGAGGAAAAGCCTCACTCAACAAAGTTGCCATTGATTCCAGTCTTGAAAAAAGGTTTGTACCAATAGCAATAGGTTGGATTCAACGGAAAAAGTGGGCAACTCTCAACGTTAAGACAAATGAGATTGAGCTGCGAGGAAAACCAAAACAAGGGAAAGATGAAGAACTAATTGAATACTTATCGAAACATGGCAAAACAGTGGTAGAAAAACTTGAATTAGAACTGCAAAACGCTGTAGAAACACTGAGAAAGAGGAAACTTCTAAGAGTTAAGGAGAAGACGAGAAGAATCATCAAGATAACTAAGTTAGGGCAGAATATGGTTGAAAAGGGTTTACCACAGATCTCAGAAATAACCCAACTTACGCCTGAACTAATAGTGAGTGGTAAATGGCGGAAAGCCAAACTTCAAAAATATAATATTTTGGCACCTGTGGCTAAAGTTTGGCCAGGAAAACGACATCCATACATGCAATTCCTCGACGAAGTGAAGGAGAAGCTAGTTACCCTAGGCTTTAAAGAAATGGCGGGCAATGCCGTTGAAACATCATTCTTCAATTTTGATACTCTCTACACTCCCCAAGATCATCCTGCCCGCGAAATATTCGGCATATATTATGTTAAGAGTCCAAAGTATGGTGACTTGAAAGATTATATGCACATATTAAAGAGAGTGAAAGAAACCCATGAAAACGGTTGGAAAACAGGATCTATAGGATGGAAATACGATTACTCCAACAGGGAAGCTAAGCGTCTAGTCTTAAGAGGCCATGGAACCTGCCTAAGTATCAGGGCACTATTACAGGAAGATCTGCAAATTCCAGGAAAATACTTTTCAATAGCACGATGTTACCGACCCGATGTCATTGATAAAACTCACCTGACCGAGTTCAATCAAGTCGAAGGCATAGTGATTGACGAGAATCTGAATTTAAGAGATCTGCTTGGTGTATTAAGGAAGTTTGCATTGGAAATTGCTGATGCAGACAAGGTTGAATTTCGGCCTGACTATTTTCCCTTCACTGAACCAAGCGTAGAATTGGCAGCATATAAGAAAGGTTATGGATGGATCGAATTTGGCGGCTCAGGAATATTTCGACCTGAAGTAACCCTCCCTCTGGGCATAAAAGTGCCCGTAATTGCCTGGGGTCTCGGAATAGACAGATTGTTTATGATGAAAGCTGAAGTCGATGATATACGCTACATATTCAGTCAAAACCTGGATTGGATACGAAGGAAAGAGATGATTTAATGCCCACAATAGAATTCAATTATACAGACTTTGAACAGATGCTTGGCTTGAAGCTTCACAAGAACCTTAACAGGCTAAATGAACTCTTGGCTTTAGTTAAGGGAGAAGTAAAGCGTTTTGATACAGATGAAGGCGTTTTGAATGTCGAGATCAAAGACACAAACCGTCCAGACATTTGGAACGTTGAAGGCCTAGTTAGAACATTACATGGTTTTCTAGGAAAAGAAAAGGGCATAAAAAAGTATGATACTGGCCCTTCGATAATTGATGTTTATGTTGATTCAAAGCTTCGTAAGATAAGACCTTACATTGGCTGCACAATAATAGAAAACTGCCCATTGACTGATGTTATAATCCGTGGACTCATGCAATTACAGGAAAAACTTGACGAATCATACGGGAGAAACAGACAGAGAACCTCCATAGGATTGTATGACATGAGAAATATAGAGCCGCCATTACATTATACGGTCGCTGAACCTACAGAAGTCAGCTTTGCCCCATTAGGTTTCAAAAATAAAATGAATCTAGACGAGATTCTACAAAATCACCCCAAGGGAATAGAGTATGGCAACATAATCAACAAACACTCCGAATACCCGGTGCTTCTAGACTCGAATAAGAAGGTGCTATCGTTCCCACCGATTATAAACTCAAATGATTTAGGAAGAATCACTGAAGAGACAAAACAGATTCTGGTCGAAGTAACAGGTACCTTACACGAAACCGTTTTAGACACTCTGAACATAGTAACCCTATCTTTGATCGATCGAGGAGGAAAAGCCCATTCAGTAACTGTCCATTATCCACATGAACATTTGAAAGTTACAACACCAAGATTCAAAGCTAGGTCAATGGTTTTGGAAGTAAGCTTTGTACAAAAGATCATAGGCATAAAATTAAAGACCGAGGAAATTGTTAAGCTCCTGAATAAGGCAAGGTTCGCCGTTCAGAAATTAGACAAGCATAAAATGAAGGTAATTATTCCATGTTACAGAACTGACGTGATGCACCCAGTAGACTTAGTTGAGGATGTAGCCATATCATACGGATACAACAACATTACACCTTTATGGCGACACAGACCAACCACAGGAAACTTTCTGCAAGGACATAACACCCTTACCATTTCAAGAGACTTAATGATAGGGTTGGGATATCAGGAGGTATTAACATACACACTCACAAACCCAAACACACTTTTTGACAAAATGAACATACCAAAGCAAAGGATTATTAAGATTTCTAACCCGAAAATCCAAAATCTAACTTGTCTTAGAAACCAACTTCTCCCCAGCCTTTTAGAGTTTCTAGGCAACAACCTTCACATTCAATACCCACAGAAAATCTTCGAACTAGGTATAGTAACAGTCCCTGATGATAAAAGCGAAACAAAGACCAAAGAAACAGAAAGCCTTGCTGCCATCACAACACATTCACAAGCAAACTTCAGTGAGGTGATGTCAGCTCTAGATGCCTTTTTCACGAATTTCGGTTTGAAACAACAGATAAAAGAGATAACCCATCCAAGCTTCATCAAAGGACGTGTTGGAGCACTAGTTATTAATGGAAAGGAAGTAGGAGTTCTAGGCGAGATTCACCCTAAGGTCCTTGAAGCATGGGAACTTGAAAACCCAACAGCTGCTTTTGAACTTAACCTGCATGAGATAATTACAATGAAAAAAACCAAACATAGACTCTCTTGAAGTTCAAATAATGAAGGTACAAGTCTATTGAAAAAGGCACGTCATAACTGATCAAGCATTAGTTAGAAAGGTTAATCTTCAATTAGGTGATATTTCAAATAGCGATGATACGAGCTGAATCCCACTGGCAATTTCAAAGAGCCATATAGACGGACCCAACGGAGAATCAAGCTTAGATGCTTGTTCCTTATGATGGCGGGTTTACCCAATTATGGCACACAGTGGGCGCGGGGAAAAATCCCATGCTGAGAGTACCTAACTTAGATGAGCGAAAAGCTCTACAATGAAGTTAGGAGATAGGATACATGGGAAACATCACCCGCGAGATAAGCTTCATATTTCACTTTCACATAGAACGTGAAGAGCCATTATGATAAAGGCAGGATAGTAAACATGGATATAGAGTCCAAGATGACGTTGATCTGTAGACAACCCACAGAAGAAGTCCTTACCAAAGAAGACCTTAAGACTCTCCTAGAAACAGAAGAACACCCCATAGCTTATAATGGATGGGAGCCCTCAGGAAACGTGCATTTAGGAACTGGCCTAATCTGCTCCTACAAAATGAAAGATCTTATAGAAGCCGGAATACAATTCAAGGCTTATCTCTCCACTTGGCACGCATGGCTAAACAATAAACTTGGGGGAAATCTAAAACTAATCAGAGAAGCAGCGAATCTATTCAAGCATTCATGGATCTCATTAGGCGTACCTGAAAACAAGGTTGAATTCATTTATTCTGACGAATTGTATGACGACCTAAGTTACTGGGAAAAAACGGTAAATACAGCCAAGAATCTTACGATAGCCAGGGCAAGACGAACCCTTGAAATTGCTGGAAGAAAGGAAACAGAAGCAAATTATGTTTCAGATTTTCTCTACACTCCAATGCAGATTGCAGACATATTTCAAATGGATGTGAAGATCTGTCAATTAGGAATGGATCAGCGTAAAGCAAACGTGGTGGCTAGGGAATTAGGTGAGAAGATGGGTTTCTGGAAGCCAGTATGTGTCCACCACCACATACTACAAGGGCTGGAAAAACCAGCAGAGTGGCCAATCCCAAAGGGAAGAGAAAGGGAAACACTATCAACGGCTAAAATGTCAAAGAGTCAGCCTGAAACATGCATATTCATTTATGACTCGCCTAAAGAAATAAAACAGAAAATTAAAAGAGCATTCTGTCCAACGAAAACCTCAGAATTCAATCCAATCTTGGGAATCTGCAAATACATAATATTTAGAGAAAGGGAAGAACTCCTCGTTGAAAGACCCGCAAAATTTGGTGGCACTATAGAGTTTAAAGATTTCCAAGAGCTGGAAAAAACCTATGAAAAGGGACAATTACACCCAGAAGACCTCAAGAACACTGTAGCAAATGAACTAAGCGAAATTCTCAAACCTGTCAGGGAATACTTCAAGACAAAAAACGAAGCAAAAAACTGTCTAGAGATCATCAAAGAAGCTCAGGTAACACGGTGAAGAAATGTCGACACATCTAAAGGAAAAAGAGGAAAAAATTCTTGACACTCTTGAAAAAATTGGTGATGAGTCAATAAAAGGAATCCCCATAATCGTGGAAGGCAAGAAGGATAAACAAGCACTAAGACAAGCATCAATAATGGGAAGAATAATCGAAGCAAAGACTGGGGGAAAATCTATTCTAGAAGTAATCAACGAAATCAACTCGTGCAATGTAGACAAAGTCATTTTGCTGCTTGATTTTGATAGACGCGGAAAAGAGTGGACTAAACGACTTGTACAGCATTTGGAAACTATGCAGATCAAACCAAACATAACATTCTGGAACAGACTCAGAAAGATCATAGGTCACGAAGTTAAGGATATTGAAGGGCTATCAAGATATTTGGAGACTTTAAGGAATAGGATATGTAATTCATAACATTAATATAGAGAGAACATTTAAACGATATACCACGAGTGAGATTATAGCATTCTCATCACGTGATAATCCTAATCAATCTAATCATTGGAGGTGTACGCTTACGGGTTCATCACAGACACTTACCGTAAAGTATGTAGTAAGTGCAAAATTCGAAATAGAAGGAGTAGTTGAAAAACCAGACGTTATAGGAGCTGTTTTTGGACAGACAGAAGGGCTATTTGGTCCAGAGCTAGATCTAAGAGAACTCCAGAAATCAGGAAGAATAGGAAGGATACAAATTCAACTAAACTCGAAAGAGGATAAAACTTCTGGCACAATAGTAATCCCAACCAGCATGGATAGAGTCTCAACAGCCCTAATTGCTGCAAGTATTGAAAGCATAAATCGCGTTGGACCATGCGCTTCAAAGGTTGTGCTTGAAAAGATAGAGGACGTTAGAGAAGCACGAAGGAAGGCCATAATTGGCAGAGCAAAGGAAATCCTGCACAAATGGACTATCGAATCCATGCCTTCAGTAGACGAAATATTCAAGGAAGTAGCTGAAACACTCAAAGTAGCAAAAGTAGAGAAATATGGAACAGAAGGACTTTCCTCCGGGCCAGACATAAATGGTTCCAAAGAAATTGTGATCGTAGAAGGACGCGCTGATGTAATCAACCTAATGCGATGTGGAACCTATAACGTTGTAGCTGTAGAAGGAGCCAAAATTCCTAAAACAATAAAAACACTTTGTAAAGAAAAGCAAGCAACCGCATTTCTTGATGGTGATAGAGGAGGAGACTTGATTCTGAAAGAACTCATCCAAGTGACCAACCTGAAATACGTGGCAAGAGCCCCTAAAGGAAGAGAAGTCGAAGAACTGAACTGCAAAGAAATATTTGAGGCACTAGAGAAAAAGGAACCAATTATGCAATTACAAAAACAAACAGCAATTAAGAAGGCCCAATTTTCCACCAAAATCACTGATATACAAAAAAAGCTGGAAGGCACACTTGAGGCCGTTCTTCTAGGCGAAAAAGAAAATCAAATAAAGAGAATACCAGTCAGCCAACTAGCAGACGAGCTTCAACAAACAACGGATGTGAACACAGTCATCTTTGATGGAGTGATAACACAGAGAATTGTGGATCTGGCAAACGCTAAAAACATCAGAACGATCATTGCCTCACGAGTCTCAGATTCGTTAAAGAAATCTCCAAATGTTGAACTAAGAACATTCTCAGAAATAAAAAGAAACACCTAAAACACATTCTTGAAAACCCAAATATTCAAAAAAACAATGAAGGCCAGACATCATTTATTACGGAAATCTCTTTTATCCAGAAAAGAACCACAATTCATGATCTCTTATGTGGCAAAGATTGGCAAGGCAAAGATACAATGGTAAGGAGGTTAACATTTGAAAATTCTGCAAATGAACCTAAGGAAGAAAATCGTAAAAGCAATTCCAGACACTTTTGATGACTTGTGGCATTTGTACAACATTATTCAAAAAGGGGACCAGATTCACGCTCGAACCAAACGCGAAATAGAGCCACGTGAACAATTTGGTAGACCCAAAAAGCAAGAAAGGATTTCTGTTCTCCTAGGAGTAAAAGTAGAAAAAATTGACTGGGACAGACTTATGGGCAGGCTCAGAATCCACGGAAGAATATGTAAAGCACCAAAAAACGTTCCATTGGGACCTTACCACACCCTAAAAATTGTTGCAAATAAACCCCTCACCATTGTCAAAGAAAAATGGGGAAAACATCACATTGATAGACTCAAGTCTGCAAGAGAAGCATCTGAAGAACCGATAATCATAGTCAGTATCGATGACGAAAGCTTCGTTGTTGCCACGACAAGACAGTATGGAATCGAAGTAAGGGTGGAAGAACGAATAAGACTTCCCGGCAAATTGGAACCTGCAAAAAGAAACTCAGCTTTAAAGGAGTACTTCACGAAAGTTAAGGCTAGCCTGTTTAAGGTTTGGGTAACAAAACATAGTCCAATAGTCATTATAGGAGTAGGCTTCATAAAAAATGGTTTTGTGAAGTTTCTTAGAAATGAAGCTAAAGAAGTTTTCGAAGCTGTAGTAGACGTAAAAAGCGTCAATAACTTTGGTGTCGCTGGAATACACGAAGCACTGCGCTCAGGAATTCTCGAAAAAGCAATGGAACACTTGCGTGTCTTTCAAGAAACAGAGGTCATTAGGGAAGTTCTGAAGAGGCTGGGAAAAAGTGAACACACTGTTACATACGGTTTGGTCCAAGTAGAGAATGCTGCTGAACTGGGAGCCATAGAAACATTAATCATTTCTGACAAAATGCTACGTAAAACCTCAGATCAAGAAAGATCCAATCTAGAGAAGCTGATGCAGAACGTGGAGCAGAAAGGTGGAAGAATAAAGATCATAAGTACAGAACACGAAGCAGGAAAGGAGCTTCATGCCCTAGGAGGGGCCGCTGCTCTCCTACGTTTTCCCATATTTTAAACTAGGCCTTCTTCAGTCTCCGCCTAATGGCAGCATGTTCATAAGCTAGTTCCTTTAAAACCATTTCAAATGTCTCATCATCTGAAAGCCTTCTTTCTACATAGACTCCTGTTCTCCCAACTTCCTGCCTTCGAAGTAGAGCTCGAACACGGTCCATAACTGTTCCTACTGATATTCCAAGCAACTTGGCAGTCTGCCCTTCCTGTCCTAAAATTGTGCCCTCTCCATGACCAATAGATGTAGGCATAATTAACATGAGCCTTTTATCGACTCCTGGAACTCTTAGATCCTTTTTTAGATCGTTGGCTGACACTGATCCACCAAATCTGTAGAGTTCCTGCTCAATTGTGCGCATCTTCATTAATGAAAATGAAACTTTAGTGATTTCATTGATTTCAATATAGGCTTTCATGGCGTAATTTGGTGTTGCCTGTACAACAGATCGACCAAGCACCTGAATATCCGCTTTTTCTAAGGTTGTTTCTATAGTGAAGGAGGAGACTTGAGATGGTATGAAAATATCTATGTCACTCTTATCATTGATGTCGCCTCTGGCAATACTTCCATGAACTATCGATTCAATATGTGAAGCCTCCAAAACTTTCATTATCGCTGAAGTTTTTTGTCTTAGGCTCTTGAGGAGGGCCCAATGGTGAGTGTTATAGATGATCTCCTGATAATCTAACCTTCTCAAGGAACCCTGATCCATTCTATTGTTTCCTCAAAAGATTATTGTATGTGGTTTGATTTAGTGATTTTCTAAAAAACCAGAGTTGTGAGAGATTTCGATGAAGCAGATCATCTGCACCATTTGTAAGCAGAAAGAAGCCGCGTACTTTCGTCCTTATTCAGGAGAAAAACTCTGCAGAAAATGTTTCATCACATCTGTTGAAAATAAAGTAAGGGCAACCATTGCTAAATATCGCATGTTAGAGTATGATGATACGGTAGCTGTCGCTGTTTCTGGAGACAAGCTCAGTTCAGGTCTACTGTACATTTTAACCAAGATTGAGAAAAATTACCCAAAATCATCGGTTCACGCTGTCTCTGTAGATGAAGGCATAAGGGGATACCGTGATAAAACCCTGAAAGTTGCCTCAAAACTCTGTGGAAAACTTGGTGTTGAGCATCATGTTGTGTCATTTCAAGAGCTTTATGACTATACTCAAGATGAAATTGTGAATCACATAAGAAAAGATGGTAAAAAGAGGTTGATGCCATGTGAATGTTGCGGTGCTCTTCGAAGAAAAGCGTTACGCACTATTGCACAGGATCTTGGAGTGCAGAAAATCGCAACTGCACACTCATTAGATGAAGAAATCCAGACTCCTTTATTGCACATTCTACGAGGGGATCCTCTAAGAATATCCGTGGAAAGCCCTTTTCTTGGTAATGTTCACACAAGATTGGTGCAGAGTATCAGACCTTTCTGTGAGAGCCTAAATAGGGAGATAACACTCTATGTTTATTTAAGAAAAATAGAGATTCAAAACGCACCTTGTCCATACGCTTCCAATATTCTTAGGAATAATATTCACTCTTTTCTCGACGAAATGGAATTCAAGCATCCAAGTACAAAATTTGTTACATTCGGCGCAATTAAGAGAATTAAGCCAGTGATACAAAAGATTACTGAAAAAGTAGAACTGGGAGAATGCATAAGTTGCGGAGAACCTTCAATAGGAAAAACATGCTCAGTATGTCATGTATTACGTCAGCTTAAATGATCTGATTTTATGAACATACGAATTACTTTGTTGAATTCTTGGTAGAAAAAATAATCAATCATATTTACGTAAAAAATCTTTTTTTCCAACTGATTTCATCTTGAGTTCTTTTAGCTTCATGGTAATTTCATGTAATGTTTCCCCTGTGGCAACATGGGCAGCTTTTGGTAAAGTGATCCTGAATCCACAGTATGGACATGTTCTTGATTTTTGATCGTTGTTTGCAATCAAATAACCACCACATTCAGTACATACAATTACTAAGAAATGAGTCACTATCTATCAATCATCCGAAAACCTTTTTCACAAACTAGCAGATAACGGTAGTGGATGAAAAGAGCACATGCCTCGTATAGAAATCGAGTAGAAAATCTATGATTGAACTAACTCAATCCACAATTCAGTATTTCAAAAAGAATGGCTACAGAATCAAGCAAAAAGATACAACCGTGGAAGGTTATAGTGGACAAACTCGTAAATTCGACCTTATAGTTCGAAGAAGGCAGCTTGTTCAAGGGGTTTGGATAAGGGATTGGAAGAGAACTATTGGCGTAAATGTAATCATTGAACTTGACAAAGCTTCTGACGATGTAGGAATGACAAATCCCATAATAATCGGAAATAAATTCAGTGATCATGCAAAGTCTTACGCAAATAGAAGAAAAATAACCCTTTTAACAAAAAGGCACATAATACGAATTCTAAGGTAAGCTTCAATCAGATCTTAACGTAATCCTCAAACAGCCCTTCTCGCTCCAGTTTTGATAGCCAATCCACAATTCCAATTTTACATTCACCAAAACCATTCAAGATGGAGATTATAGAACTAACACTTTCTTTAACACTCTTGCTTGAAACTTCCGTTTCACAAACCTTATCCTTGTCATGAACAGCAAGAGCCTCAAATAGAGATACATCAAGAATTTCAGAAGCCAAGTTCTCCCATAATTTTCTACCAGTGTATCCCCGTTCTTCCATAAGTTCCTTCAAAATAACAGGATCACGTCTCAACACAAAAACAAGTGATACAAGCTCTCTAGGGACTATCCTAACAGCATAATGTCCATCAACCACAACATCCGTTTCTTCACAATTATCAATTAGTGTCAACACCCTGTCTCGCAAAGAGGATTCATCGATTATGCTGGAGTCTCTTTCCTCATCCTTTCCTACAATGAGCTCCTCCTTAAGAGCTAATTGTGTTAGGTTGATATAGAAAGCATCAAGTTTGGAAGCAAGCATCTTTGAAATGGAGGTTTTCCCTACACAAGGAACGCCAGTCACAAGTATCACACGTTTTTTCATAGGATCCATTCCATTATCTAGTACTTTGAAACCAAATCAAATAAAGCTTGCAAGATTTTTATTTGAATATTTCACATAATTTATTTAGGTTGGCGAGTTGGTGTGCGACTTTCGATTCTTCTTGGAAGAATTGAGGAAACTCCGCCCCACGTGTAGAATTGCAAGGTCCGAAAGGACTTAAGGCGAGAGCCTTGGCTCCGAAGCAGAAACGAAACGTCCATCCCACAAGAGCCAATGACGCATGCTAAGTTGCAGAGAATGTTGGATGGAATCGTTGAAACGGTCGTCCTGCAAGTGGAAAGGGCAAAAAGACGCTTGTGACGAACCTACCTGAAGCGCGGGTAGCCCGATTAGCTGAATGTCGCATAAAACAAAAGGCGGGTTACGGCCAACACGCCAACCTCATTTCTTGCGTATCTGATTTATCATCGACCTAAACATCCATTTGAAAATTAATTACAGGCTTTGAAGCAGGTAATCCTGTATTGTTACGAATCAGAAAGCCTTAATTTAGGCTCCAAATCAAAAGTAAAAGAGGGCCGGTAGTTCAGTTCGGAATGAATGCCTGACTTGCACTCAGGAGGCCGCGGGTTCAAATCCCGCCCGGTCCACCACATATCAGGTACCACACTGCATGCTAAGCCACATTATGATCGCTGCTCGATGCATGATAATCACAATTGCTAGCTACACGAATGATGTCTGTTTAATCGATCATCACATAATCACCGAGAAAATCTCGAATTCTTTCTGGATTAAACACAGAAAACCTTGC
Organism: Candidatus Bathyarchaeota archaeon; assembly: GCA_050115965.1. Lineage (GTDB taxonomy): Archaea > Thermoproteota > Bathyarchaeia > Bathyarchaeales > Bathycorpusculaceae > CAYGAG01. The sequence continues at coordinate 43,320 of JASFPN010000005.1, forward strand.
TTTCCTAATTCTTCTACCAAGTTTCGGTATTAAGCCAACAGCATCGGTTCCTAGTTTGCATACGACTGCGTGCTCAAAAAAACCTAAAGGTTCGATGTTCAATACATCACGTACACACCTAGCCCTTCTAACACCATTTTCAACCTCGTTTAAGGAGGCGCCTATTATTACAAGTCTATCTAGAAAAGATCTTAACCATTCTTTGAACAATGAGAGCTGCTTTTCGGATAACATTGCCTTAAAATTACCTTCAACATTCTGCCCATCATGGATCTTTATATTCAAAGGCATGTTCTTGGTTAGGCTAAATAACTCAGCTATCTTAGCTAAAGCTGTTTTTCTACCATCAACCAACTGAGCTTGCAGATATCTTAATGGAATCACTGCATGGTAGATCCTTGGAGACCAAACACCAATATCTACACGTAATTCCCTGTCATCGCTACTTGCGATGTAGCCATGTACAGTTGATAGCCGTCTTACATTCTCAATAGAGACTGGACATCGGCCAATTCTGGCTTCTAAATATCTCAACGTTACTGCTTCATCCTCACCAGAAAAAGTAGCTTTTATCCATTTTTGAGACGTTAGTTGAGTCTCTATCTCAACTTTTAGATCCTTCATCATGGACCGCACTAATTTGTCTACAATTTTGAATTGATCTTTTGAGAATACTCTGGCTGATAGTGTTATTGTAGGCATTTGTGGTCGCCAAGAACGCTCATCATTTCTTCATGAAGCTCTTCTATTTTTATAATAGCTGAAGAAGGGATTTTATCATCAAATCGAAACTTTTCTATTGTTCTTTCGATAGTCACATGGTTTGAGCCTTCAACCAGCTTATCTGCATAAGACACGATCTTCTCTTCAAATGTCTCAGGAACGTAGGTCCCCTTGGGCCATCCCAAGCGGTCCGCTTCTTCTGGTCCGATTCCTCCGCCTACATGTCTTTTAATTATTTTTATTATTACACTAGGTAGGTTCATTGACTCCGCAATTTGTGCTCCCTCTATTGCGTGATGGACTGTGTGGGTTTTGGAACGGCCAATATCATGCAGTAAAGCTCCAATTTCAACGGTTCCTTTATTGATCTTCATCCCCTTTTCTTCGAAAACCTTCGCAATTTCAACCGCTAATTTAGCTACTGCTTTACAATGTTTTATAACATTCGCGGAACAACCGGTTTGTGATAGAATCCTAAACGCTTCTTTTCTAGTAGGGAGCTTTTCACTCACTCAGTTCCTTCCGCAACTGCTCCACTTTTTCACTTAAGACTTTTACAGCGTCACCGTTATCGTAGTGATTCAAGGGTTTGTTACATGTGGAACATTTGAAGATGAGTTCAACCGCTTCTCCAAACGGGGTCTTTTGGCATCCTGGTGTTCTACAGTAGTAGAAGTCGTGGTTTTTTTCATACTCCAATCTTAAAGTCAATTTTTCGAGAACGCGACGTTTCTGGCTTAAGATAAAACCTTCAAGTTGGTCTGGCTGCAGTTTCCAATGAAATATGAACCATCCGGTTTTTGGATCCCTAGTTCTACGAAGACTTACAAGAGAATGATCATATAGTTTATAAAGAATTTTACGCACAGAATTAAGCCTTACACCAGTTTTATTTGCTATCACATCATCAGTGGTTTCAGATGAATTCTTGAGAACTTCTATTAGTTTTAGAGCCTCTTCTTCACCTAAAGCTTCTGCAACTTTTGTCAGTGCAGTATTGTCGATATATGCCAACATGCTTACCCTTTGTCTATTGATTGTTTTGTAATAGTGCTTCTACATATAATTACTGAAAATCTCAACTTAAATCTCTTTTTAATGTTTAAGAAATCTTTTTTCATTAGTTTGCTGTGCAGATATGGGTTTTAAGTACTTTTGAAGTACGTTTGCAGCGTTGTGTTGGTTGTTTAGCCTAATTTTTTAGGTACTCGAAAATGTGATTCTCTTCCCGCGCTAACATACTCTCCGCCCATGTCGCGAATAATTGACGCGATTTTGGCAAAGTTGTCAGAACCTAAAAACTGTCGAGGCTTGACTTGGACATAATTCTTCTTCTCTTCAAAGCTCAACAAGTTCTCCAGATCCTCTGGGAACATGGTTTTGATGTCTTCGGTTGATGTTTGTCCACCGAATTCTTCAACACCAGAAAATACGGATATGGATTCTTCAGAAGTCGGTTCGCTAATCGGTTCGCTAATCGGTTCGCTAATCGGTTCGCTAATCGGTTCGCCAATCGTTTCACCAATCGGTTCGCTAGTCGATTCAGACGCAAAGGATTTTAATGATCCCGAGACTTGTGTTAGGTCTTCTGCAACCCTATTTAAGATGATAATGAGTTCATCGACCCTTTCTAGCAGCTTATCGATTTTCTCCTTTTCCAAGCTCATAGCCTTTCTTCCCTTCCAAATCCTTAATACCAATTCTGTTTATTAATTGTTTGTAATGCAAAAACCGGCAACAATCATAAGAGGCATTACCACTGATGATCGAGATTGATGGAGGTCAAAGGAGTGGAAGTGGCACAATTCTCAGAGTATCCCTATCACTTGCAGCAATCTTAGGAGAAACATTACACATTCATGATATTAGACGAAACCGACCTCAACCAGGGCTTAGACCCCAGCATTTGGCAGCAGTTACTACAGCTGGAAAACTTTGCAATGCTAAACTTCAAGGCGCTAGTCTTGCTTCTAGAGAACTTTTTTTCGAGCCTGAAACCATAAAAACTGGAGTCTTTAAGGCTGAAATCGGAACTGCAGGAAGCATTACAATGCTCATAGCAACCTTACTTCCAATCTGCGCCTATGCTAAGGATGCTATTCGGGTACAAATATCAAAAGGCGGAACTGATGTCCGACATTCACCAACAATTAACTACATGCGCTTTGTGTTACTCCCAATACTGAAATGTATGGGATTGCACAGTGGAATTGATGTCAAGAAATATGGTTACTACCCAAAAGGTTTAGGTGAAGTAACATTAGCCAGTCAACCGTGCGAATCTTTTCAGAGTTTAAGCCTAGAGAACCGTGGCACAATAAAGACTATTGAAGGAATCTCAGTTTGCACATTTCTTCATAAGAACAGGGTTGCTGAGCGCCAAGCACGAGCAGCGGAGATTTACCTTAGAGAAAGAGGTTATCCATCAAATATTCAAGTAGTAAATGATAAATCGAATCCATCACAGAAAGGTAGCTCCCTCGTCTTATGGGCAACCACTGATACAGGGGCAATTCTTGGCTCGGATGCAATAGGCGAAATAAAAAAAACAAGCGAAATGGTTGGTCTGGAGGCTGCTGAGAAACTCTATAATGAAATCTCTTCAAAGGCAACAGTTGATGTTAATCTTGCTGACTTACTCATCCCATATATGGGTTTAGCTGAAGGAAAGTCAACGTATTTAACCCGAGCAATATCTGATCACTTAAGCACAAACATCTGGCTTGTTAAAAAAATTCTGAAGGTAAAATTCAAAATAGAGAAAGTAGATGATTTCTACAAGATTGAAAAAAAACCATAGAAAAGTCACCATTCACTCATAATCATAATCCAAGACACAAGAGAAAATGAAATAAAAACAAACTACCAGTGGTTTGATGTTAAGGAAAGTCATTTGCATTGAAGTTCCGAAAAGCCACGGAGAAAAAGCCATCGATCTACTCAAAAGATTGGAAATTCTAAACAATGAATTGAAAATTGAGAGAAACGAAAGTCATATTTACATTCCAATTAAGGAACAAACAGAAAAAGAAAAGCTTCAAGATGCGAAAGAACAAATTCCAGGTTCCAAGATACTATCTCGTGACTTTTTAATTAGAAAAAAACATACCCCACAACTCTATGAATCACTTAGAAAGTTCATTCCGCCCCATTTAGTAAACAGAATACCCCATTCAATAGATTTTATTGGGGACATCGCGGTACTGGAAATTCCATCTGACCTTGACCAATTCAGCACTAGAATTGGAAAAGTAATTCTAGAAACACATATCAAAATACGCACAGTGCTGGAAAAAAACAGTGCTATACATGGAACATATAGGATAAGAAAATTCAAGGTAATAGCGGGTGAACGGAAAACTCATACGATACATAAAGAGCACGGTTGCATTTACCATGTAGACTTAGCTAAAACGTATTTTTCTCCACGCCTTTCCCATGAGCACCATAGAGTAGCATCCCTAGTTCATGAAGGTGAAACTATAATAGACCTATTTTCAGGCGTCGGGCCCTTTGCCATACTCATAGCAAAAACTCACAAAACTGCAAAGATTTATGCTATTGACATAAACCCAGAGGCCATAAAGCTTCTTAAAAAGAACATCAGAAAAAACAAAGTCGAGAATCGTATAGAACCAATCCTTGGAGATGCAATGCAAGCTGTCAAACATCAGCGTACTAAAACAGCAGATCGCGTAATCATGAATCTTCCAGAGAAAGCCAAGGACTATATAGAAATAGCTTGTCAAGCCATAAAACCAAAAGGCGGTGTTCTGCACTTTTATTGCTTTACAAGTCCTACCAATACAGTTGACGACACAATACAATATCTTGAAAGAACGATTAAGAACTCAGATAGAAAAATCGAAAAAATAAAGTCGAGACGGGTTCGCAACACCGCACCTCACGAGTATCAAGTTGTGTTTGATGTGAAAATCAATTAAAGTGGACATCTGACGAAACCAAGTAAATTATTAAATCGTTATAAAAACTCGTTAAACCTTTGTTGAAGAAAATATTCCATATCTTGGCTATGTTTTCCATAAGAACTGATCATGATATCCCCTAAAAATAATCACACTTCAACAGTTAAAGTAATCAGTACTTTCTGCATGGGATCCCTTAATTTCCTTACAAGCTCTCTTGACAGATCCTTTGCTGCTTTGTCAGATTTTATGGCGAGAGTTCGTTCACAGATATAACCACTCTTTCTCATGACTATGTCTTCAGGATGTGTTAAAATCAGTTGAGGATCACCAAACCCATTAACAGCTTCAATGACTCCTCCTACATTGATCAACATTCTTATCTTCGCATTCCTTTTACGGATATTGAGTTTGAATTCCTGATCTAATGTTTCTACAGATTTATCAGCTGACACTGCAATGACACAATCACCTCTCTTTGATAATCTATTCGCCATCGTAATTTCAAGAGTTGACCTATGATTGGCTTGGATGTTTCTATGCCCGTAAGCTGAGATAGTCTCTGTTTTATTCATAATTTATCGCACATGTGGAGGTTATTCAAGAATTTCTACCGAATCCACTTTGCCATCACCATCCAAATCAAAGCCCTGAATGACTTTTGCGAAAGTATCTTGATGATCATAACTTTGCAATGTCATATTCCAGAAATTCGTTAAGGCTAATACACACGCCTTTGTGCCAACTGCTTTGTTTCCAGCTAAAATCACTATTCGTTTAGCTTTATCCCATGGGTTAACGATTTTTGCTACAAGCCCCGCAACATCCGCAGTATAAACATTGTGAGTTTTCTTAGAGAAGAGGCCACCAAACATAAATCCTTGTTTTGAAGGCTGCATATCAAAGGTAATAGGTAGATATTCGATAATTTCTTGTGTCATCAGGTTGGTTCCTGGACCTCCAACGAGGATTAAATTATTCTTCTCCTCTTTTTCAACTTTCACGTCTACGTCAAGCTTGATCATGAATTTAGCAGGCATCCTAGTAAATTGGCCTAACAAAAACGATAAATGCGCAGCGTAATGACCATCCCTTGCGCACGTTTTAAATGGACCATGAGGAGTGGGGCTTCCTACAATGATCTTTCCATCAAATTGACCGTTATCATCTATGAATTCCTTAAAGAAACCATTAATTTTTTCATCAATGCTAGGAGTCGTGAGTCTCCGAATCTTCTTATAGCCTCTGGGTAACTCTATTCCAAACGCGGATGAAACTGCCCTATAATACTTTGCCGTAGCTCCTTTCATATCAACTTCTCTAATAATTTTCACTACCCCTGCATCAGCAAGTTTTCTAACGTGGTAGTAGACCTTCTGCTCATGAATTTCTAGTTTTCTAGCAATTTCCAAAGGATACATGGCTTTATCATTCAGCATCATCAGAATTTTCCATGTGAGTTTATCCAGTATCATCTTCAACTTGTACGGATTCTCAAGGATAGTGATGCCCTTAACTTTCCATTCTTTACCCTTTTGATCAAGTAAAAATCGTGTTTCCAAGGCTTTTCAGGAGCATAAGGATTCAACCATTATAAAAATTTTTTTTACAGTGGCAAATAGTTGTCTAAAGAGACCATTATAAAAATTGTGTTGATATTAACTATGAAAAAACGCTTCACTACCAATAAGGCGCACTTCTTGTTGTAGTAAACTCGGAAAAATCTGTTAACATTCAGATTTTTTTCTTAAAAAAGTTTATAGAAGCTGAAGGAGCCATACTGGTTACCGAATCTCACTCTGTAAATCAAGTTAAGTGAAGTGACGCTGTCATGTGTGGAATATTTGGTTGTATAGTCGAAGATGAAGACGCAGCCCCGTTAATACATGCTGCCTTAAAACGGTTGGAATATAGAGGCTACGACTCTGTTGGTGAAGCAACTTTACGTAATGGAGAAATTTTCATAAAGAAGGATCAGGGAAAGATTGATGAAGTGCATAAAATCCATAACTTGGACAACCTTCCAGGCTGCATAGGAATTGGGCACACAAGATGGGCTACGCATGGTGCACCTGTTGAAGTCAATGCACATCCCCATGTTGATTGTGACGGAAATATTGCAGTTGTTCATAATGGAATTATAGAGAACTTTACCGAATTGAAGCTGGAACTGGAAAATCGGGGACACATTTTCAAATCCAAGACTGACACCGAAGTAATTCCGCATCTTATTGAAGATAGTCTGAAGACAAATCCCAACTTCAGCCTTAGTGATGCTGTCTTAGAAAGCGTCAGGAAGATGGAAGGTTCATATGCCATTGCTGTTATTTCAAGAAAGGAAGATGGAAAAATAATATGCGCTAGAAATGAAAGCCCTCTTGTCTTAGGGTTACAGGATAACGCAACATACTTTGCTTCCGATATTCCTGCGTTCCTACCTTTAACCAACAGAGTAGTCATGGTAAAGGACGGCGAGCTTGTCATTCTTTCAAAAAAGGGTTATGAAATAAGGAGAATTGCTGATTCAAGGGTTGTTCATAGAAAACCAGAAATGATCAAATGGACAGCAAGAATGGCTGAAAAGAAGGGCTATCCACACTTCATGTTGAAAGAAATCCATGAACAACCCGTATGTCTAAGAAACACTCTCAGGTTACAAGAACATTATCTGGATCTGATGGCTACATTTCTTGATCGTGCCCGTGAAGTATTCCTTGTGGCTTGTGGAACATCATTCCATGCTTGCTTAGCTGCTTCATACATGTTTTCAAAACTAGCCTTTTTAGCGACCTATCCGGTTATTGCCTCAGAGTTCGTTGAACAACATGGTAAATCAGTGAACATTGATAGCACAATACTTGCAGTCAGCCAATCAGGGGAGACAGCAGATACCCTAGCTTGTGTTAACTCTGCACGCGAAAGAGCTGCAACAATACTAGGGTTAACAAATGCCATGGGTTCAACCCTAACAAGAATCGCACGAGTATACATAGGTCAGCAATCTGGCCCAGAAATTGGGGTGGCAGCGACAAAAACCTTCACTTCCCAATTATCAGTTTTAGCCCAACTGGCTTTGAGGCTTGCTAAGAAAAGAGGTAAGGTCTCGCAAGATGAGATGGATTATCTAGCAGATAAACTCAAGACCCTCCCAGACATAGTTGAAGTCATAATTAAGACACAACAAAAGAAAGCAATACAGATCGCTAAAAAATACAAGGACTCACCAACTTTCTTTTTTCTGGGTCGTGGAATCAGCTCAGCCACGGCTTATGAGGGTAGACTGAAGTTAATGGAAATAGCATATGTTCCATCCATAGCTTATCCAGCTGGGGAAAGCAAACATGGCCCCATCAGCCTTGTGGAAAAAGGGTTTCCAGTAGTCTTTGTCTGCCCAAGAGATAAAACTCGTAAAACGCTTATTGGAAACATAATGGAGATGAAGGCTAGAGGAGCCTCAATAATCGCAGTAATTGAGGAGAATGACAAGGAGATAATGGGTTTGGCTGATGATTATTTTGAGGTGCCAGAAGGCCTCCCAGAGGCTTTATCCCCGATACCCTTCGTTGTACCTTTGCAGCTCTTAGCATATCATATGGCAGTAGAAAAGAACCTAGACCCTGATAAACCCAGAAATCTCGCTAAATCAGTAACGGTGAAGTAATCTACTTCATATTTTGCATCCTTCCTTGAAATGCAAACATGTTAAAAAGGATTATAGTGTTCTATTACTTCAAGTGCTATGACATGGAAAAGGGTGACTGGGAAAAACTCATTGCTAGATTAAGGGAAAGAAACGTTCTCCATTCAGATGAAATCATGAGAGCTATGCGTTTAACCCCCCGTAAGAACTTTCTCCCCATCGACATGCAATCGTACAGTGCCCAAGACACACCGCTTCCAATAGGCTTCGGGCAGACTATCTCTGCGCCACATAATCAAGCATTGTTGCTTGGTTAGGCGATACATGGTCTCGATAATGAATGAAGCCCTGAAATTGGAAGTGGGGCACAAAGTTCTGGAAGTCGGAGCTGGTTCAGGGTGGCACGCTGCAACTATCGCCGAGGTAGTGGCACCAAGTAAAACACCGCGAAGCGAATGGGGTCACATATATACAGTGGAAATAATTGAGGGCCTTGCCGAGTTTGCTAGAAAAAACATTATGAAAGCGAGATACGGTGATCGCGTAACCATAATTAATGCTGATGGTTCTACCGGTTATTTAGAGAAAGCACCCTACGATAGAATTTTGGTTACTGCTGCTGCACCTGATATTCCTGAGCCTTTAATGGATCAAATGAAAACCGATGGAATTATGATTATTCCGGTTGGAAGTCTACACTTATTTCAGAGCCTTATAAAGGTCACAAAAAGATATGATGGAAAAATTGAGAAAGAAGGCTTGGGTGGAGTAGCTTTTGTACCTTTAACTGGGCGTCATGGTCACAGCGTGTAACCAACTATCAACAGTTATGTCAATCATGTCGGTTAAAGTTCTAGTACTTTTTTAAAGCCGAAAATATCTAGGAAACCATGTCCAGAAACGTTGCAAGCAATAACTTTCTTCACTCCAGTTTGCTTACATTCTATGGCTTCATCTATCATTGCTCTGATCGCATATGATGATTCTGGAGCAGGCAGGAATCCTTCTGTCTGGAGGAAGATTTGAGCAGCTTTAAAAACTGCTTTTTCATCGACAGGGTAAGCCTTTGTTTTTATGTAGCCAAGTTTTCTTAAAAGGCTCAAAATTGGAGAAGCACCAGAATATCTGAGCCCATCTCCATATATTGGTGGCATGTCAGCATCATGGCCTAAGGTGAACATTTTTAGAAGAGGCGTTTTACCAGCATGATCCGCAAAATCATATCGATATTCTCCTTTGGTGATGTTTGGAGCAGCTAACGATTGGGCTGCAAGAAATTCACAGTTGCGTTTACCCTTAATGACCTCTCCAATGAAGGGCAGTGTAAACCCGCCAAAATTGGAGCCACCACCAAAACAGCCTATCAATAGGTCAGGTTGTTCTTCAACAATCTTGAATTGTTCTATTGCCTCAAGACCGATTATTGATTGGTGCATTAATACATGATTTAGAACGCTTCCAAGACAGTACACAAAACCATCATTCTTTTCTGCATACTCCAAACCTTCAGAGATCGCAATTCCCAGAGAACCGGGATGCTTGGGCGCTTTCTGAATAATTGCCCGGCCCACTTCAGTTAAATCACTTGGTGAAGCATGAACCTCACCACCATAAATTTTCATAAGAGTTCTACGATCAACTTTCCAATCATACACGTTGCGAACCCAGAAAATAACACATTTTAACCCCATTAAGCAGGCAGCATACGAGAGAGCTGTACCCCACTGACCAGCACCTGTCTCTGTGCATACGCCTTTTCTCCCTTCTTGAGCTGCATAGAACAGCTGTGCCAAGGCGGTGTTTACTTTGTGACTGCCCGTAGGAGAGAGGTCTTCTCTCTTCCAGTATAGGTGAGCAGGCGTCTTTAAGTATCTTTCAAGCCTTCTCGCCCGTCTAAGTGGTCGTGGTCTTCCAGCTTGAGCATATAGCTCTTGCAGGTCTTCAGGTATTGGGATCCAGCTTTGCTTGGAGTTTTCCTGTTCTAAACATTTCTTGATCATTACTCTGGATAAAAATTCAAGTCTTGATTCCCCTGTTTCTGGCTCCTTAGGTGGTGGAAGAGGCTCCGGGAGATCCGGGGGAATGTTATACCAAAGTTTTGGAAGGGATTCCACAGGAAGATCTATCTTGATTTCACTCATTTTTAATTTCACCAGCTGATGAATAAAGATAGTTTTCTATTTACACAATCAATAAAAGGTTTTCTTACTTGAACCATTTCTCCAAAGTCGTTACGTGCTTATATTTTTCAATACCTTTCATCATCCTTCTCAAAGTATTTCTAACACGCTCTTCTGAAAAGTCTCTTTCATTACAGATGAAGTTGATCAACCCTTCAACATTAGGTTCTTTCCACTCAATTTGGTAATCATCAGTTGTTTTTGGATTTAGGAAAATATCCTTAATTCTGGCGGGATCTACTGGGAATTTAACATTATCAATGTGAGGTAAGGCTGCTTCAAGGCTCCCATATTTCTTTATCACTTTTACACTGTTCTTTGGGCCCATACCCTTGACACCTGCAGGGTTAAAATCTGTACCAACAAGTATTCCTACGTCAATCAATTGATCGTAGGTTATTTTCCATTCAGATAGAATCCAGTTGAGTTCAATGATTTCAGGTAAAACCTCTATGTATACTTCTTTGCGAGGTAATTTTCTTCGACCTGAGATAGTCATGTTTCTAACGAGCTTAGGTGCTCCAAAAAGCAGACTGTCATAGTCTTGGCTTGCACAGTAATCGGCATTCCCACTCCTGGTCATATGTGCAGCTTGAGCCTCACCTTCACTTGGTGCTTGAATCCATGGAACACCCAGTTCATCTAAGAGTCTTTTACTGTCTTTGGTCATGTAATCCTTTATACGAGAAGTTGCCTGCACATACCTACGTGCCTCTTTCAACTTACCCTTCTTTAGAGCCTTTTCATATTTGACCTGAGCTTCCCTTTTAATGCGTTTACGCCGTTTTATTTCGGTTTCTTTTATTGTTGGTGGAACGCCATCAAAAACATAGATCGGTTTTATGCCCATCTCCATGAGGTTGGTTGTTCTATAAAGAAGGCCGCTAAGATGACTTGTTACCCTCCCCGTAGAATCCTTCAGTGGTGTGCCATCAGGTTGCCTGATTATAGACAGGAACTGATAAAGAGTGTTGTAAGCATCTATTGCAATGGAGTTCCCTGCTAGATCCTGAATGTTGACTTTCTTAACTGGAACAAGTCCGCGCAGATCCACGCCCAAAATAATTCAGTCCAAAAATAATTGGAAGTACAATAATAAGCTTGCGAAGAGCAAATCAGAAGGATTTCCCGGTCAAATGAACACTGTTTATAAGGAAGCTCAGCGTTAAGGTGTCCGTCATCGAGGAATCTGAATGAGTGAAAGATCACCCACTTTAACCTTGATCACATGTACAAGCTGTGGTAAACCAATACCTCCAGGAACAGAAGCAACCAAGTTTCTGTGCCCAAACTGTAGGGAGATATTGGTAAGACGCTGCGCAAAGTGTAGAGAGTTTGGGAGAACCTACAGATGCCCAAAATGTGGTTTCCTTGGCCCCTAACATCAGGTGGATAGATGAATCATGGGTAGTGTTGTTGTAACGTACAAAATCTTTCCAATAGACATAACTGTTGATTTTGACCAATTAAAGGAGAAAATAACAGAGACTCTCCCCGATTTTGCTTCGATCTATGGTTTTGGTGAAGAGCCCATCGCCTTTGGCTTGAAGGCTTTAATTGTGTATATTAAGATTCCAGAAGACAAATCAGGTATACTTGAGGGCGTTGAGAAAGGGCTTAGTGAAATTAAGGAGATAAGCCAAGTCCAACCAGGCATGGTTCGTAGAACGAGTAGATAGCCTTAAACATTTATATAGGAATTTTCATCTGTTTCGGATGACATCAGGAAATTTATAGAAGGTTTTTTGATTGGTTGAAGAGCAATTACGAGTTGGCGATGCAAGACAACGGGACGTCGGTAGAGGAATCGCCCGGATAGATCAGAAGACCATGAAAAAACTGGGAATATCCGCAGGCGATGTGATAAAACTTACAGGTAAGAGGACAACGTCAGCCATAGCATGGCCAGCTTATAGTGAAGATCAAGATCAAGGCATCATTCGAATAGATGGATTCACTCGTAAAAATGCAAGGGTAGCCATAAACGAATATGTAAACATACAACCAGCTGAAGTTAAAAGCGCTTTTAACATCACACTTGCACCAGTGGACATGAGACTGAATGTTGACGAGGACTTCACAAAATTTGTTAAGAACCGACTAATGGAAAGAACGTTGATAGAAGGTGACACAACCTTAGTTATGATGCTTGGGCATGCCATACCCTTCAACGTAACAAAAACACGACCACATGACATAGTCAAAGTTTCAGCCCAAACCACTCTCAACATACTGAGCGAACCTGCCCCTGAAGGAAAAGGGTTGCCACGAACCACCTACGAGGATATCGGAGGACTCCATGAAGAGATTCAAAGGGTGAGAGAGATGGTTGAGCTTCCATTGAGACACCCTGAACTATTTCAAAGATTGGGGATAGATCCTCCAAAAGGAGTATTACTTCATGGGCCACCTGGCTGCGGAAAAACTTTATTGGCAAGGGCTGTAGCAAATGAGTCAGAAGCCAACTTCTTTTCAATAAATGGCCCAGAGATAATGAGCAAGTTCTATGGAGAATCAGAAGCAAGATTAAGGGAAATGTTCCAACAAGCTCAGAAAAATTCTCCCAGCATAATATTCATCGATGAATTGGATGCGATAGCCCCTAAACGTGAAGAAGTAACAGGAGAGGTAGAAAGACGAGTAGTTGCGCAACTTCTAGCCTTAATGGATGGATTGTCAGGTCGAGGAAATCTCATAGTGATAGGGGCCACCAATAGACCAACAGCCCTAGATCCAGCGTTACGTCGACCTGGTAGATTCGACCGGGAAATCGAGATAGGTGTTCCTGACAAGAAAGGTAGGCATGAAATACTTCAGATTCACACACGCGGAATGCCACTATCAGAAAATGTAAATCTACCAAAATTATCTGAAATGACCCACGGATACACCGGTGCAGACCTGGAAGCATTAGGCAGAGAAACTGCAATGAAATCACTACGCAGGTACCTTCCACAGATAAACTTGGAAGAGGAGCGCATACCTCCAAACGTGCTGGAAAAAATGGAGGTTAGAATGCAGGATTTCATGGATGCATACAAGGAGATCACTCCAACAGCCATGAGGGAAGTCTACATAGAGATCCCCACGATTCACTGGACAGACATAGGAGGACTAAACGAAGCTAAACAAGAACTCATAGAAGCTGTGGAATGGCCCCTCAAGAACGATGAAGTTTTCACGAGACTTGGAATCAGACCGCCAAAAGGCATTTTACTTTATGGTCCTCCAGGTTGTGGCAAGACTCTTCTTGCAAAGGCTGTGTCAACGGAAAGTGAGGCAAACTTCATAACAATCAAAGGACCAGAGGTCTTTTCCAAATGGGTTGGAGAATCTGAAAAAGCAATAAGAGAAGTCTTCCGAAAGGGAAGAATGGCAGCTCCAGCCGTTATCTTCTTCGATGAAATTGACTCCCTTGTACCTAGAAGAGGTATGGGCTTTGGAGATAGTAGAGTCACAGAACGTGTCATTAGTCAGCTTCTAACAGAAATGGATGGTGTCCTAACCTTGCAAGATGTTGTCGTAATAGCTGCAACAAATAGACCAGACATCGTAGATCCAGCCATTCTCCGTCCAGGAAGATTTGATAGATTGATCTACGTTTCTGAACCGGATGAGAAGAGCCGCCTCGAAATATTCAAAATTTACACAAAAGACATGCCGCTTGCATCTGATGTAAGCCTAGAACAGCTAACGGCAACAACAAAGTATTATTCCGGAGCAGACATCGAAGCATTTTGCAGAGAAGCAGCCATGGTCACTCTGAGAAGAGATATAAAATCCAAAACAGTCACCATGAATGATTTTCAGGAAGCAATGAATAGAATTGGGCCATCCATAACTCCTGACATGGAGAAATGGTATAAAGGCTTCGTGAAACAATTGCGAAAGATTAAGAAACCAGCAACACCAGTTGCCTAGAGGGTTACTCCATGGTTATTAAGACTTGGAAGACACGACCAGCTAATCAATTTATAATGGAAATCCTAGAGAAGAAGGGAGCAATGACAGACACTGATCTTTTAGACATAGTGACAGAGGAGTTCAAAGATCTTGGCTATAAAGACTTCAATAAAATACTGATGAGTCTGGAAATTGGAGGGAAGATCCACACAACCTCCCTTACACGCGGGAAGAGACGAATCGAACCTAGAAATTGACCCCACATCGAAGTGCTTATGTGTACGTGAAGATTACGTGCAAATAGATGAGAAATTCCGAAGTAGCTGTTGTTGGGGGCGGTCCATGTGGATCATTCACAGCCATAAACCTTGCTCGACGAGGGTGTGAAGTCCAGGTTTATGAGGAACACCCTGAAGTTGGTGTCCCATCTCACTGCGCAGGACATCTAAGCATTAAGGGGCTAAACTTATTAGGTTTAGAACCACTGCCATCGAAGATCGTTCAGAACGTATTTCAGGAAGTAAAATTCACTTCACCAAGTGGAAGAGAACTTGGTATCCGATTTTCCCAACCAGTGACATGTGCCATCAATCGCTCATTATTTGATAAACACCTTGCATCCGTTGCAGAGCGTCACGGAGTAACCTACTTCCTGAAGACAAAAGTTGAATCTTTGATAACAAAAAACCGTACAGTAAAAGGAATCAGGGTTAGATCTGGAAAAGAACAGGAAAAGATTGCTACAAAATTTGTTGTGGATGCGGAAGGAGTATCTTGCAGCATACTTAAACAAGCAGGCTTGTCCGCCTTTGATCCCAGAACGCTCGTCAAGTCAGTGCAGGTAGAGGTTGAGAAAGCGAAAGATTTGTGTGAGGATGTGATTGAGGTGTTTTTGGGGAGAAAATATGCTCCTGGTTTTTTCGCTTGGCTCATACCAATTGGGGATGGAAAAGCGAAAATCGGACTTGCAACTAAATGGGGAGACCCGCGCGAGTTTCTGCACAGATTATTAAGGAAACATCCAAAACTTTCAAAGAGATTGAGTAAGGCAAAGACGGTGAAAACCAACTTCCATTGCATACCACTGGGAGGATCAATTCCAAAACCATATTCTGACAGATTTCTGGTCGTTGGAGATGCAGCCTCACAGGTCAAACCTACAACTGGAGGCGGGGTTATTTTCGGAATGAGGTGCGGAAGGATTGCAGCTGAGGTTGCTTCAGATGCCTTAACCAAGGGGAAGTTTTCTGCTAACCACCTTGAAATCTATCAAAAGAAGTGTAACAAGTTGTTTGGTTCAGAGATCAACTTCATGCTTAGATTTAGAAAGCTCTTTTTTGATCTACCTGACAACCATATAGACAGGTTGATTCATTATTGTCGGCAATTCGGTTTGGATGATGTTATAAGAAGGGTTCAGGAACCAGATTTTCAAAGGCGTGCTCTTCTTAGTAATCTTTGGCATCCAACCCTGCACATAAGTCTCCTCTATCTGCTAATCCTATATCTATCTGTTAAGCATAGAAATCATAAATACACACTTCACAAGGTGACTCCCTAGTATGACTGAGTCCAAGTATAAACAAGCTATAGTCTTCCGTTCAGACATTAACATGAGCAAAGGAAAAATCGCTGCTCAAGCAGGACATGCCGCAGTTTCAGCTACCAAAAAGTCACGCAAGGAGCAGAATGACTGGTGGAGAGGATGGATGAAGGAGGGACAATGCAAAATAATCCTCAAAGTGGATAGTGAAGAGGAGTTAAGGAAGCTTGAGAGACAAGCAAAAGAGTTGAGCATACCCACAGCCCTTGTTGTTGATAGAGGCCTTACTGAAATTCCACCGGGAACGGTAACTTGTCTGGGAATAGGTCCTGCACCAGCTCGAATGGTTGATGGATTAACTGGAAAACTCAGTCTTCTTTAGAAGGATCGATCTTTGCTCGTACCCAACCTAGAACATCAGATAGGTGTTAAGACATATCTTACAGACATTCCCGGAGTTGGAGGAAATATCCGGAGACATTTCCAAGATTTTATCGTGGAAGAAACCTTGGTTGACGGTTCCCAAGCACAAGTTACCAAGCCATTTAACCAAAGTTCGGGGAGAGTGCTAGGTTCCTCATCAACCAAAGATCGATATCTGCTATGCGTATTAGTTAAAGAAAACTGGGACACAATCTCAGCTATTCAAGTGATGGCTAACCGCTTAATGACCGATGCCGAAAACATACAATTCGCTGGTTTGAAAGACACCAAAGCTCTTACATCACAATTCATCACGATTGAAGAAGGGTCAGCTGGGGAGATTCGGGATATAAGGATTAAGGACATTGAATTATCTCCGATTGGATATTGCCGCAATGAACTTTCAACCTATTACCTCTTTGGAAATCACTTTAAGATCAAGATTAGGGGAATAAACCATTCAAAACCCACAATAGAAAAGAGAATAAACGAAATTTTAGAAGAGTTGACGTTGATTGGGGGAGCCCCTAACTTCTATGGTCACCAGAGGTTCGGCACAGTTCGTCCAGTAACTCATTTGATGGGAAAAGCCATGATTAAAGAGAATTTCGAAGAAGCTGCCATGATTTACCTTGCCAATCCAAGCCCACATGAACACCCAGAATCCCATCGAGCTCGTAAGAACTTGTTGAAAACAAAGAACTTCAAAGAAGCCTTTAGAGAATTCCCAAAGCAATTACGCAATGAACGAAGGATGCTTGCCCACTTGGAAAAGAAACCACGGGATTTCATGGGAGCCTTTAGAAGATTACCATTACAGCTCAGGAGATTGTTTCCACAGGCTTACCAGTCCTACTTGTTCAATATGTGCTTAAGTGAAAGAGTTGAAAAAGGGCTTTCCCTGCGTCAGGCTGAGATAGGTGACTATGTAGTTGGAGTTGAGCGAGTTGGACTTCCGATGATCAGAATAAGGCAGGTAACAACCATAGGAAGAAAGACAGAGATCAACAAAGCAATACAAGACGGAAAGATGAGGTTGGCAATCCCAATAGTTGGCTTCAAACAGAACCTCTCTCAGGGTGTTCAAGGTGAAATTGAAAAAGATATCTTGAGAAGTGAAGAGATCGAACCACGAAACTTTATGATAAAAACATTCTCGGAAGTCAGTCAAAAAGGCGGATTAAGAACCATGGTGGTTCCCATAAAGAATTTCTCGTTAAATAAAGTTTCAGAAGACACCGAAAGCTCTACGAAAACTGCTGAATTGAGTTTTACACTGCATCGAGGCTCTTACGCAACAGTAATTCTTAGGGAGATAATGAAATCGCAGGATCTTATTAAGGCAGGATACTGAAAAGCCAGCCACGATTAACTCACGTTCAAGAAGTTGTGAACAAACACACTTCAAAAGACGTAAGCTGCATACCTGAGAGATGATTTCAACCTCATTTTCATAGAAAAAATTAAGAGTGGTGAAACATGAATGAACTACTTTAGGAGAGTAAGATTTTGAAAGAAGCTTCAGAAGAAAAATTACCAGTATCAGATTTCTACAATGTTATTGATCATGTTACTATCTCTAAGAGTGAAAAATGGTGGAAGGCCGTGGTTCTCTATGAGTCATCAGGGAGACGGTCAGTTGGGTTATATCTCTGGAATAACCGGGATGGAACGTGGAAAAGAAAGCATAAATTCACAATTACAAACTCCGAAGAATGGAGTAAGGTCAAGAGTAGTGTGGATCAACTTGTTTCTGATTTCGGCCAAAGCTGACTTTTCGACCAAGTGACTCATAATTCCTAATTCATATACGAGATTAAAATCTAGAATTGAATAGTTTTATTACACACCTGCCCGACATTGAAGGGCGAAGACCATGGATTCTGAAGAAGAACCGCAAGAAAACGTTGAAGAAACTTACGTTGAAGGAGGCATTGTAGAAATCATTGAAGAGCCCCAAATTGAGCCTAGAGAGGCTTATGTGATTGAAGGCCCAGAACCACAACAGATAGAAATACAGGACAGAGAACCGCCAAGTCACTTCCAACCTGAAAACCAGAACGAAGAAGGAAACAGGTTTGTCCATGGACTTTCAGTGGGGCTGGGAATTGGTTGCATCGCCACCTTCCTCATCATGTGGATTACAATATTCTTCACACCTCGATTGCCAGAGTCAATTACATACGAGGCCATGCTGTCAGTGTTCATATATCCAATCATCTATCTTCTTGCAGTGGGTCTGATCGCATTGACAGCCGGCATAGTAAAGGAGTACTACTCAGGAAAGCGTAACTTTTAAGGCACTCCTTCGTGTCTCAAAAACCATTTAACAATAAACAGCAATAAGTGCTAGACATAGCGTATACGATGCTGCTGTGAAACAAATGGCTCAAGTTTTCAAAACTTTCAATGAGTTGATAGATGAGAAAAGAGCGCCAGGACCCTCTCCCATATTTTCAGTGCTTCACATGCTGCATGCAATAGACCTGCTGGCAAAACAAGCGATAGGCCGTGGTAAGCTGGCTAGAGAACTGGGGTTGGGAGAAGGAGCTGTTCGAACAATGGTTCGTCGGTTAAAAAGGGCCAGGTTGATCACTACTTCGGAGAAGGGATGTTCTCTTACCGATAATGGAAGGCAGCTTTGGAACGAGTACAAGGCCATCTTCAGAAAGAAGGTTGAAATTAGAAAAAATGAGTTGACTCTTGCAGAAAAGAACATTGCAATTCTTGTAAAGAATAGAGGGCACAAAGTCGGATCTGGCATACAGCAACGTGACGCAGCCATAAGAGTAGGCGCGAAAGGCGCTATAACAATCAAATTTTCGAAAGGGCGCATGATTATTCCAACTGTAAGTGAAAACATCACTGAAGAGTTCCCAAGTGCTGCAAAGCAGATCTTGAACCACCTTCACCCTGAAGAAAACGATGCAATTGTTATTGGTAGTGCTGATGATCCTCTGACAGCTGAATATGGTAGTTTGGCAGCTGCATGGACGTTGGTGAACGACTGATACGTGTTAATTTGTGTATCTTTCACCTTCAGCAAGAACGCGCTCTAGAGCCATGTTAAAGGCGATCATTCCTTCATTGGTCTTTGCCGAGACAGGGATGAGTGGGAATCTTAAATCCAGCTTGTAGATTGCATGCATCATGTCTCTTCCAAGTAATCTTTGGGTTCCCTTAAGTGTCTCATCAATGTTAGTTTCTAAAGTTCTAGGGTTTTTTGACCAATTCATGACTTTATTAACATGTTTCTTCGGTATTAGGTCGCATTTTGATAGTAGGTGTATTTGGGGCATGTGAAAACGGGTATAGACTGCTGCTGATAGAAAAAGGTTTGATATGTAATTCATGGGGTTCGCTGAGAAGACAGCGTCAAAAAGGTAAACTATGGCTTTTGGATTCTCAGCCAGTTCTTGGGAGATGACCGGCCCGCTTTCTCTGAACGCAAAGAGCTCCATTTGACCGGGTGTGTCAACTAACGTGATGTCGGATCCCATGGTCTTAATTTCTCGAGATAATTTGTGGATCTCGCTTGCAATGATGTCTGATGCTAGGATCAATGCTCCGTTTGGACCTAGACCGTATGTCTCCATTAGATGTCCTACGTCTACTTGGTTTCTAACATCGGTGTCTGGAGAATAGGGAAGTTTCAAGACTCCTGGATCAAGGTTTAAGGTAGTAACGTCATGTTTGGACATCTTCAGCCATTTACTGAAAGACGCGGTGAGCATGGATTTTCCAGAGCCAGCTGTTCCTAAAATAAAAACTGTAAACATCTAAAATCTACCCAGAGGCATTGACCTTTACCTAAGAACGGTTTTATGAGTAAAAAGTCTTTTCGACCCTAGTACGGAATTTCTGGCGGTTGGGGAATGTCAGGCTGACTTTGATGTGACATGAAAAGCACGATTACTCCCAAACAGATGAGAACTCCAACAACCGCTAATAGAAGAATGAAGAAGAATGAGAATGCGAATAATGTTTGGACTTGGCTGTCAGCTCCAGCATGATTGTTATCACCTGACCAGCCTGCTCGAAAATGATTCACACCTGAAACATCAGCCTTCCAGAGATAAGTGAATCTACCATTGGACTCGGTCATAACAACAGCGAGAATCGTCCATGGCGAATTATTTGACTTCAGGAAGATTGTAACATTGCGATTATTCAAAGGCGGGTTAAGTGTGCCTGAAACTGTAACTGTACTTCCTTGAATGGAGAGGCTTGGTGAAACCAATAGAGACAATGCTGATGATTCCAGAGATTCATAACTTGCAGATACCTGGCCTGGTTCCTGAGGGTTTGAGTTTTCAAGGGTTATCACTTGAGGAGAAGACTGTTTCAACAAGTCCGGGCATTCACCGATTCTCCAATCGTCCCCAGTGCATTCCGCAACATAGTACCTTACATTGTTATGAGTAACGTAATACGCTTGTTCCCTGGAGAGTTGTGGCCTTTGTTGGAGATGAACCCCCACATTCATGTGGGCTTCATCCTCATAATACAATAATACAACGTTGAATCCAGCTGCCTTAAGGATGGAGGCTGCTAAACAGGAGAAAAGGTCACAATCACCTTCATTAGCCACAATTGTTTCAACCGGATACTTTACTGGCAAAGTTTCAACGTAAGGTATCTGATGGACGATCATCAAGACACCATTGGCAAAATCTTCTTCAATTGAGTAGATCTCCCATAGTTTATCAGCAACAGGCATCATTATATATGGCGTGACAAAGGTGGGGAAATCGCGAATCGAGAATAACGTGTGGGTACTTGACACGTAATAATCATATAGGGACTGAGAAACAGAGACGTTAAGCTGGTAATATTCTGAACCCCCAGGAACGTCTGAAAGCTGATATGTTAGGGCGAAGTTTTGAGACCAGCAACATGGAAGAAAGTAGGACAGTACGAGTAAAACAGTTATTACCTTAAATGTTTTTGAGAGCTGCTTGTCCATGCACGTTCAGAAGTCATGTTGCATGGATGATTAATCTCTCTTATGAAGAGTGGTGAAACTTTTAAAGTTAAAATCCGAAATTCAGATTTGACCTCACCTAAAGCATTTCATTGGTCATTTTTACTGGATCTGATTTCTCCATCTCTCTCCTTGATGAGCTTTGATAGCTGAGCTATTGTCTCTTTTATTCGAGTCTCAGCTGTCTTAGAGCTTTTAGTTGTTGTTGAAAAGTTTATTTCAATCTCTTTTTTCAGTACGCTTGGATGGGATTTTATGTAAACATTTGGATTATCATGCATTGCTTGATCGATTAATGGTGCTAAGTTTGATTCCATTATGTTGTTTACGTAGATGCTTTTGTCATAGATGATTGTTCCATCAGCTATCTTCTTCAATAAGGGGGTTACAGAGTTTAGGAAGATTGCTTTCATCTCTTCCGGCACTCCGGGTAATGCTATCAAGCTGGTTTGGTTGTGGGTAATTTTGATGCCTGGAGCTGTTCCCACAGGATTCATTAATGGTTTGGAACCTTGTGGGATGGTGGCCATTTTAATTCTTGGAGGGGTTAACTCTGGAAATTGTGGTTTTGGTGTTCTGGTTTTACGTTTGTATTGATCTTTGATCATTCTCAGAGCCTCTTTATGCACTGTGAGCTTGAGGTTAAGGGCTTTACTTATCCCTTGGAGGGTTTTATCATCAAAGGTTGGGCCCAGTCCACCTGTCGTTATTATGAGCCTTGGTTTTCGGTGGAAAGATTGACCCACGGTTTGGGCGATCTCGTCTATGTCGTCAGCGATAACCGTTATTCTGTTCACTTGCATTCCTACTGATGTCACCTGTTTGACCAGCCATTCTGAATTTGTGTTGGCAGTCTTTCCAGTCAACAGTTCATTGCCGATGCATACGATTTCTATCTGCTGATTCATTTAGTATCTTCTAGAAAGAGAAGCCAGAAAAACATATTGTTTCTTTAATGTCGCGGGCACGTGCTGATTGGGGTTAGGTTATTTCTTCTTGCTTAGCCACCATTTCAGATACTCTTTTTTTCGCTTCTTCTGCTCGTCTTCTGTTGATTCAAAATTGGGTCTCAACTCACGCCTAAGTTCTATCAAGTCTTGCCCTGTAACAGATAGACCACAGCTTTTACAAACATAGCGTTTCCTTCCTGAAATGTATTGCATCTCGCCTCCACATTCTGGGCAGTACGGCATTTGGATCACTTGCTCTGTTAAATGATGACGTTCTTGGAGAAATAGGTTTCGTTTATTTACTGTTAGGGCTTAATCAGGTCAGGTTACGTAGTTGGTTAGTCCGTACTTCTTGGCTAAACTGATGCTTCTCTCCATTTCGTTTCTCGTCAACCTTCTACGCAATTCTGGGATTTGATGGGCTCGCCACTCAGGCCTATACTGGAACATGAGGTTTACCCTTGTTTCTGGTCCTAGGTGTTTAGTGATCCAGTTCAGGACGGGTTCTGTGCAACATTCTAGGTGGTCGGGTAATAGAAGCATGCGTATTATCAGTTCACCTGATTCCTGAGCCCTTAAATGGTTGCGTGTTGCGGTTTTCCAATAATTCGGGGCGTCAGAGATCCTGTCAGCGCAGTCTTCAGGCCCGTATTTAAAGTCTAAAAGATATATGTCAGCAAACCCGGCAAGTAGTTCTGCTGTTTCTGCACTGTAGTAGCTGTTGGAGTTCCAGACAACTGGAATGTTTGTCTTTACATGCTTCAATGTTGAGAGCCATTGTTCAAGCCAAGGTGTAGGTTCTCCACCCACCAGGTTAACGTTTCTGCAGCCGTTTAGGCGTAGTTGATGAATCTCTTCCGCAAGTTTCGCTGGGTGGTATACTTGTCCCTGTTCGATGCACTGGGATATTGTCCAGTTTTGGCAGTGAAGGCAGCGCATTGTGCAGCCTGTTGTGAAGATGGTGCCTGAAGGCACCAGTTCAGGTTCCTCTCCCATGTGTTCGAAGATGCTTGAAACCTTTATGTCAACCCCGCATCTACAGTACCCTAGCTGCCCTTTGACACGGTTGACTTCACATCGTCTCTGGCAGAAGTGGCAGTTTTTAAGCATCTTTTTTGCGATGGCTATCTTTAGATCTAGGTAGGACATCTCTGGAACATTCATATTTTCTAGATCTTTTCTTTTTGAGCCGATCTTCTCGGTCTTCTGGAACTTTCTCTTTGTTTCAGCGTGTTTTTTCCAAAGTTCGTCTATTGGATCTTCTTCTCTGAAGGTTGCTGGAAGTTTTTTGGCTATGACGAATTTTGCCAGTTTTTTGTTCTGCATGACGTCAAAATATCTTGATAGGCTGTTTCTGGCCTTCTCGTCGTTCAGTACTTTTGTTGCGTCAGGACGGAGGGCTCGCCACATGTTGGCTCAGTCCATGGTAAATGGATCGAGGGTTAAAACAAGGAGTGTGATTGTTCATGTCCCGCTGTTTGCAGTTTGCCTTTGATGGGGATCTGTTGCCCACAGGAGGGACATTGATTGTCCTTTGTCAAGTTCCATCTTGCTATCTCGAAGCCGAATCGTTTGATCAAGAGTTCACTGCAGTTTGGGCAGTAGGTGTTCTCGCCAGGATGTCCCGGAACATTTCCAATGTAAACGTAGTTTAATCCTATCTCTCTCAAAGCATTGTAGGCTTTCTCCAAGGTTCCAATTCTTGTGGATGATAAAGTTGTCATTTGATAGTTGGGGTGGAACCGTAGTAAGTGGAAAGGCGTGTCTTTGCCGATGTTTTCTTTCACCCATTCTGCCAGTTGTTTCAATCTTTCAAGGGAATCTGCTTTTTTGGGGATGATTAAATTGGTTATTTCTATGTGTATGTCGTTTTTTTTCATCTCATGAAGAGATTCAAATATTGGCTCTACACTGGGCACAGCGGAGAACTCTTTGTAGAAATCTGGGTCACCGTCACCTTTGAAGTCTACTGTCGCTGCGTCCAGGTAAGGAGCTATGGTTTTAACGGCTTCAGGTGTCATGTAGCCGTTGGTAACGAAGGTGTTGAAGAACCCCACTGTTTTAGCTAGCTTTGAAGTGTCATAGGCATATTCGAAGAATATGGTTGGTTCTGTGTATGTGTAGCTTATTCCTTGGCAATTGTTGTTCTTGGCTGCTTTAACAACTTCTTCTGGCATGAAGTCTTTACCCTTGATTTCCTTTTCCTGGCTTATCGTCCAGTTGTCACAGAATTTGCAGCGAAAGTTGCATCCAACGGTGGCTATAGACATTACTAGAGCCCCTGGATTAAAGTGGGAAAGAGGCTTTTTTCCTATGGGGTCAACGCATGCAGATATTAATTTTCCATAGACGAGGGAGTATAGTGTGCCATTCTCGTTTTTTCTTACTTGGCAGAAGCCTGTTGATCCTTCATTTATGATGCATCTTCTGCCACACAGATTACACTTAACCTGGTTGTCTTCTATCTTTTCATATAACATGGCTTGGTGTTGTGACATGGAAATCTTGCCTAGTTAAGGTAACCTTTGCCTTGGAAGTATTTGACTTATTCGCTTTCTGGACTGGATGGCGTGTCTTCTTCTAAAATTTTAAAAACGAAGGGGGGTGTGGATGTCTTATTGTCGAGACTTACACCAAGTAGTTCTTCCAAGTAGCCTGCCAATATTTCAGATTGGCTTATAAAGGGCGTTTTCACCAGGACATACTTGTCTTTAACGTAAAAGTCTCCGAGTCCTTGAACTCTGAGCCTTTTGAAAACGTCTTGCCATTTTTCACGAACCGCCGTATGAATGTTCAAGCTTGCTTCCATTGAAATCTTTACAGCTTTCCCGATCTTTCTCCCTGTTTCGCGCCATTTTTCCTTGGGGATGTGCTGAATCAGAATGTTAATGAGCTCTATATTCATGAAGGCTATGCGACTTATGCCACAGTAATATTCCCCCGGAAATCGCCAATCATAGATCATCATGCTTCTGTAAACGTCAAGCATCTTGGAGATTAACGGTTTGATTCCCGGTTCTTTTCCTTCTTCAATGAGGGAATCGATGAATTCTCGTTCCTCTCTTTCCAAGATGATCGTCGTTCTTGTTGGCGATTTCTCATCTTTCTGGAGTAATTTCTCTAGTTTCTTTCTCTTTCTAGGCATACAAAATATTTCTCTAAGCATATTTTATATTCTTTGCTTAGCCATACTCAAGAAAAGCTGTATCTTCATTTTTAGGAAAGTGTTTCATTCCTAATCAAATACCATATCAAGAATAGGCCAACGAAAAATAATGCTACCCCTGATATTCTTGAAATCAGTTCGTCAAGATTGACAATGTTTATGAGAACATAGACCACGTAGGTTGGTCCTGCAAAAGTGAGGACAGCTGCAAGCACAGTCAGGAACACCTTCTGAAATTTTGAGGTCAAAGCCAGCTTTCCACGCTGGTTCTCTATGTTGATTGTTCTCTGCTTATCCTTTGACAATATTCCACCTTCAACACACATTGACAATATTGTTTAGGTTCAGTTCTTCTCTTATAATCCTTCCTTTACTTCGTCGCCCAAAACTTTTGTTAGGAACTTGAAAACAGAATAGCCCGCCCCACGATCTGCCTGTAGACCAGTTGTTTTACCTAATAGGCTCAAGCCTTTCAAACCTCGTTTCTTAGCGAGTCCAAGCATAAGTCCCGTGGCTCCCACAATCTTCCCCTTGTTATGCACCATCGCGTCTTCTTGTGCAAATTCCTTGGCAAGATTTGGAGAAGTGGCTGCCACCATAATCTTCGCGTTATCCTGCGTTGTGGCAATTCCACCCAACGTGACGATGAGGGAGCACCCCATCTTCTCAATGAAATCCAGTATCTCTGTGCACACTTCGTAATGAGCAAGAACATCATCATATGAAGGGTGTGTGTCACCAGTCATAATCACAAAATCATTCTTCTCCATAGCAGCAGAGTAGAACTCGTATCGTGGCAGTTGACAAATCCCCTTAGAATCAACCGTAACATAGTCTGGAAAGTAGGGAGAATACATTTCAGCAAATTTCTCGGCTCCAGAGAATTTTACAAGAAGATAAGCAGCGATCTTCCCAACATTTCCCAAGCCTGGAAGGCCTTGCACAAAGACTGGATTCTCAAGAACTGGGGAGGATAAATGTCGGAAATAAAGTCTATCCACTCTGTCAACTCCACAATCCTCAATAGATGAAGAAGCCAGTCTAAAAATGTAGCGTCACACCGTTAAGACAAATTATGCCTAGCCCTGTATTTGTTTAAATTTCATCTGAATTATACCGCGGGAACACGTGTTCTTAACGAGTTTGTATTCAAATGATTCGAAGGCTCCTTTTATGAAGCCGTAGATGACTTCAGTGTTTTCTTTTGACATGGTGGGTGACAAGCATCTTAGCTCCACTGATTCATCCTTCTGATTGACTGATAAGTCAAGGGAGTGCCACATGTACTTCTTGATTATGTCGTTGAACGTTTGAATGACGTCGTCTTCTGGAAACTTGACCGACATACATTTTCCAAACCATAGTCCGGACTTGTATGCTTCGTCTATCAAGTTTATCTTGTCTGATTTGTACAGTTCCTTCAGCATGTATTCTAGAAGAACTGAGGGCAGGGCGGTTAAGCCTATGTTCTTACCCAGCCTTAGGAGGGCGTATGATTCCAGAACTTCAGCAAGGTTTGTCTCCATGTTGTGAGCTTTCAAAGCGTTGTCAAAGACTTCATTTGTGAAGGCGAACATAGTCTTTCCCTCTTTTGCAGTGATCTTCGCAGCTTCCTCTAACAAATCCTTTCGAACTAGAATGAGTTTTCTACCTTTCTTTGTCATTTCAGAAGCACGTGAATCTAGAGCAGAATCAACTCTGCCTTTCACTCTATTGGTTCTATGGATGATTTAAGTTCTATGAAACGCTCTTCTAAAACGCTCTTCTAGAAGAGGTCTCTACAACCTAGAAAAAAAAGAGGGGGTGTTTGCCTGTGTCTATTGTATGTAGACTTTTCTTAGTATGAGAGCTGCCGCCACAATTGCAGCTAGCGCAGCGATAAGGGAAAGTCCTATGGCAACAGGCTGTAATCCAACGTCGCTCCTTATGGAAGAGGTCTGTACTGCGATTGTGCCTATGTCGGTTTTGATGGTTGTGACATCTCCTTCAAGGGATTGGACCTTGCCCTTTACTTGTCCAAGCTCTGTTTTTATGGTTGCCACGTCGTTCTGAATGTGGACGAGCCCGTTTACGTCGCCTAGCGTTGCTGTGAGTTCACCTAGTTCTGTGTGAATAACCACAAAGTCTTCTTGTAAACCCGTTATCTTTGCGTTGAGTTCTTCAGCATCCTGTTGTAGAAGGCCAACATCTGTTTCTATGGTGACCAATGTTCCTTCGATGGAAACTACCTTGGCGTTTATGTTTGTGACTTCGGTTTCTAGGGATCCGATGTCAGTCTCTATGGTGGCGATTTGGCCTTCGATTTCTACTACCTTGCCATTGATCTCTGCCAAGTCTACCTTCATTTCTCCCATGTCTGTTAGGACTGTGGCGACTTTTCCGTCCAGTTCAACCAGTTTTGCGTTGAGGGCGTTCAATGTGGGATTCACGGTGAATGCGGACATGGCAGTACTGTACAATGTGAAGGCTTCGTATTCCTTTGTAACGGAGGCTTTGACTACGTAGTCTCCTTCCTCGATTGGGCATGTGAATGATGCTGTGTAGAATCCCATGCTGATCTGCTCGTAGCTCAATGTTTGTAGAAGAACATTGCCTTTGTAGAGCTGGAGCTCCAGTGTGGTTGCGTCTGTGATTATGCCATCAACA
This sequence comes from Candidatus Bathyarchaeota archaeon, assembly GCA_050115965.1. Lineage (GTDB taxonomy): Archaea > Thermoproteota > Bathyarchaeia > Bathyarchaeales > Bathycorpusculaceae > CAYGAG01. Next base: position 71,404 of record JASFPN010000005.1, read on the forward strand.
TCCACTTGGATGGCAACGTCAACTGTCTCTCCTGGGAAGTGGAATCCTGCGACATCAACATCAATGTGGAGGGGGTCTTTCAACACGTTCACTGTTGTTGATGCTTCTCTTTCATGGTCGAAGGATTGAGTCAATTTGTCGAAGTAGTACACTGTTACCTCGTACTCGCTTGGAGGCAGGACTGGGACTTTCAGGAATTTGGAGCCTATGTGGAACTGTAGTAGGTCTTCAGCGTAGTCCTTTGTGATTGAGGTGAGTTTGCCTCTCCATACAGGGCTGTCGGGGAATGATGCTGGGTCTGGCGTGTAGTATGCGAAGGGATACCATTCCTCCATAACCCATGGCAGGTCCAACTCATTGTTTCGTAGGCGTTTGTTTTCAAAGACCCATTCTGTGTACGAGCCAAAATCTAGAACAAGGCACCAATCTCTGTCTGTTATTATGGTTTCATCGTTCTTCTGAAGTTCGTAGTATCTTGGAAGTGGAAGCCCTTCAGCCTTTACCGTGACGTAAGAATCGGTTATGGCTGTTGATGGGGACACTTCAAGTGTTGGCCAAACATCAAAGATGGCTGCTTGCATCTTGCCAAGGAGGCTGTCGTCGTAAGTGCCTGTGCATTCTGACCAGCCACTGCAGACAAGGTTAAGCTCGCCATTTGGGCAGGTGTATGTTGGATCAGCCACCATTCTGTCTTCGCAAGCATAGATGGCGTGTAATCCGCCAAAGCTTTGTGGAATGGTGATCTGTGCGCTCCAGTAACCGTTTACGTCTGTTGTTACTTCTGCAAGTAACATCGTTTCAAGTTTTGGATACCATGCTAAAGTGTCAAGGTTGAATTGGGAGGTTCCGTTGAAGATTCTTCTGTAGTCCCACTCTTCCAATGAGCCCGCATCAGTGTAGTAGATCCGAACGTACACAGTACAATGTGGATTCCACTCTGGGTGTCGTGATGGTAAGAAGCCGTGTCCATAGATCATGATGGTGTCTCCAACATTACCATTCATGGTGGTTTGCCAAGTTGAGAGATCAGCCAATCTCATCGTGTCCTCGTAGGTTATCCAAGGAATGATGGCGAAGTGGTCTGCACCCTCATTTCCCTTTATGTCGATAGCCTTTATGAGCCAGTGTTCATCGCATATTGGTTTGCGTGGAACTTCGGGGAGACGGAGTGTTGTTTCAAATCTTCCATAGTTGTTTGCTGTAACGTTCTTCAGAAATATTTCCGTATCATAAAGCTCGTTTATCAAGTAAAGTTCGATAAGGCCGTTGGGGTAGAATCCTGTTAACCCTGAAATGTCTACGAGTCCATTTCCAGGTATCCAGTCTTGTTCAACTTCAACCACCGGTCCGTTCTCTCCTATCCAGAAGAACCAGTGCTCAACAGTGTCGCTTGAGTGTGTTTTCGGTATCGTAAGACCACCGTGATTCACGGTTTCTGCGTTGTTCACAGAGTTGTCATATGCTCTGGCTACTACGTAGAACCATGATTCTTCTTCCCAGAATGTTGGATCGTTGGTTGGGTCTATGTACCACCACCACTCGACGTTGCGAGCCTTACCGGCTCCAACAGTCTCTGATAAGGTGGCGTCACCCATGTAGGTTCCGTTTATCCATATCTCTACTCTGTTGATGCCTGAGCAGAAGTCGTTTGCTGTTCCGTTTATCCAGAGCCATTCTATGTTCTCTACAGTGCAGTCTGGCGTTTGAACCCATATGTAACCCCCTTCTTTCTTGAAGGCGTAGCCTTGTCCACCAGGAGTTGTTGCGTCTGGGAACGTTATGTCAACGTTTGGTGGTGTCTTGTCAATGTATTCCACGGTGTGTTGGAATGTTCTTGAGAAGGCTCCTGTGTGTTGGGAGAGTGTGGCTGTCACGTGGAATTCATGGCCAACATAACAGTCTTCTTCTGTTGGACCGTCTTTGAACTCAACGGAGACGATGGCGCATCCTCCTGGAGGGATGCCTTCGGATTCTGCTATGAACTCGATGAGTCTGTCATCTAGGTTGATGTTGATTGTCCATGCTGGATCGTATGGAAGTATGAGTTCAATTATGCATCTGGATGGTTTGAAGGTTGGATCTGCTTCAGGGTATTGAAGGGCGATGTATTTGATCTCTCCTTCGTCAGCGTTGTTGGTTACTGTGAAGTTCTTCCAGACTGGGTATTGGCCGTTGTGGTATACTCCTCCAAAGGGGTATTTGGGATCACCACAAGGATAGTCTATTGTTGGATAGTCACACCAGTGAACCCTGATGGGCCCTTCTGGAGGCGGAAGTGGCACCGGAGGCGGTGGCATTTCTTCAGTAACTTCAACGGTGCCGTCAGTCATGGAGTTGTCATCAGTGTTAACTTCACCCTCCACAACGCTCACAGTAGCGCTGATCACATAAGAGCCAGCCGAAACACCGGAAGTATCCCATGGAATCGAAACCGTATCATCTTCACCAACACCCAAGCTTACACCGTAAACAGTGTCAACTTCAATTGCGTCATAGTAGGCCGTAACATTCACAGTCTCAGCAAAATCACCAATGTTCTCAACCGTCACATCAATAGTAACAGTGTCACCAACAATCACAGAAGCTGAAGAAAGCAAAACATCAACAACAGCGACATCATGGATTAATGGGGTTTCCTCAACTACTTGTACGGTGCCGTCAGTCATGGAGTTGTCATCAGTGTTAACTTCACCCTCCACAACGCTCACAGTAGCGCTGATCACATAAGAGCCAAGAGAAACACCGGAAGTATTCCACGGAATCGAAACCGTATCATCTTCGCTTACACCCAACGCCACATCGTGTACAGTAGCAATTTCAATCGCGTCATAGTAGGCCGTAACATTCACAGTCTCAGCAAAATCACCAATGTTCTCAACCGTCACATCAATAGTAACAGTGCTGCCAACAATCACAGAAGCTGAAGAAGGCAAAACATCAACAACAGCAACATCATGGATTAGTTGAGCTTCCTCAACTACTTCAACGGTACCATCCTCTAGGAAGTTGTCATCAGTGTTAACTTCACCCTCCACAACGCTCACAGTAGCGCTGATCACATAAGAGCCAAGAGAAACACCGGAAGTATTCCACGGAATCGAAACCGTATCATCTTCACCAACACCCAACGCCACATCATACATAGTGCCAATCTCGCTCACATCATAGTAGGCCGTAACATTCACAGTCTCAGCAAAATCACCAATGTTCTCAACCGTCACATCAATAGTAACAGTGCTGCCAACAATCACAGAAGCTGAAGAAGGCAAAACATCAACAACAGCAACGTCGTGTTCTTCTTCCTCTATCAAGTTGGCAAAGAAGCCATCTTCAAGGATTATTGGGATGTCTACCAAGTCTCCATCTAGGAGGAAGGAGTCCTCAAGGATCAATTCGCTGCTTCCTGTGTCGAGGACGTGGAATGTCAGCTCGCATAGGACGCCGCCGTCTGGAACGTCAATTGGGGCTAGTAGTAGGGAGCTGCCGAATAACACGGATCCTTCGATGTTATCTATTTCGGGGGCCACTGGGATGACTGTTTCTCCATCAAAGATGTGGCCAGGAGGATATTCCGCGGCTGCGCATTCGATGATTGAAGGATCGAACAGGAGCTTGATCTGCCAGGTGAACAGATTTGCTGCTCCTGTGATGTTTATCATTACTGTAAAGTTGTTTGAGGGCTGTAGGTCAGGGTTAATTATGCTTGGCGGGGCAACGAACATGGTTGTGTCTTCCTGCCCCTTAACTGGGCCTATTTTGAGTGTAAATGGTGACATGGATAGTGCAAAGAGTGCTAGAATTAACGCGGCATATACTTTAGATTTTTTCATAGTATTCTCTCTCTTTTCCTTATTTTTTTCAGGAAAACCAGTTTGTGACGGCGTATATATGGGTACCATAGAGACTTGTATACAAGAGTTAACCTTTGTTTAGCGGTTCGCTGAGCGAATTTGTATGATTCAGTTGAGCATACGTAAACTTAAATGGTGAAGCACTAATGTTTTGCTGAGGGAAAACCATTGGTTGAGGAACGTGGTTTCTGCCATTTTCTGGGTCATAGTCATATTGACGCTGCGTGGCTGTGGCCTTTAAGTGAGACACTGGATGTTTGTCGCCTTACCTTTGAAGGCGTTCTTGACTTGATGAATGAATATCCGGATTTTACTTTTTGTCAGAGTAGTGCCCAATACTATGAATGGATGGAGGAGAATTATCCAGAGATTTTCCAACGGATAAAGAAGAGAGTTGAGGAGGGGCGTTGGGAGATTGTTGGGGGAATGTGGGTTGAGCCTGACTGTAACTTGCCCTCTGGAGAATCGTTTGTGAGACAGTTTCTTTATGGTAAAAGGTACTTCAAGGAAAAGTTTAACGTAGATGTGAAGACCGCGTTCATGATCGATACCTTTGGTTTCACCTGGACGTTACCTCAGATAATGAGGAAGTGTGGAGTCAAGTACTTCACAACACAAAAACTCAACTGGAATGACACAACACTCTTTCCCCACAGCGTCTTTCATTGGCGCTCTCCCGATGGTTCATCAGTTCTAGCGCATCAAACGGTTGGAAGCTATAACGAATCAGTGATCAAGAAGGAGGTAATCAGCCAATTAGCGATGCTTAATAGAAAACATGACATCAACAAGTTGCTGGTCCTGTTTGGCAAGGGAGACCATGGAGGAGGCATAACGCCTGAAATGATTAACAACGCCAAAGAAATCATCCAAGAGGACCAAGGGATCAACGGAAAATTCTCAACAGTTAAAGATTACTTCACAACGCTAGAAAAAATAGTGGATGAAAAAGAGTTTCCGGAGGTGGATGATGAGCTCTACCTTCAATCTTGCAGAGGAACCTACACAACCCAAGCACAGGCCAAGAAGAACAACAGAAAAACGGAGGTTCTTTTGGAGACGGCTGAGAAAGTCTCAACCATCGCTCTGCAATACGGGTTCAGATACCCAAAGAAGGAGCTTGATGAAGCCTGGAAAACCCTGTTGTTAAACCAGTTCCACGACATCCTCCCAGGATCCTCCATACAAAAAGTATACGAAGACTCAGAAGAAGACTTTAAAAAGATCAATAAATCAACAAACTCAGTTATTTCTAATGCAGTAGATGCCATATCAAGCCATATAAACACAGTTGGAGAAGGGTATTCAGTCATAATTTTTAACCAGCTATCATGGAAGAGGGATGGAAAAGTTGAGGTTCCCCTAAATAGCGTTGGTGATTTGAAAACTTTTGGCGTTCAAGATGATGATGGAGAACCTGTTCCTTTCCAGATTGTTGAGTCAGATGGCGTGAAGAAGATACTCTTCATCGCTGAAGAAGTTCCTTCTCTCGGATACAGAGAATACCGTATTCATGAGATGCATCCCTCAGAAAAGCCTAGAACAGAACCTGGACTTTCGTTGAGTCAGACTGCAGCTGCTATAGAGTTGGAGAACGAGTTTTACAGAGTACTTGTTGATAAGCAGACAGGACGGGTGCGTAGTGTCTTTGATAAGAGGGATGGTTGGGATGTTCTGGCACGTGAGGGTTCGGGAATAACTGTTTTTCCTGACGTTCCGACTGAAGGGAGGGTTAGCATTCTTCTTCCTTATTTTGATGCTTCCTTGTGGGATGCTTGGAACGTGTACATTTACCAGCAGCCTGAGGACGTTAAGCCTACTGAGCTTGATGAACCTTTGAAGGTGGAGGTTGTGGAAGAGGGGGATGTCAGGTTGAAGGTCAGGGTTCAATATAGGTACAAGCAGGAGGGGAGGCCTGATTCTACTTTTGTTCAGGAGGTTATGTTGTATCGTCATAGTCCTTTGATAGAGTTTGGATTGCATGTGGATTGGCGTACTAAACATGTTCTTGCTAAGTTGAGATTTACGTTGAGTATGGAGAATGATTTTACGACTTATGAGATTCCTTATGGTTTCATGAACCGTCGAAGCCCTTACTCACCTAACTCTACGTTGGTTGAGAGAGCGAAGTGGGAGGTGTCAGGTCATAAATGGATTGATAAAACCAGCAGTGATGGTGAGCATGGTGTCAGCTTATTCAACGACAGTAAATACGGCTTTGATAACCACACAGATTTAATAGGTGTGACTTTGCTTCGCAGCCCTGAACATCCTAACCTTCAATGGCGGGGTGGAACTGCAGATGTATGGGATGCTATAGCTCAGGTTCGTGGAACTCCACCCACAGATCAAGGATTTCATGAAGCCACATGTGCCCTGTACCCACATAGAAACGGTTGGAGGGAGGCCATGTCTCCTCGTAAAGCCTGCGAGTTTAACTATCCCTTCATCGTTAAAGTAGAGCCGAATCATGATGGAGATTTGCCAAAGAAACATTCTTTCATCCAGGTCAAGGGAGATAATGCTATTCTAACAGTGGTTAAGAAACCAGAGACAGGAGAAGGCATCATCCTACGATTATACGAAACAAATGGCGAAGATGGTGAAGTAGAGATAAAGTTTAACAACGAAATCACGAGTGCCTTCGAAACGGACATGTTGGAAAGAAAGATCTCTGGCGTGGTTACGAGTGAAAAGGTGATTACAACCTCTCTTGCTAAAAATGAGATCAAAACATTGCTAGTGAAAAGTACGCCAAAACCTGAAGTGAGGAAAGATGATTGAGAAAATCGAAGTAATCTGTCTATGGGCGGAAGATGTCCCCAAAACCGCTCATTTCTATAAAGATGTATTGGGATTGAAACTGTTGCCCCACCATCATGACTTGCGACCGCATTTTAAAGTTGGCGATGCGTATTTAACTATCTTGAAGGGGAAGCCGCATCCGGCAGAAGATTCGGATCCAGACCGGTTTCCATTATTCGCCTTTCGGGTTCAGGATCTCGATGCGGCAGTGGAACGTTTGCAGGCGCACGGTGTAAAGCTGCCCTGGGGTGTTGAAGGGCATAATGAATCACGTTGGGTAATGTTCCATGATCCGGCCGGGAATTTGATCGAATTAACCTAAGTCGTTAAAGGAATTCGCAGACAGACAACTTTTCAGAAATAAAGGAAAGCCTCAAATTAAAAAAGGGGATTTTCGAGTGCGTTTAACGGTTTACTTGATACTTGTATAGCATGTAATCTTTTTCTATATACTCTTATATT
>JASFPN010000006.1:0-75930 GCA_050115965.1 Candidatus Bathyarchaeota archaeon
TAGGAGTCGCAGTATCTTTTGGAAACCTTATGGTTCCAGAAGTACTTTTGAAGTACGGATCTGAAAAGCAGAAGGAGAAATACATACCTCCTTTGGCAAGAGGTGATGCGACGTGTGCAGCAGCTTTCTCTGAGCCTGAGCATGGAAGTGACATAACACAGATGGATACTGTCGCTAGAAAGAATGGTGATGTATGGGTGATAAGTGGAAGTAAGGAGTTCATTACAAACGCACCAATTGCTGATACATTCATCGTTCTTTGCCAAACTGACATGGAAGCCAAGCCTCCTCATAGAGGTCAAAGCATTTTTCTTATGGAAAAAGGCACACCTGGAATGGAAGCAACAAAACTTCAGGGAAAAATGGGCATAAGACCATGTGTTACTGGTTCACTTGGACTGAGTGATGTAAAGGTGCCTGAACAAAACCTAGTAGGTGAGCTGAATAAAGGCTTCTATTACGCTTTAGAGCTTTTCAATGAAACAAGGATAGCAGTAGCAGCTCAAGCTGTGGGTATGGCTCAAGGCGCCTTCGAACTTGCATTCAACTATGCAAAAAACAGGAAACAATTTGGTTCACCCATAATAAAGTTCCAGGGAGTATCCTTTAATCTGGCTGAAATGGCAATCAAGATCGAAGCTGCAAGAATGTTGACTTACAAAGCTGCATGGTTATTTGATCAAGGAGAACCAGAACCAATGGCGTCTTCGATGGCAAAGGCTTTTGCTGGTAGAGTTGCCATGGAGGTCACCGATCAGGCGATACAGATCTTTGGTGGTTACGGTTACCTATCAGATTTTCATGTAGAACGTTTTCATAGATGTGCAAAAATAACGGAGATTTATGAAGGAACCTCAGAAATGCAAAAACTGACTATTATAAATCGCTTAATGAAGAATATGTGACGCGTTTCTCATTTTCTCATTTTACGAAAGGCTGCTAAAGCTACGTGGGTTCACTGACCTTTTTACCCGTTTTTGCTGTCCATTCCGCCATTGGAACAGAGAATTCTTTTTGAACGTTATTTCTATGTATGCTGTTGTAGGTGCAAAATGATCTTATTCCGCCATCTGGAGTGGCATAGTGTATCGCGCATCTTTGTACCCTCTCTAGATCAAGATTCCAAACGTCTTGGAAATGCATTATTCCGATCATAACAAGTCTTCTCATGAGCTTACCCAGAGCATTATAACTTCCCTTTGTTATGACGTTCTTGAGTAAGGTTCTAACAAGACCTGATTTCACCATTGGTAGAAGCTTTAAAATCTTCATTTTTGCTACTGTCTTCTTTCCTTTTACTCCTGAATAATATATGTCCCAAAAAATCTCTGCAAACTTGTCAACATCTACATGTTTTGTTATTGGCTGATAAGAGCCATCTTCCTCAATAACGATGAAAGTAGCAGCTCCGCACATTGGGTGCATAGTAAATTCCGGATACATCTTGTTCTTTATCTTCTCCATTCCTTTTGACATAGGAAGAGGCCAGTTGACTGGTCTCCAATCCCATCTGGTAATTCTACCTTCTGTCTGCTCTTCTATTAATTTAATAACATCCGGTACTGTTATGCGAAGCCTCCTCATCTCGTCTTTCCTTGCTCTTCCAGCCATGGAGATTGGTTGAATATTAAGGCATCTGATCACATCATAGTTGTTTACTCCGAATTGTATGATGTTTCCTAATTCCTTGCTGTTTACGTTCTTGGCCAAAGTTGTTACTAAGACTATTGAACTTAGTCCAATTTCTCTTGCATTTTCGATGACTTTCATTTTAATGGGTATAAGGTTCTGTTTTGCTCTTAGTTTCCTATAAATCTCCTCCTTTAATCCATCAAATTGCAAATAAAGCGTATCCATCCCTGATTCTACGACTTTCTTGAAGTAGTTAATATCCTCAGCAAAGCGTACTCCATTAGTATTAACCTCAATATGCTCCATTCCAGCCTTCTTTGCCTCATTGATTAAATCTGGTAAGTCATTTCTTAAAGTTGGTTCTCCACCACTGAATTGCAGAGCATTGCACGCCCAGGGCTTATTTGCTCTCAATAGTTTGATCATATTAACAATCTGTTTGAATTTTGGTTCGTAAACGTACTTTGCAGCTCCAGCATAGGCAAAGCAGATTGGACATGCCATGTTACACCTGTTTGTGACATCAATAATGCCTAAAACCGTATGTGTTTTGTGCTGTGGACATAAACCACAATCAAATGGGCATCCATCCACCACTTTTGTATGAGGGTTTTCTAAACCTGATCCATCATACCGTGCGTTATACCAATTACTGTAAAACCATTTGAATAGTTCAGCGTCTCCCCAATAAACATCCTCAAATCTCCCATGATCAGGGCAATTCTTTTCCAAGTAAATTACGTTGTCTTCCTCATAAATTCTCATGGGAACCCTTTTGAAGCATTTGGGACAAATACTCGCTGAATAACTTTCAAATTTAGATTCTTTCTCCGTTTGTAACACCTAATCAGCGTCCATAAATTTAGATACTAGGTAATCTTAAAGGCTATTAATGTTTCTGATGCCATGCATCTCGTACATTTGACAAGCTTTAAAGACGAAGAATGCGATAATATTGCAAGGTGCCCAGCAGATTGACGGTTGATTCTGAGAAAACCTACAAAGGCAAATGTATTGATTGCAATTCAATTCTTGAATTATACCAAATTGACTTTGCAAAAGGACAGCGAACCATGCAATGCACTCATTGTGGCCTATTCCACTTTTACAAAAAGAACTTTGTCGGTAAATGGAAGCTTATCAAAGCTGGTCGAGCATCAGATTTTTAGAAAGCAGTGAATCAAAACATACGTCATACATGAATTAGGAAAACTTGAGATTTTAACAAGTGTGCGTTATTTGGCACGCAGATTGCCATTTTGAATTGTCATTAGAAAAAAATTAACAAAACTGTTTAGAAACGGATGTGACAGTGAGCATGGAGAATTGTTCTATAATATGGAAAACCATATAAATCACCTTACAGGTGTTCAATTGCACAATTGGAGATGCTGTTAGAGTGCCAGAATGGGGATACTCTATACGAGAAATAGATTTAGATCCTGAAAAAACAGCTAAAGCAAGTGGAAGAGAGGTTAGAGTATCCCGCAAATCAACACGAGAGGTTTGTAGAGCAATCAAAGGCATGATGCTCGCTGAGGCAAAGAGATACCTTGAGGATGTTATGACTATGAAGAAGGCTGTTCCTTTCATGAAATTTAAAAAGAAAGTAGGACATCGTCATGGCATTGAAAAAGGGTTTGCTGGCAGATACCCAATAAAAGCAGCGAAACAAGTCCTAAGAATACTTGAAGGCGCAGAAGCAAACGCTGAGAATAAAGGTTTGTATACTGAAAGACTGCGAATAATCCATGCTTCAGCATATTCTGGTATGAAGATTAAAAGATACATGCCTAGAGCCTTTGGTAGAAGCTCACCGAAATTCCGGACTCTTTGTCATATTGAAATAGCTCTTGAGGAGCAACCTGAGATAGAGGAGTTATTATAATGCCAGTTGTCAAACATTTCATCTCAGAAGCGATAAAAAAAACCGAAATAGACGAGTTCTTGCAAAAAGAGCTTCAAAGGGCAGGATACGGTGGAGTTGACATATCGAAGACACCCTTAGGCACCCACATAGTCATCTATGCGATGCGTCCAGGCCTGGTCATAGGCAGAGGCGGTGGAACCATAAGAGAGCTAGCAACTACTCTGGAAGAAAAATTCAATGTTTCAAATCCCCAGATTTCTGTTTCTGAAATTGAGATACCAGAATTGAATGCTTATGTTGTAGCTTCACGCATAGCTTCTGCTTTACAGAGGGGAGTACACTTTCGACGGTCAGGTTATTGGGCATTGAATAGAGTTATGGAAGCAGGAGCCCTTGGCGCAGAAATAATCATAAGTGGAAAACTTAGAACCGATAGAGGAAGATATGAAAAATTCAGAGATGGATACTTACCGAAATGTGGAGATCCTCCATTAAAGTATATGAGAAGATCTGAAATCACAGTACAACTTAAACCTGGTACACTAGGAATCAAAGTCAGGATTATGCCTCCAGACGCGGAATTTCCTGACAAAGTTAAAATCGTTGAGACCACCCAGACAGAGCAAATCACGGAGGAGCCTGTTAAGACGGAGGAGCCTGTTAAGACGGAGGAGCCTGTTAAGACGGAGGAGCCTGTTAAGACGGAGGAGCCTGTTAAGACGGAGGAGCCTGTTAAGACGGAGGAGCCTGTTAAGACGGAGGAGCCTGACCAGGAGGGTTCCAAATAGATGCCAATATTACGTGTTCAAGAGATTCGAGACATGACTTCCGAGGATCGAATGAAAAGACTTGGAGAGCTAAAGACAGAACTGCTTAGACTTAATACAATGATAAAAGCAGGGGGAACAATAGAGAATCCGGCTAGAGTACGGGAGTTACGTAAAACAATTGCTCGAATACTAACAATCGAACGCGAACTCCACTCTGAATCCAGTGATACAAGTACAAAGGATAGTTAAAGCGATGAAGATAACATCCGCCATAATCCGTAGGAACTTGATTGGAACAGAACTTAAGATAAAAGAGAGTAAAAATCAAACCAACGTAGGAATTTCTGGCAAGATTATAGATGAAACACGCAACACATTTACAATTTCACATAAAGGTAAGAAAAGGAGGATTATAAAGAGCCCAAACACCTTTCACTTCCACTTACCTGATGGAACTATTGTCGAGATTGCTGGGAGACTTCTCTTAGGACGCCCAGAGAATCGAATAAAGAGACATACAAGGAGGCTATGGTGATATCACTAAAATTTAAGAAACCAAAGAAGAAATGTAATGACATAAATTGCCCGTTCCATGGCAATCTCTCAATTCGAGGTCGCATTTTAGATGGAGTTGTCGTTAGTTCAAAAATGGATAAAACAGCCATAGTGCGACGGAACTTCCTTCATTATGTGCCAAGATTCAAGAGGTATGAAAGACGACAAAGTCGTGTTCCATGTCACAACCCTCAATGTATAGCTGCAAAAGAAGGAAACCGTGTCAAGATTGCTGAATGCCGACCGATAAGCAAGACAGTTTCCTTTGTTGTGGTCGAGAAGCTGGAGGAAAACTAAAATGGCTGCAAGAGCCAAAATGAGGGCATTGATCGCGAAGGGAATGCTGGGTGGAAGACCAAAGATCTCAAGAGGATTACTAGCTGGTTCCGTATTAAAATGCGCAGATAACACTGGAGCCAAAGGATTAAGATTGATTCAAGTTGCGGGCTACAAAGGACGTCTAAGGCGAGTACCTTCCGCTGCTGTCGGAGACAGAATCACAGTCTCAGTAAGACGAGGGACACAAGAGATGAGGAAGAAACTCTTCCCAGCTGTGATCGTAAGACAACGAAAAGCCTTCAGGAGACCAGAAGGCATCTGGATTCAATTCGAAGACAATGCTGCTGTAATAATCACACCTGATGGTGAAATGAAGGGATCAGAGATTCGTGGACCAGTGGCAAGAGAAGCTGCTGAAAGATGGCCAAGAATAGCAAGTGCAGCAAACATAATTGTGTAGGAAGAAGAAGAACATGAGGACAAAAACAGCTTTTACAAAACCGAGAACTCAAAGAAGATTACTCTTCCAGGCATCAGATCACCTTCGTCACAAATATCTAGCTGCCCGACTTTCCCCAGATTTAAGAGCCGCTGAAGACATCAAATCCATACCTGTCAGAAAGGGAGATACCGTACGAATAATGCGTGGCGACCAAAGAGGATTCGAGGGAAAAGTCACACGCATAGACAAAAGAAAATTCCGAATTTATGTTGAAGGATTAACTAGGGAGAAAGCTGATGGAACTACGATATTCTTGCCAATACACCCCTCAAAAGTTATGATAATAAACCTGAATCTTGAAGACAAGTGGCGGAAGCAAGTAATAAAAAGGAAGAAAGAAGTAAAGGTTCAAGAAAAAGTGGTAAAGGCGCCACCTTTAAAGAAAAAAGCTGAGAAACCGTCTATAAAAAAACCGCCCAAGGAACAAGTAAAAAGAAGTAAAAAAAGCACTGCAAAGATAACAAATGATTCAGAAATAAAGAAAAAAACAACAAAAAGAAGTAAATCAAAAAAAACAGCAAGCAGAACCAAAAGGAAAAGGTCTGCAAAGACTGAAGGAGAAAACTAAAATGGGAAAAAAAGGCGGTTCACAATCATTAAAACGGAAACCAGCACCTAGTTTCTGGCCAATATCAAGAAAAGAATTCGTATGGACAATACGACCATCTTCCGGACCACATTCATTAAGAAACTGTATACCACTAACTGTAGTTTTACGTGACATTTTAAAATTCGCTAAGACCAGAAAAGAAGCTGTTAATATCATCAATAAGGGAAAAGTGTATGTAGATGGAAGAGTGAGAAAAGAAGATGATTTTCCAATAGGCTTAATGGATGTTGTTCACTTCTCTGACACAGAACTGTTCTTCCGTCTCCTACCGTTCAAGAAGGGTCTAACCCTCCATCCAATCACTAAAAGAGAATTAAATTTTAAACTTTGTAGGATAGAAAATAAGAGAATAATTAAAAATGGACAATTACAACTCAACCTGCATGATGGTTCGAACATCATTATAAAAATCGATGATTTGAAGAACCCGAAAGAAGATGTTTACAACACCTTCAACTCGTTAAAGATTAGCCTACCAGAAAAACAGATTATGCAGCAGATTAAGTTAAAGGAAAAAGTATATACAATCATAACCAGTGGAAAAAACATTGGAAAACACGGTAGAATAATTGAGATCGAAAAAGCTGAGGGAAAGAAACGGAGAAACACACTGGTTACTATTGAAGACAAAAATGAAGTTCAATATCAAACAATCCTAAACTATCTATTTGCAGTAGGTGATGAAGAACCAGAAATATCCCTGCCAGGAGTAGACTAGAATGACAATGAACAAAAAAAGCACTTCGGAAGGAAATCCAATGCTCAGACCAAAGATCGAAAAGGTTGTCGTCAACATTAGCGTGGGAGAATCTGGAAAACCATTGGAAAACGCCACAAAGGTACTGAAAGGTCTAACAGGCCAAAATCCATGCAAAAGAAAGGCTAAACAGACAATCAGAGATTTCGGCATAAGGAAAGGTGAACCAATCGCTTGTATGGCAACTCTCAGAAATGAGGTCGCTGAAAAGTTCCTGCAGCTGGTCTTACCGGTTATCGACAAGACCCTTTCAAAAAACTGTTTTGATCAGTATGGAAATTTCTCCTTTGGCATAAAGGAACATATAGAGATACCTGGAGTTAGATATAGGCCGGAAATCGGCATATTCGGAATGGACGTATCTATCTCCCTCATCAGACCTGGATATCGAGTCAAAAGAAGACAAAAAAAGAGGTCAAAGATCGGATCAAAACACATTCTTTTAGCCGAGGAGGCTAAAGTCTTCGTCCAGGATCGCTTGGAGGTTCAGATAGAATAGCCTAGTGAGGGTGTAAACATGGGTGTAAAGAAGCCTGAAAAGGAAAGAAAGTTCGGTAAAGGAGCTAGACCATGTTCCAGATGTGGATCTTATGGATCCATAATCCGTCGTTACGATTTATACTTATGTCGGCAATGCTTCCGAGAGAAGGCAAAAAAACTAGGCTTTAAAAAATATGAGTAGTGATGTAAGGAATGGACACTTTGGCTAATGGTTTAACAACAATTGTTAACAATGAGATGCGAAACAAAAGAGAATGCATAATCAGCCCAGCCTCCAAATTACTGGGGCGTGTTCTAAGAGTCATACAGTTGAACGGGTACATTGGAGAATTTGAGTTTATAGATGATAGACGATCAGGCAAGTTTAAAGTTCAACTCATGGGAAGAGTAAACAAATGTGGGGCCATAAGACCGCGTTTCCCTGTGAAAGCAGATAAATTCGAAGAATGGGAAAAAAAGTTCTTACCATCAAGAGAAGTTGGTATATTGGTAGTTTCAACACCAAAAGGAACGGTTTCCCACAAAGAAGCAAAGAAGCACAACACTGGAGGTAGACTACTAGCATTTATCTATTAATGGGTGTCTCATATGCGAGCCATAATAGTTTCCAAAACCCTCGAAGTTCCAGATGATGTAGACATATCTCTGAAAGGGAGAAAAGTGTCCATCAAGGGACCGAAAGGAGAATTGAGTCGTGATTTTTCTCATGCTCCAACATCTTTGGAACTTAAAGGTAAAAGTTTTCAAATTTGGACTGAATGGCCTAGGAAAAAAGAGGCAGCTCTAGTGAATACAATATACTCACACATTCAGAATATGATAACAGGAGTGAAGAAAGGCTTCACCTACAAACTTAAGATAGTTTTCTCCCATTTTCCAATATCAGTTAAAGTCACAAATAATACCATTCTTATCGAGAACTTTACTGGAGAACGGAGCTCCAGGAAAGTCAAAATACAAGGCGACACTAAAATAACGGTCAAAAGTGAAGATGTTATAGTCCAAGGCATAGACTTGGAAGATGTAGGTCAAACGGCAGCAAACATCGAGCAAGCTACTAAAGTCAAAAACAAAGATCCCCGAGTATTTCTGGACGGCATATACGTGTATGAAAAAACCGAAGGTATGGACGATTGACAGAACAAGACAAAAACCTGCTGAAGAAAGCTTTGAGCCAGAAAAAGCGTACAAGGAAGCCAAGCTTTGAAAGACAAGAAAGCTGGCGATACAAACGCTTACACACAAACTGGCGAAGACCTAAAGGTATCGACAACAAAATGCGGAGAAAGATCAAGGGTTGGCCACCAACCGTGAATGTTGGATACAGAGGACCCAAAGCTTTGAGAGGCCTTCATCCATCAGGCTACAGAGAAGTCTTGGTTCACAACCCGGAAACCCTCAAGGACGTTGATCACGAGACACAAGCCGTAAGAATCGCACGTGCAGTTGGAAAAAGGAAAAAAGCTGAAATCCTTGTTGAGGCAAGACGAAGAAAAATCACCGTCCTAAATTATAGAGAGATAACCAAGGAAGAAGAGAAACCAGTGGAAAAGGAAGAAGAGAAACCAGTGGAAAAGGAAGAAGAGAAACCAGTGGAAAAGGAAGAAGAGAAACCAGTGGAAAAGGAAGAAGAGAAACAGAAGGCAGAGAAAAAGCTGAACAAGGAACAAAAAGTAAAGAAAAAGGATATCAGCAAGCGAAAGAGGAGGACAAAAAAGAAATGACCGATCTGAAAAGCCAGCGACGCTTAGCAGCAGAAATACTCAAGATAGGAGAGAATCGCGTTTGGATGGATCCTGACAAGATCTTTGACATAGAAATTGCTATAACCCGAGATGAAATTCGGAAACTCATCCATGAAGGAGCCATTGTAAAGCGACCAGACAGTGGAGTCAGTCAGGGAAGATCACGAATTATTCATGAAAAGAAGAAGCGAGGAAGAAGACGTGGTCCCGGAACCAGAACAAGTGCAAAAAGGGCGCGAATCTCAAAGAAACAAGCTTGGATGAGCAAAATCCGTGCTATAAGAAAAAGAATTTCTGAATTGAAGAACAATAGAACGATAACTGAAGCAACATACAGAATGATATACAATAAAGCGAATAGTGGTAGATTTGAATCCATAGCTGATATGGAGCGATATTTAAAATCCAATGGGCTTTGGAGGAAGCGATGATGGTAAAAGGATCACGATATTGCATGCCATTTAGGCGAAGAAGAGAAGGTAAAACAGATTACAAGAAAAGAAAGGCCCTTTTGCTATCTAGAAAACCACGTTTGGTAGTTCGTGGTTCTGTGAGAAACATGGTTGCTCAGATAATCCTGGCAAAGGTCCATGGAGATCAAGTAATAGCCTCTGCACATAGCAGAGAATTAACCAGAGATTTTGGATGGAAGGCCTCTAGAGGAAATATTCCCTCAGCCTATCTAACTGGTCTTCTGTGTGGAATGAAAGCCAAGGCTAAAGGCACAAATGAAGCGATTCTAGACATCGGATTACAATCTCCTGTCAATGGTACAAGGATTTTCGCAACAACAAAAGGCGTGTCAGATGCAGGTGTAAACATACCATATGGCGAAGTGAAAATTCCAAAAGTTGAAAAAATTAATGGTAAGCACATTGCAAGTTACGCAGAAAGCCTAGCTTCATCAAGCCCTGAAGAATACAAGGTAAGGTTTTCAAAGTATTTAAAAGAGAAACTAAAACCAGAGGAACTTCCTAAACATTTTTCAGCGACTGTGAAAGCACTGGAAAAATTTCAAAGTGGTGGTAAGAAAACTTGAGATCAAGACGACGACGATATCGTGATTCTTCATCAGAAAGACTTGAAGAATGGATCCCTCGAACCCGCCTTGGCAAAATGATACAGGATGGCAGAATCGCATCGATAGAAGAGATATTCATGGAGGGTCTTAAGATCCGCGAACCTCAAATCGTTGACACATTACTACCAGGGCTCGAAGAAGAAGTCATTGATATAAACCTGGTTCAGAAACAAACGGATGCTGGTGAAAAGTCTAGATTTAAGGCAATAGTTGCTGTTGGAAACAGAGATGGTTACCTAGGCCTTGGCTCTGGAAAGGCAAAACAAGTTAGAGCAGCTATTGAGAAAGCTGCAGTAGACGCCCGCTTGAACATTATTCCTGTCAGAAGAGGTTGCGGAAGCTGGGAATGTGGTTGCGAAAGACCTCATACCATAAAGTTCCAAGTTGAAGGAAAATGTGGAGGAGTAAGAGTAGTTGTCCTCCCAGGACCTAGAGGTTTAGGGCTAGTGGCAAGTGAGGTGGCAAAGATTATCCTTGGCCTTACGGGTATAAAGGACTGTTGGACCAGAAGTTTTGGATCAACAAGAACCGTTCCATCCTTTGCTTATGCTGTTTTTGATGCGTTAAAGGAAACATACCGTCTAACAACCCCTCCAGACTGGGTGAGATAGTTGATGAAAAAATCCGAAGAATACAAGTGTCTAGCAGCAGTCAGAATACGTGGCACCATAAAAGCCTCAAAGAAGGTCAGGGAGACACTTCAAATGTTAAACCTAACGAGAACCAACCAAGCTGTTCTACTCGATAATCGCCCATCATTCCTGGGCATGCTTAGAAAAGCTCAGAATTACGTTACGTGGGGCGAAGTGTCTAAAGAGATTGTGGAGACCATGCTGGAAAAACGGGGTAGGCTAACAGGTGACAAATCATTAACTGTTGAGTATGCACAGAAACTTGGGTGGAAATCATATGCAGAACTAGCAAAGGCAATATTCGATGGTCATCTTCAATACAGAGACCTTCCTGATGTGAAACCCTTCTTCAGGTTGCACCCTCCAAGTAGGGGTTTCAAAGGAAAGGTAAGAAAAAGCTATGGCATGCATGGTGAAGTGGGATATCGAGGAAAAGAAATCAATGAACTCATCCGGCGAATGGCTTGACACATAATGCTACGTTCTCTGCTCTAACGATAGCCTTAATATTCTCTCACGATAAAGAGTTAAAGACAGTACACATATGATAATGCAACTAGATAAATGTGAGATTGGTTGATAATCTATGGCTGGAAGATTCCTAAGTCTTTTTAAACCTATTGCTAGGATTATTCCTGAAATTAAGACCCCAGAACGTAGAGTCGGGTTTAATGAAAAACTTTTCTGGACAGCAATAGCGCTCATCATTTACTTGATAATGACTGAAATCCCACTCTACGGTATTGAGAGAACTGCATTAGGTGAACTTGCTGCTTTGCGAATAATCTTCGCCTCAAATCGTGGTAGCCTTATGGAGCTTGGTATCGGCCCAATTGTTACAGCAGGTCTGATACTTCAACTCTTGGTGGGTTCTGATATGATAGACTGTGACATGTCACAGCCTCAAGACAGAAGCCTATTCACTACAGCCAGTAAGGTTTTTTCTATAGTGTTGACAGGAGTTCAAGCGTCAGCATATATAATCGGTGGAATGTATGGTAACATACCTGGAACAGCAGCAGTAGTTGTTTTCCTACAACTCCTTGCTTCGGGTGTTATTGTCCTCCTCTTAGACGAAATGGTTCAGAAAGGCTGGGGATTCGGTAGTGGTATAAGCCTCTTCATCATGGCAGGAGTTGCCCAGACGATCTTCTGGCAAACTTTCTCTCCTAGTACTGGTCTTTTCGTTGGAAGCCTAGCAATCCTACTAGGTGGAAACGAACCCGACGCGTTGGCATCTTGGATACTTGGCAGAGGTGCTTATCCCTCTTTAATTGGGTTTACAGCCACAATTATTGCTTTCTTGGTAATTATGTATGTTGAAGGAGTGCGGGTTGAACTTCCTCTATCCTATGCTGGATACCGAGGATTTCGTAGTAGATATCCAATCAAACTGTTATACGTATCGAATCTCCCGGTGATTTTTGCGTCAGCTCTCTTTGCAAACATATACTTCTTTTCACAAATTTTTTGGAGCCTAAGTGGTCAGCCACCCCCTGGAACCAATTTTTGGCTAGATCTTTTGGGGCAATTCAAGTGGGTTCAGCCTGAAGGAGGCGGAAATGAAGCACTTACCCCAGTAGGCGGGCTTGTTTATTATGTTATCGCGCCAAGGGGCCTGTCAGGCGTCATGCAGGATCCGCTTCAAGCCTTCATATACCTCGGAATTCTAATTGGATTCTCAATTGTTTTCTCACTGACATGGCTTGAGGTTGGAGGTCTAGGTCCATCTACAGTAGCCAGACAACTTGTAGGAGCAGGAATGCAGATTCCAGGATACAGAAGATCTGGAAGAGCCATCGAATCTATCCTTAAACGTTACATTCCAGCAGTTACAATCCTTGGAGGAATAGTTGTGGGTCTAATTGCTGGAACATCAGACTTCTTCGGCGTGTTTGGATCAGGAATGGGTATTCTACTTTCTGTAGGAATAATCTATCAATACTATGAAATTCTGATGCGTGAAAGGGCTGCTGAGATGTTTCCAGCCTTCAGAAAAGTGTTTGGAGGGTGACCTTAACTCTCCCTCAGCCTTTCTCTAGCCCTCTTTGAACAAAATAGTTATTAATTCAGAGAAGAAAGAATTCAGCCCGAAGAGACGCACAAACATAAAAATAAAGGTCATGATTATGCTTCCAACTAACATACCCTATTCCACTTTATTCGTACTACTTTTAGCAGCAAGTATATCATTACTCACTTCACTGGCCAATCGTCTCCTATCCAACCCTGAACAGACAAAGAAAGCGAGAAGAGAGATATCAGAATGGAATAAACAACTAAGAGAGGCTCAAAAGAGTGGAGACAAAAAACTTACAGAGAAACTCATGAAGAAACAAAAACAAATTATGCAGCTTCAATCAAAGATGATGTGGCAATCAATGAAGGTAATGTTGCTTTTCTTTATTCCCCTCATATTGATGTGGCAGTTTCTAGGGGGTATCTATGCAAATACTGCTATTGCCTTTCTCCCAGGGGTCAGTGATCACACAGGAGTTATCACTATCCCTCTGATAGGGATGAGATTCAATTCTCTCATCTGGTGGTATTTACTCTGTTCTTTTCTGTTTGGTACAGTTTTCTCACATCTACTAGGACTTGTGAGCATAGAGTGACGAAACATGCCAACTCAAGGCCAACGTACAAAACGTGAAAGCGTTGTCGTTGGAAAGTTAAGTCGAGAAAGACCAAAACGAAATTCTCAGTGTTATCTCAACCATCCGAAAAAAAGTCATCAAGTCGCCTTAAACGCGTATAAATTGGGTTGAGGTTTACCAGCAATGGTCAAGGGTTCAGTCATAATCTGTATCGGTGGAATGGCAGGAAGTGGAAAGAGCACCATAGCAAAAAAACTGGCAAAAAAATACGGATTAAAATATTATTCTGGTGGAGATATCCTAAAGACGATCGCCGTGGAAGAAGGATATCACCCTCTAAAACGAGGTTGGTGGGAAAGTGAGGAAGGAATGCGCTTTCTTCAGCAAAGGCAAGAAGACCTGAAATATGATGAGGCTGTTGATCAAAGACTGTTAGCGAAGGCCAAGAAAGGAAATGTTGTTTTAGATAGCTGGACAATGCCATGGCTACTTGATACGGGATTTAAGGTCTGGTTAAGAGCCTCCATGAAAAAGAGGGCTCAGCGAGTAGCCAAGAGAGACGGAATCAATCTCGAAACAGCTGTAAAAGCACTAACCAATAAGGAAAAGGACACAAAAGCAATTTACAAGAAACTTTATGGCTTCAACCTAGGAGAGGATTTCAAGCCCTTTCATTGTATATTAGACACAGAGCTCCTTAGTACAGATGAAGTTTTTCGTACAATTTGCATGGTAATCGATAACCTTGTTCTTCGGGTAAACAATGATCAAATGACACATAGAAACTGAAGACCCTAGCTTGGATGTCTCAAGTACAAGGAACTGATGGTTCCTTTAACAGGATTCTTGCGTTTCTCCAACGTTCACGGGCAATTTCTAGATTTCCTGCTACTCCTCCATGGATAGAATAGAATATGTAGCACATGTATGTGCATCGATCACACCTTCTATAGGTGTCTCGTAGTTTGTCAAGTCTTGAGCTCTTCCAAATCTTTGGCAGGTCAAAGATTGAAGCTACTGGGTCATGGAGATGGCAGCCAGAGACTCTGCCTTGATGATCTACAACAATGAAATCTTGGAGTGCCCGACAGCTCCATGTTCTCTCATTCTGTAAATACAGGTTTTTAACCGCGTTCAACACCTTGTTTGTCATGAGTATGTTGCTATGTTTCTTTTTCAGTGCAATCAAAGAATCGCAAAGATTAACCATTGCCTTTTTCCCTACAATAGTGAATTCTTCGTTTTTCTTTCCTATCGTAAATAGGGGGTTCTGGTAGCTTGCAAAGTCATAGGAATATAGGCAATACCAGATAGGGATCTCTTTTTCTATGAAGTGATGAGTTAAATTTAGAATCTCGTCAAGGTTGAATTGTGAAATCGTTGGTGAAACACTAACGTTGATCCCTGCTTTTCTCAGTTCTTCGATTGTTTTCATCGAGTCTTTCCATGCTCCCTTCACCCCTTTAATGTAGTCGTTTTTCTCTGGTTTAAGACTGTCAACTGAGATCGCTACGAAGTCAGCATTATGCAACTTGTCTATTTTTTTCATAGCTAAGCTGCCATTATCATAAACTGTCGTTACAAAGAACTTGGATGAGTAATCTATAATCTCTCCTATGTCGTCTCTTATGAGAGGGTTACCTCCGGATAATACGATTTCAACTATTCCAAGTTCGCGAAGTATGTCAAGACCCTTTTTTATCTCCTCTGTCGATAACTCTGTGGTCTTTTGGTCCCTCCACACATCACATCCTCTGCAACGGTAGTTACATCTTCTTGTGATCATCCATTGAGCATGATGCGGTCTATTAGGCATAAGGGAACGGATTATGATTCCGGTAGCTTTCTCTAGGGTCATGACCAATTGATATGCACCCATAATTTTAATTGAACCAGTATCAGTAAGTTGAGGAAACCTATAAGAATATTATGTGAGTGCTTTTGTTTAAGATTCATAAATGATTGCATATGTCGGAAAGAGGGTATGAAACTACTAACTTAAAATCATGGTTGAAGAAGGGTATGATTGGTTTATGAAACCATTAGATATTGTGATGCTTACAAAGAATAGTGAACGGGTGCTTAAGGATTGTTTGACGTCGATTTATGAGAATGTTGCTGTTAAGCGTCTAATAGTGATCGATGGTTTTTCGACAGATAGCACCTTACAAATTCTCAAGAGTTTCAATGAGAAGTTTGGAAATATCAAAATCATAAGTGAGTCTGGCTCAAGAGCCAAGGCCAGGCAAATTGGGATACAGGAGGTGGAGACTGACTGGTTCATGTTTGCTGATAGCGACATAATACTTTGTGAGGACTGGTTTGAGAAAGTTGGAAGGTATCTTGAGGATGATGTCGGCGCTGTTTGGGGGTTAAATGTTGACGTTATTCCAAACGTGAAGAACCAGTTCTTTTTAAAAGCCTTAGCATTTGTGGCAAGAGAATGCTTCAATCTAAGGGGAGGAATGCATGACACCCTAATTCGGACTTCAACCG
This sequence comes from Candidatus Bathyarchaeota archaeon, assembly GCA_050115965.1. Lineage (GTDB taxonomy): Archaea > Thermoproteota > Bathyarchaeia > Bathyarchaeales > Bathycorpusculaceae > CAYGAG01. Next base: position 16,028 of record JASFPN010000006.1, read on the forward strand.
TGAAGGATATAAAAATACCTGTAAAACTCCATGCATACGAGGACGCCTACATTATAGACTGGATTAAGAAGAAAGGTTTCAAGATTATCATTGGAAACGACATCTACTGCCTTCATCACAGACCTCCTGAAGACTGGAACCTGAAAGAGAGTATTTCATTAGCTATTTTGGAAATGAAGTGTGGCCTGATCTACTCACGTTCTTTCAAATATACCTTCTATTATCCTTTTTTCTTGTTCTACTGGTTTCTTCAATACATTAATAAAAATTCCTAACATCTATTCTCTCCCTAGGGCCAGCCATAAGTGATCAGAAAGTGGTGTTGGTAAAGTGATGATGCTTCCATCTTTCTTTACCATTATGCGTTCATATATTTTTTCAGTGATTTCCCCGATTATTGAGGCTGGAACCTTTTGCTGTTTCAAACTAGTTACTATCTTGGAGGCGTGTTCTACGCTTGCTGAGATTAGAAGAGCGCCGGAACTCGCTAGTTGTAGAGGGTCAATCTGAAAGAAACTACAAATTTCCTGTGTTTCTTTTTGTATTGGAATTTTTTCTTCAAAAATTTTGAAGCCCACGTTCGATGCTTCTGCCATTTCATGCATTCCCCCAGAAACACCGCCTTCAGTTGGATCGTGCATAGCATTCACCCCTCCTGACTCATAAGCAACCAGGGCGTCTTTGACAACACTAATCTGGTTAAAGAACTCTCTGGCTTTACAGATTACGGGTGAACAGATAGAATTTTCTAATCGCGCTCTTTTATCTGATGCAAGAATAGCCGTACCTTCTATTCCCGCGCTTTTAGTTAATATGAGCTTATCACCAGGCTTTGACCCGCCAGCAGTGACATAATGCCCTTTTTTGGTTAGACCAATAATGCTGCCTATGATTATTGGATTCTCTAATGCTGGGGTTGTCTCACAATGGCCTCCAATAATCGCGATTCCTAGATCTCTTGCAGCTTTATCCATTTGAGCACAAATGGTTTCGATCTCTTTTCTGCTGGTGTTTTCTGAAAGTAGGATGCACGATGAAAGAAATGCTGGTTCCACACCAAAAGTAGCAACATCGTTGGCGTTAATATTTACCGCAAGCCATCCTATCCTCTCTCTTGCTCCCGTGATAGGATCCATTGAAATGATTAACGAATTGTCCCCTACATCAATTACCGCGCCATCAAATCCAGCGGAAGGCCCCAAGATGACCTCTTTGCGATTAACACCGAGATTTCGGAAAACGACCTCTTCCAAAACGTTGATCGGAACTTTCCCAAGAGGAAGCTTCATGCAGACACTTCTGTGGTTTCTACTATTTTTTAGTCTTCAATAGTGGTAAAGCACGTCGGACAAAGGACACAATTGGGACCGCAATAATCAATCCGATGGTCATCTGGCCAATATTTATAGGCACCTCAGCAATTGCCAAGACCCCGAGTATAAGCTGTTGATACAGAAAATAACCTAGAACCATCAATAATCCTCCAAAGATTGCTGAGATGATCATCCATCCCAACTCTGGTTCAGAAACAAAACCTATGGCAGCTATTAACAAGGCAATGAAGACACCGAGGCCAAGCCAAAATCCTATTGGAATATTCACTATTGATATGGGTCCAGCTGGTTGAATGCCCGAGTAAAACTCCACGATACCACTGTAATACAGGAATCCTATTAGGCCTATCAAAGCTCCTACAAGTATTCCAATCATGCTTGTGAATACCTTCCAATCTCTCTTTGTATGCAACCTTACCACCACACTCTCCTTTTGTCCGAGAAACCCAACTACCGCCCCCTCTACTGCCTTTATCACTAGGGTCGCTGGTGCATAGTAGTAATAGCCTAGAAAGATATCAGCAAACATAGAGCCAAAACCACCAGCAAAGGCTCCAATTTTCGAACCGAAAAGCAGTGCAGCAATGTATACCATAGTTTCACCAACATTGAAGAAGCCCCTTGTGCTTGGCACATAAACAGCGAAAATCATGGTTGTAACGCATACCAGAGCAGTTGAAACACCTGCAATACTAGCTTGCACGACGGGATTCAGGATTTGTTTTGTTGGAACCATTTAGTCAACGCCTTCAAAAGATAGTCTAGATTGACTATACTATTTTAGCTTAGTGTACTTTGCTCTCAAAATTAATCCTCATATATGTTAGTTTCCAATTCATAAGCTGAAACTACCGGTATTCAATAATATCAACCAGCAATTCTTGGACAGTGGCGTGCGTATGGGTTCAGATATATATCTGTCTGAACCACAACATAGTGTTCTACCAAGGAAAGTCAGGTTCAATGACAACATACTTCGCAGAACTGGTGAAACTATGCGAAAAATTGGAGAAAACTCGGAAACGTCTTCTAATGGTGGATCTGGTTTCAGAGTTTTTGTTAGAACTCGATGAGGACGAAGTAGAACCAGCCACATCCATGATTCTAGGTAGAGCACTACCAAAGTGGGATCAGAAAACCCTTGATGTGAGTTGGGCAACCTTGAGAGAAACGTTAGGGCGCATAACAGGAGTAGACTGGAAAACTTTTCTAACCACCTTTAATAAAACAGGTGACATAGGCTCAACTGCTAGGGCTCTTCTTGAGAAGAGAAAACGGGATAAACAGCTGAAACTCTTCAAGAACAAAACGTTATCAACAACTGAAGTAAGACAAACCTTCAAAACCCTATCAGAGGTGACTGGGGGAGGCTCGAGAGAAAAGAAGAGACGGATTGTGGAGGCCCTGCTAAGCTCAGCCTCACCTCTTGAGGCTAAATATTTGATTAGGATACTCGTTGGAGAAATGCGTACAGGGTTTCATGAAGGTTTAATGGAACAGGCAGTTTCCAAGGCTTTCCAGATCCCGTTGAAGACTGTTCAAGAAGCAGGGATGATTATAGGGGACATAGCAGAAGTTGCGTCTTTGGCAAAAACAGGTGGCGTGGAGAGTCTGTTGAAGGTTAAATTCAAGGTTTTCCGACCTGTAAATCTTATGCTTGCTCAAACATCGGTTGACGTCGGTGAAGCCCTTGAAGAACATGGAGGAAAGACAGCTTTTGAATACAAACTTGATGGAGCAAGGGTCCAGATCCATAAACGTAAGGGCGAAGTGAAGGTCTTCAGTCGAAGATTAACAGATGTTACGTTGAGTCTTCCTGAGATTGTGGATCTTGTCCGAAAGAACTTGGAAGTTGAAGAAGCGATTCTTGAAGGAGAAGTTATTGCTGTTGACAATCGAGGTCGTCCCATTCCCTTCCAAAATTTGATGCGTAGATTTAAGAGAATTCACCAAATTGAAGAAATGACCAAGAAGATCCCTGTAAAACTGTATCTGTTCGACGTTTTATACCTTAACGAGAAAAGCCTAATTTCTGTACCATACATGGAACGAAGAAAGATATTGTGTGAAACTGTTGGAAAGATTCCAGTCACAAAACAGATAATCACTGATCAAATGGAGAAAGCCAAAGACTTTCTTGAGAAATCGATAGCTGCGGGCCACGAAGGCCTAGTAGCAAAGAATGTAAACAGTGCTTATTCACCTGGAAAGCGTGGAAAGCAGTGGCTCAAGATAAAGACCATTCTAGAACCTTTAGACTTAGTTATTGTAGCTGCTGAATACGGCCATGGTCGAAGATATAAATGGCTTTCAGACTATTACCTTGCTGCCCAAGACATTGAAACAGGGGATCTGTTGATAATTGGCAAGACCTTCAAAGGTTTGAAGGATGAAGAGATCATTGAAATGACTAAACAGTTACAACGATTAAGAACAGCAGAAGAAGGTAGGAAAGTGATTGTTGTGCCCAAGATCGTTGTTGAAGTGTTATACAACGAGATCCAGAAAAGTTCAAAATACCCATGTGGAATGGCTCTACGCTTTGCAAGAATAAACCGTCTCAGACCCGATAAAACTTCAAGAGAAGCAGATACGATACAGAAAGTTAGAAGAATATTTAACAATCAATTTCAGAAAAAAAGTAAATATAAAACATAGAAAAACAACTTTACTAAATACAAACAGTTCTCAAAGCGCCGGGGTGGCCGAACGGTTCAGGCGGCAGCCTGCAGAGCTGTTATATGTGGGTTCAATTCCCATCCCCGGCTTCCCGGTATACATCCACATAGTTTTTTCCATAGGATGAACCTGCATAGTAAGATACGGGGGATGGAGCCTACTTGCGTTTCCTGAACAGCTTGTAGTGATCCATGTCAGTGATGTATTCGAATCCACATTCAAGCAAAGTCTTTGCATCATCCAGTGTTCTCGCAACTTTAACCACGAAATCGTTGTCTTTCTGGGGTAACAGCTGCGTGTAGACAAGGGTGTTTTTGATATTTCGGTGACCCAGAAACTGCATAACGTGGAGAATGTCTTTGGTCTTGTGGTATTCCATTGTTGTTTTCCAGTGTCTGAAAACACGCGATGTAATGAGCGCAAGAAAAGTTTAAGTGTAGCATTCATTTCCTAGTTGAAGACCAAAATGTCTGCAGATCACGTCCTTTCCGCCAAAGTGGGCGACCTAATGACTAAAAAGGTTGTTGAAATAGATGTAGGCCTGACAGCTGATGAAGTGGCTAGGCTTATTGCGGAACACAAAATAGAGAGTTTTCCTGTCACAGAAAACGAAAAACTCGTTGGAATCGTTACTGGATGGGATCTGTTGACAAAGGTTGTTGCCAATGCCATGAATCCAGGCAAAGTAAGAGCAAGAGAGTTCATGACTCGTTCCCCAATAACGTGTTCTCCAGACGATTCGGTTCTTCAAGTTACTAAACTGATGACGAAAAACGGAATAAAACATATTCCAGTCATGAAAGAGGGCGAAGTTGTCGGAATCTTCACCACTTACGATGTTAAAGTTTTCAGACAACTTATCCAACAGGCTGACTTCAGCTCTTATACACCCTTATCGGGAGATGAAATGATCTCAGCGCAGGAATCCAAAAGAACCGAAGCTTCACAGGTTCTTCCAGGACGTGTAGCCACAGGATATAGAAATCTCGACAAGCTACTTCTCGGTGGAATACCTGAAAACTATGCTGTTATCCTGACCTCACCATCATGCGATGAAAGGGACTTGCTGATTGAGAAGTTTCTTGAAACAGGGGCAAAAGGTGGTGAAGCCACATTTTACGTCACCTCCAACCCCGTTGAGGAGAAAGCCCTCACTGAAAAGTTTCAATCCCACTTCTACCTTTTCATCTGCAATCCCCAAGCGGACGCCATCACGAAGAACTATCTTAACGTATTTAAAATCAGAGGAGTGGAAAATCTAACTGACGTAAACATTGCCCTGGCTTCAGGCTTCCACATGTTGGATGTTTCAGGTATGGCACGCAAAAGACCAAGAAGAGTGTGTATAGACATCGTTTCTGACATTCTGCTACAGCATCGAGCTGTTCAGACTAGGAGATGGCTAAGCGCCCTTATCCCGGAATTGCAGTCGAAAGGTTTTACCACCTTAGCAGTTTTGGATCCACAAATGCATCCTGAACAAGAAGTGCGTGCAGTTCTAGGCTTATTTGAAGGAGAGATCAACATCTACAGGAAAGGCTCAAAGAGTTGGCTGAGAATCAGGAGGATGCGCAATCGAGAATATTCTAAAAGCGAGCTCCCTCTGGAAGAAGCATAGTAACTCCCGGCGCACGCTAATTTCGTAAAAGTCGAATTGAAGGATGACGGTAGAGATGAAGAACTTACAAGAAGTCCTAAAAGAACGAAAAATCGCCTATTTTTCAATGGAAATAGGCCTGGTCAATGAAATCCCCACCTATGCAGGGGGTTTAGGAGTTTTGGCTGGTGATACCATCAGGTCAAGTGCAGACCTAAGACTCCCATTAGTGGCTGTCACATTGGTCAGCAAAAAAGGATACTTTAGGCAGGAAATTACCAACCATGGAAGACAAATTGAGCATCCTCAAGGATGGGACCCCTCCAAATTCATGAAACTATTACCTGAAAGAGCAAAAATGAAGATTCAAGATAGGGATGTCAAGGTTAAAGCTTGGCTTTATAATGTGCAGAGCATAACAGGAGGAGTAATCCCGGTCCTTTTTCTCGACACCGATGTGGAAGGAAACACCTCAGAAGATAAAGAGATCACCTCTTTTCTGTATGGAGGAGATGAAAGATATAGATTAAAACAAGAGATTGTTCTAGGAATCGGAGGTGTAAGAATACTTGATGTTTTGGGTTTCGAAATCAGAAAGTATCACATGAACGAAGGGCATTCCAGCCTTCTTGCTTTAGAGCTGTTGAATAGACCTGAAATGGATGTAGAAAAGGTCCGTGAGCTGTGCATCTTCACCACCCATACTTCAGTAGAAGCAGGTCATGACAAGTTTACCTACGATCTCGTTAAGGAATTAATGGGAGAAACAGCCGACTTGCAAGTCTTAAAAAGATTCGGTGGAAAGGAAAGATTGAACATGACTCTCTTTGCCCTGAACCTAAGCAAATACGTTAACGGCGTAGCCAAAAAGCATAGAGATGTTTCCAAGGAAATGTTTCCAAGCTATGAGATTCAAGCAATAACAAACGGCATCCACTCATATACATGGACATACGAGAGCTTCAGGAAAATTTATGATAGGTACCTTCCCGGGTGGGCAAATGAACCGGATTTACTTGTAAGAGTGGACGGAATTCCAGATGAAGATGTCTGGAAAGCTCACAGGGAAGCAAAGAAGGATTTGATAGATTTCGTTAACAAAACAATCGGTATCAACATGGATTACGACATATTGACTTTAGGATCTGCCCGTAGAGTAACTGGATATAAAAGAGTTGATTTGTTGTTCTCAGATCTAGAGAAGTTAAAAAAGGTAAATAGGAAGAGCAAGATTCAGGTAATCTTTGCTGGAAAAGCCCATCCTAAAGATGATTCGGGCAAGAAACTCATCGAAGAGATCTTTGGCTATATCGAGAAGCTGAAAGACGATATCAGGATTGCTTATTTAGAGAATTACGACATGAATCTCGCGATAAAAATAGTTTCAGGAGCTGACGTTTGGCTGAACACACCCTTGCGACCCCTAGAGGCCTCAGGTACAAGCGGAATGAAGGCAGCCCACAACGGGGTGATAAACTTCAGTGTCTTGGATGGTTGGTGGATCGAAGGCTGGATCGAGGGTGTTACAGGCTGGGCTATAGGACCGCACCCTGACGAGCAGGTGTCGATGGAGGAGAGTCGCATCAGAGAATTGGATGATCTGTACAATAAGTTGGAATACATAATTATTCCCATGTTCTATCAGAGAAGGGATGAGTGGATAAGGATGATGGAGAATTCGATAGGAAAGATCGCCTACTACTTTAACAGTCACAGAATGATGCGCAGATATGTAACCGAGGCCTACCTATAGCCTCAGTTGGAGCTACTTCGGAAGAACAGAAAAATGGGAGTTTTGCGGGAAAAACTCGAGAGATGTCTCCATTTGCCCAAGGTTCAAATCCCCGCGAACTCGGCAACTATGACCAAAATCTTTCCAGACACACACGCTAAATCTAGGATGAATCATAGGTAAGCGTTTTCATTTTACATTCGCTTTTGTATTTTCTATCTGAATTCATCGAGCAAAATGTTTTTACTGCTTATACTGCTGAATTGCATGTAAATCGCCCAGTTAGACTCGTAGAGCAACATTCAATGGATGCTTAACGCGATCTTAATCTAAGGAGAACGCAGATAATTGAAAAGAGCACTAATGTGTACCGGTTCTTTCGCTGCTGTAGGCTTCACAATTTCTATGTTTTTGAACCTCATCTCGATTGACTTCAACTCATTGCTTGTCTTTTTCAATCAATTAGGCTACATAGTAACCTATGTTTCCCTATTGATCTGTCTCATCACTGTAATCATTACTTTTGTGTGGTACCCTCATGTCAGGAAAAAATTTTCTTCGCCCATAAAGCATTCAGGATTATCGGTAATAAAATTACTGTTAGGAACTGTCATTCTCATTATAGTAATTCAAATCTCCTTGGTACTTCTGTACCCAAATTTCCTTTATCAACTATCCTTTTACCTATTTTTCATCTCTTTAATCATGTTTACAATTCGAAATTCGGTTACTCTTGGAGGAGCGTATCTTCATAAAAGGCGTGAAAAGAAAGATTCGGGCTCTGATCTTATCGATAGAACACCTTTGGTTACAGTAATCGTTCCTGCATATAATGAAGAAAAAGCCATTGGTAAAACCATTGAGTCTCTTCTTAGACTCTCCTACGCTAATAAGGAGCTTATTATTGTAGATGATGGATCTACAGACAGAACTTTGGAAGTCGCAAGAAGGTTTACTGATAGCGATCTAGTGAAAGTAGTTACAAAGCCAAACGGTGGAAAGTGGGATGCTCTTAACGCTGGAATCAAGGAAGCAAAGGGGCCATTCATTGTCTGTATCGATGCTGATACACTTCTTGACCAAGATGTCATTCAGCATCTGATTAAGCATTTTAAGGATCCTAGAATTGCGGCGGTGGCTGGAAATGTAAAAGTTGGGAATAGAAGGGGAATATTGACAAAACTTCAAGCACTTGAGTATATTGTTGGCATAAATCTTCAAAGAAGAAGCGAAGCACATTTGCAAAATGTCACGGTCGTACCAGGACCAATTGGAGCATTTCGAGCATCCGTTCTCAGAGAGATTGGTTTGTTTGAGGGAGACACCTTCGCTGAAGACGCTGACATTACCTTCAGAATTTTGAAAGCAGGATACAAAACAGTGTTTGAAACCAGGGCCTTTGGATACACAGAAGCACCAAAATCAATGACAAGCCTCGCTAAACAAAGATACAGATGGTATAGGGGAAGTCTCCAAGTTCTTTCGAAACATAAAGATATGGTATTCAATAAAAAATATGGACGTGCTGGTACCTTTGTAATGCCCTGGACCGTTTTCAATGGAGTGATCTTCCCGTGGTTTATGTTCTTCACCCTGACATGGCTTCTTGTCTTCTGTTTCAATCCGATATCTCCTTACACAATCTATCAACCTAGAATTGGAGGTCCACCTGAATGGGCTCCAGGTCAATCATCATCTGGTCGGGGGCAGGGTCCCACAAACGGTAGCGCCCTGATCGGGATAACAATTGATTTCTTCCAGACAATCCCCTACATCTACGTTTTTTGGTTCTTAGCCTTCGTTATACTGGAAATCGCTGTCGCTGCCTATGCTCTATCCATGGACATCAAAGAAAAACGAAGCCTGTTGCTATACGCTGTGCTCTATAGACTCACCTACCTATATGTGGTCGACATAATAAGAATGCTGAGCCAACTCGAAGAGACGTTTCACTACCCTATGAAATGGGAAAAAATGGAGCATCATGGGACAGTAACTATCTGAAATACGATCTAGTTAGCTCAAGTCCGCAAGTCTAAACAAGCGTCTACCACTTCAAATAGAAAATGGGGAGTTTTGCGGGTGATATCTCTATTGGTCGCTGGTTCAAATTCTACCCTCGGTGCCACCGGTTCACCCATGGTCAGCATGCAAATCAAAATAAGTGCTCTTTTGTGGTCTGAGAATCGTCTGCAGGTTTAGCTGGAATCGTTTTCCGGACACATTCTATATTTTCCAAGATCTTCTGAAGTTCGTAAGTGTCTTCCGGTCTGCAGAGATAGTGAATATTGGGTCCAGCATCAACTGTGAAGTAGCACTCAAGCTTCTCCTGCCTTATTCTTCGAGTTGATTTAATTAGTCTCAATGTTTCAGGATACCAATAATACAAAGGTGGAATAGAAGTCATCATCACGGCATGCATGTACTTGCAGTTTTGTTCCGTTATCTCTCCAACTCTGGTGAAATCATCATTCAAGATCGCTTTCTTAATGTCTTTTGCTTGTTTTTGAGATTTTTTGATTCTGACTTCATTAAAGGGGCTTGTATATGCAGAGTCGTGACCAACATCGGAGGTCACGTCTTTTTTTCCTTCATGAACTATTGCAATCACGACGTTCATGCTGAATTCGTGTGGACCGCAAATCTGCTCAGCAAAAGAAGTTTCATGAGAGTTTCCTTTATTCCAATATACAAAGCCACCATGAATTGACCTTGCAGCTGAACCAGAACCCAATCGTGCGTATGTTGAAATTTCTCCTTGTGAAAGGTCAAGACCTAATGCGTTCGCTGAGGCAATTGCCAATGCTGCGAACGCTGAGGATGAGGAGGCCAGACCTGCTTGAGAGGGAAAATCATTCTTGCTCATCATTCTTAGTTTGTGATTAATGTTTGCCAATTCTCTGAGTGAGTCTACTACTCGAAGGATTCTTTCTAGCCCTCTACCTGTCAGCGCTTCTTCTTCGAAAATGGCTGTATCTTCCTTAAACGCAGCAGAAAATTCAATAGTAGTATGAGTTTGGAGTCGTATATTGCTAGTTAGCCCAAGTTTTGTCATACTTACAGTATCATTTGAAGGAATATTCAGATCTGTATTGAAGTCAAGAGAACGTCCCCAATACTTGACAAGAGCAATGTTAGAATGTGCGATGGCTGACGCTTTCATGACTCCACATCCTGATTCTACGGATTCTCTCTGTCATCAATATGTACTCCTGAACTTAAAAAAATAGGAAGTTGCGGGAGATATCTCCATTGGTCGCTGGTTCAAGTCCTACTAGAGTATTATAAACATTCAGCAACTCGATCTTCGCCTACGCGCCCACGAAACGAATTATACAAACACGTACGCGCTTCATATTTGCTAGATATATCTCAGAACCCGAATATTTCTGATGGAAGTCACAAAAAAATGGTTTGTTCTTAGAGATGGCTTCACTGTAGTATTCTTGGATTTTGTGAGATTTCAAGATTTTTGGTTTTAGATGGCGCCTACAGCCTTTAAGAATTTGGTGAGAGAGGCTAAAGAGATGGTTGCTTGAGCTATTGCTACGTACTTGTTTTCAGCAAGTTCCTTGATGTTGTCGATTCCGAAGGCTTTCTTTAGGAGGGCTCCATCTTGTTCAGATACTCCTGAGATGGCAGATGTTGGCTTCATTGCCAGTTCTTCGTATTCTTTTGATTCGAAGTCTTTATCCAGAACCTGTCCAGAACATGCTGAGAAACAGTTTATGCCTTGAGCGAGTCTTACAAATTTATTTGTTGCAAGTTCCCCTACAGTATCGATTCCGAATGCTTTCTTCAAGTCTTCGGCATCAGATTCGCTAATTCCGCTTATCGCTGCTACAGGTGCATTAACCAGTTCTTCTATGCTTTTCTCCTCGTATACTTTGTCATAGAATTTAACTATGAATCCAGGTTTCTCCAATTCAATCAACCTTAACAGCTTTGAAAAAGCGACATATTAGGCTTTTACTTCCATATTGAAAAAATGGGGGTTTTGCGGGAAAATTCGGGTGATATCTCCACTGGTCGCTGGTTCAAATCCTGCCAGCGTGCGCGTGTCAGAACTACATGTGTCTGTAAAAAAGCAACGCTACTCCAGTTAATGCAATGACAATACCCATAGTTTGTAGTAGCTCGAATGTTTCTCCAAGAATTGTTACTGAAAAGAATACGGCTGATAAAGGTTCCAAAACTCCTAGTGTGCTTCCTTTTGCGGATTCAACATTCTTCAGAGCGTAGGAGTACATGAGATAGGCCAGTAAAGACGGGCCCCAAGCTATGGCCAGTATTAGGAGCCAAAGTTGTAGGGGATAATTCAGGATTTCTAGAAGTGAGAATAGAACAAGAGGAATCGTAACCAGAGCTCCTATTCCATCACCATAGAGAATTAGGGTCCAATTAGTATAATGCTTTCTCAGTTTTTTGATAATGAAGAAATATAGAACAAAAAGGATGCTGGACAACACTCCGAAAACTACTCCCGAAAAGCTGATGCCTAATTGAGAAACGTCATAGGTTCTAACCACCAATACTACTCCTGAAAAAGCCAGAATTATAGAGAATACTGTTGAAGATGTGATCTTTTCCTTGAGAACAAGTGATGAATAAATCGTCACTAGAATAGGGTAAGTGTAGAAGAGAATAGCCGCCACAGTTACCGTTGTTAAATCTACAGAATAGAAGTAGGCTATTCGTTGAAAGGCTGTAGCCAACACACCCAAAACAAGAAAAGGAATCATATGTGTTCTTTTAACTCTAAGCAGTTTTCTCTTCAACAAGACTACAGGGATCGAAATCGTAAGTGAAGAAATTAATAGTCTCAGAGCGATAAGGGTTGTTGGACTGATCCCAAATTTAAAGGCAAGCTTCCCAAGAACCCCCATGGTCCCCCATATTATGGAAGCTCCACAGATCAGAATGTATCCAAATCCCTTCTTCATAATTTTCATGAAGACGAGTTGAGCTTAAAAGTTTAGTTAAGCTCTCCAGGTATATCCTGCTGAACCGTGTACGTTTAAGGGAATCATGATCATTTCTTTTGTACAAGCACCTTTTCGCGTATTCCCACAATTGAAATGCTCAGTTTAGTTGTGGTAAAAATCTCTTCACAGCCTTTGTAACTATCAACGCCATTACTATTGAAAGCCCTGCTTGTATAAACAAGTCTCTAGCATAGGAGATGACGGCTAGGGCAATTCCCTTGATGTATATATTGACTAGGAAGTATGTAGTTGCCATTAAGAACCCTCCAACTATACAACCGAAAATCTGCATAGTAAATGGTTTGTTCTTCATTAAACCTGGCACGAATCCTTCTAACCAATGGGCGGGAATAGATACAAACCATCTAGGATACCCTGTGAAAAGATCTACTGCTAAAGCACCAATCACACCCACGGAACCTCCCACCCTATGCCCGAAGAGTAAAGCTGACACAAAAACAACAAAATCTCCAATGTGAGTGTAGCCCCCAGTGGGAGAAGGAATAATCATAAGCATGATTGCTACCGCATACACAGCTGAAAGAACGGCTGTTAAGGCTATTTCTCTGGTAATCTGTAATTTTTCAACTCGTGTGCGTTGTATTCTCATAAGCGCGATCGAAGAAAGAAACCATATATAAGCTGATGCCTATATATAGGCACACGGCTTTCTATGTCATCCTTCCTTTCAGAACTAAAATGTACGCAATGCGGAAAGAACTTTCGCCCAAACATATGCATCACAACCTGTAGTAGTTGCGGTGGTATCATCCAAACCCTCTACTCATTTGACAAAATTGCTGAACATATCACTCCAACAAAATTAGAGCAAAGAATTCCCGGAGTATGGAAATACTTTGAGTTTTTACCACTTGCAAATAAAGCCAACATAGTTACTTTAGGTGAGGGTGGAACATTCCTTCACAGGTGTGAAAGGTTAGCTAAAAGACTTGGTTTAAGGGAACTTTACATTAAGGATGAGACCAGCAATCCAACAGGTTCCTTCATTGATCGAGGGACGACTGTGGAAGTCTCAAAAATAAGAGAGCATGCACGTAAATCTGTATACTGTGGATTAACTGGGAACCTTGCCGCATCTCTTGTAGCTTACGCAGCAAGAGCTGGATTGAGATGCAAGGTGATTCTTCCTCAGAGAGTGGATATTGGTAAGTTCTATCAAACCATCGCTTATGGGACTGATGTAGAGATCGCAAAAGATAGCAAGGAAGCATGTTGGCAAGCATATAGATTGTCAACTCAGGACAATATGAGTTACTTTGTCATGCCTTACAACCTCTATTTTCTAGAAGGAGAAAAAACGACAGCATACGAAATTTGTGAACAACTGGGCTGGAATCTTCCCGATAAGATCATTGTTCCCATGGGCAGTGGCGGTCATCTATCCATGATCTGGAAGGGAATCAAAGAACTATACGAAATGGGATTCATAAAACAGAAGACTGCAGAAATCGTTGGGACCCAAGCACAAGGATGCTCCCCTATTGTTGCAGCATTACAAAGAGGTGATGATAGAATTATCCCAGCGAACACGATCTCAACGATCGCGATTGACATCTGCGTAGAAGACCCTCCTTGTGGCTCTCTTGCTATTCAGGCAATTCGAGAATCAGGAGGAACAGCAGTGTCATTGCCAGACAGAGAAATCGTACTTGCTGTAAGTCTTCTCGCCAAGCTAGAAGGAATTTTTGCAGAACCCGCTGCAGCGACTACTATTGCAGGTTTAAAGAGACTTGTTGATGAAGGAAAAATAGATCCCTCTGAGAAGATCGTCTGTCTAATCACAGGTATGGGCCTGAAATACCCAGAAGTAACAAAGAGCCTAATCAAAGGTAGTAAAAAACTAGAGAATCTGCTCAAGCAGGTGGAGAAAAGAAAACATGTAACTACATTAGGTAAAACGAAGCTTCTTATTTTACGAATCATCTCAAAGAAGGAGTCGTATGGTTATGAGATCTGGAAAGCCTTAAAGGTTCTTGAAGTTAAGGTAAAGATCCCAAGCGTATATCAGCATCTTACTGAGCTTGAAGATAGAAATCTAATCATTCGAAGCAGATCTGAACGAGTATTAAGGAAACCCGAAAGACAATACTACAAACTCACAGAAAGAGGAAGAGTATTCTTAATGCAATTAGAAAAGTTTGAAATATGACACATCTGTATCTAATGGATCTTAAGCACACGCTACAATTATTTCGTCAAACACCATACTTTTAAATTAACTTTTGACTTCTTATTACTGTCTTATTTCTGCTTTAACTTTACACACATACACGAAGCAATGGGCAATTTTTTCATTTTGACAAGTTTTACTCACCATAAGCACACGTCGAGTTCAATAGCATGCTTCTGGGGATAAATAACTAGGAAAGTATGGTCTTAGGAATCTCCTCATTTCATAGCAGAGATTACATTCATCTGCATATTTTTTTTGTCGGTTAAACCCTTTAGCTATCGCCATCTTCAAGAGTCCTACCGGGCCTTCATTCGCGATAACTGACAGAATGGGATGTTCTGCAACATCATAGTTTTCAAGTATCTGTGTTAAAGCCGTGTTTTTCGTATTCCCTAGGCAGATACCTGGGCATAATGTCACGTTGCCCTCAAAATCGATCTCGATCCCTTCAGGATTCTTCAAGTTACCCCCTATCCAAAAAGGTAACTGACATCCACCCTCTGGTATTTCTGTTTTTAACTTTACGTATTTAGTCAGCTCTGCAGCTGCTCTCCCCTCAAGATCAACTCTATGGCGATGTATCTCAACCATATCGAGTTTCGCCATGCTTTCTAAACCTTCTCTAGTAAGATTATCATAGAAATTGTTGCCATTTGATTCTTCCAAGAAATAAGAGTCAACACAGATTCTTTCAAAACCTAGGCTTGCAGCAGCATCAATTCCATTAATAACGGTCTTAAATGGAATATACTCTTGGTGAAAACCGTCCACACTGAAAGTTATGTGGGTCAGTCCAGCTTCTTTCAGTTTAACAAGTTTTTCTTTTGCTATGGATCTATCTTTTGCCCAATAACCATTTGTTATAACCCAAGTTCGAGGGATTTCTAAGGTTTTAGCCTTCTCCATTATCCCTTTTAATAACTCAAAATAAAGGAATGGCTCACCTCCATGAGCGCCAATCGATTGTAGAGGGTGAATCTCCGCAAGATCTTGTAGGTACTCTTCCGCATCCTCTAGCTTCATTTTTCCATTTCTTTCTGGTCCAGCCTTGTAAACACAATGCTTACACTTTGATGGGCATCTGAATGTTAAAAGAAGGTCAACACTTTTAATTTTCATTAGGTTTTGGTTCTCCAAAAAATTGACAAGAACTCACCATATTTAATTTGTCGCCTATATATAGGCACATGTTTTTCACAAAGATATCTTTGAACACATACAGAATATCCATGAGTCCCATCGACCGAACTATTGTTCGATTGGCAAAAAGAACAGATATCGCATCAATCTATGAATTATGTAAAATTGAACATTGGAATTACAGTCTCAAGATGATTGAGAGATTAATCGCTTATGAACCAAATGGATGTTTCGTAGCAGAAGTCAAAGGAGGATTTGCCGGACAAGTCTTCTCCATAGATTATGGCACGGTGGGATGGATAGGTGTTCTGATTGTCAATGAAAGCCATAGACGCAAAGGAATTGGCTCTCTTCTAATGAAACAGGCCATGAGACACTTACTTAACTCTGATACAGAAACCATAAGGCTGGAAGCAGTTCCAGAGATTGCACATCTCTACCACAAACTAGGATTCGTTGATGAATTTTATAGCCTCAGATTTTTAGGAGATAGCAGAAGAAAAAAACTCCCAGTTAGAGTAAGTATCCGGAGAATGAGTGAGGATGAAATATTCAGAATAGCGGGGTTTGACAAGAAATACTTTGGAGGAGATAGAACACGGGTTTTGCGAAGATTATATCAGGATAGCCCTGAACTTTGTTTTTTCTCGCAGAAAGCATCCAAAATAAATGGATACATAATTTCCTACGAGATGGAAAATGGATATAGAATTGGGCCATGGGTTTGCAATCCGCGTAGTATGAATGCTCAGTTAGTTGCTCAAAGTCTACTTCTGACATGTATGAACAACATTGAGAATAACACAAAACTTTACGTAGGTGTACCGGAAGTGAGCAACATCGCCATAAGTCTCCTTCACTACTTGGACTTCAAAATGGTTTCCAAATCCATTCACATGTACTTTGGAAAAAGACCTCAGAAAAGGCCTGCCGGCATACTATCGATCAGTGGTCCGGAGAATGGGTAGAATTCTTGACCTCAGCGTGCGTGGTCTAGTCTATGGTAATAAATACTCTGCCTTATAGAAATAGTAGCGCGCGCGCCAATCACTTGATTCTATGTGGTTTTTGATTATGGTGTTATTGGAGGAATGCCAGATTCTGATGCCATCAGCATGATTTGATTTTAAATAATTTCCAGTTATTCTTGAATTGTTCGTTTGATAAAGTGCAATGCCTGTTATTGTTTTAGATATGTTTAGATTTTCTATTTTGATGTTGTTACATTTATGCAGTATTACCTGTCCTGCATCTTCAACACTATAATCTGAAACATTATTAAGGCAAACCAGAGGTCTACGGTTCACCCAGTTATCAACCACAATATTACTAGGTATAGGGTCTATAATCAGTCCATCATCATAAAATTTGTTTCTAGATATGGTATTGTTATTAGACAACCAAACAGCAATACCGCCATTCTCATTTGTAGTTAAGTTATTTCCCAATATGTCACTATTTGAGATACCCCAAACAGATATGCCATAAACATTGTTGATTGCATTATTTCCAACTATTTTGGTATGTGATATTGATCCAAGCATTATTCCACCCCAATTTTCTATAAAGTTATTTTCAGATATGGTGTTATTTGAGGATGAATCTCCTTCGATGCCATTATGATTGTCAATTATTCGATTTCCTGAAATTGTGTTATTACTTGAGCTATGAAGATTGATTGCAACAAAGAATTTTGTTATTGTGAAGTTTTTTATAGTTACATTTTCAGCATTTACATCTAGACCAACTGACCACCATTCTACTAACATGTAAGGGTCAGTTCCTTGGAGACTACGACCTTGCCCATTTAGACTGATGTTATCTCTTTCAACAATGATTAGGCTTGTCTCTCTAGAAACATTTCCAACAATGTTGTCTGTTAATGTGTAGGTAATGTTGTCAACTGTTGAAATGGGAGCTGTTATGGGATAAACACTTCCATCTTCTCTAATGTAGATGGTTTCAGTCCAAACCCAATCAGACTTGACAATTTGAATTCTAAACACAGTAAATATTATATTAATAAGGAAAAACCATGAGATCAGGAACTTGGAGAAATGAGCTTTCATTTGTCTCCTTCCAAACATTGCACAGTTAAACTTTCAAATACCAATTATATAGGGTTGACGCATGACCCAAAGAACCACAATATACCTTTGTAGACTAGTCTTCTCTTGGGTAAACAAATATCCTTCATGAAATACTGCTTCTAAGGATCTGTTTCTCCGAAGTGTCTTGCTATGAGTCCTATGTCTCTCATGTCTACTCTGTTATCTGGTTCTCCTCCAGATCCTGTTATGTCTGCTTCAATGTTCCATCTTTCATGTCCAGGGTAGCTTCCAAAGGCTTTACCTGCGACTCCAACATCTCTCATGTCACATTTACGATCAGGATAACCTTCAGGACCAGTAATGTCTCCTACAATAGAAACAATCACCCAACAAGAAGCATTATTGTCTGATACATCTGTTTCTCCTAAAACTGGAGAAACCATAGCTTTGATTGTATAGTTACCTTTTGTAAAGCCTGTTGTGTCCCAATTGATGATTATGGTTTCTACTTGTATACTATCTAACGTAATTTCTCTTTGATCAATTATTGTCTCATTAGCAAGTAATGTTAGGTTTAGGGTTTCTGTGAAGAGACCATAGTTCATTATGTCAACATAAACCTCTGTTGTAATACCTTGACCAAGTGCCCATCTTTCTAATCTAACGTTTCCTGCTGCTATGGCATGAGTAGACCTGTAAGGATTCATGAGAGGGTAATGATCAGTGTTGTTTACATAGACGGAATATTGAATATCGCCTATTCCATCATTTCCTGTAATGTTCTGAAAAGGTCCTTGGAAGATATCTGAACCATTGTAATCACTCCAGTAGTTACCTCCAATCGGGTAATCCTTGTTCCATGTGTTTTTAGAGAAATTAACTTCATCCATTAACTCTGCGTAATCAAAAACATGACCATATGTACTGTTTACAAAGTTGTTGTGGTAGATTATGTTCTCAGAAGCATTCCAGAATTCGATTCCTCGTCCATTCCTAGTTATGTTATTCTCATGAACTAGGTTTCTGGTCAAGTTGTACAAATAGATACCATAGTTTCGGTTATCAATAAAATCATTGCAGAAAACAGATACTTCATGACTGCAAGTTATCCATAATCCACTTCTTCCATCGACTATTTTGTTTCCATACACAATAGTAATGCTACTGTAGTGTATCCAGATGTTTTGAAAGTGGTATGAATTATTTACTTGGTTGTTTGAAATTAGGGTGTGAGGAGAACGATATACAATGATGCCTCCCAAATGATCATAGAGATAGTTATCATTAATTAAACTGTCAAAACTATGCCAAGAGATTATCCCATAGTAGTTGTTAACAACATCATTACCAAGGACTGAACAATTAGTGGAATGATCTAGAAGAATGCCACATGATAAATATGCACCATCCCAATTTACTCCTCCTTCCTGTATGGTAAAACCAGAAACAACAGTATTATCTGTCTGAACATGAACTACAGGACCCTCCCCTCCACCATCAATAGTTGTTGTTTTCCTATCTTCTCCAACAAGTGACAAAGTTCTGTCAACAACTATATGCTCATAATAAGTTCCATTCCTTACAAATACTGTATCTCCATTATTCGCATTGTCAATAGCTTCCTGAATAGATGGATAATCATCAGGGACAATAATGGTTACAGGATCTGACTCAACAACTAGAGTATTCAAGGTTGGTATTATGCTAGTAATTAGTAGGGAGAGTACTAATGCAACAAGATGTCTACTGGACAATCCCTCTCCTCCTAGTATAACCCTAGTTAAACCATAAAATAACACTTGTTGTAAAAGAAACTTCTAGTAGTGTACTCGCGCGCGCGCGCGTGCTGACAGTATAACCTGCTATAACGACAGAGAAAACTGAAACAATCAACATTGCAAGGTATAATCTAAGTTTCATTCTCTCTTTCATAGCCAATAACAATTCAATACTATAATTCTTAAATGTTTATGACTTGTGGAAGAAACCAGAGAAGTTTCATATACTATTCTGCAACTCTTCTTATCTGTTATGAGATTACCGATACAGATTGAAGCAATTTTGTATAAGAGGATAGATGGAAAAATTCAGTATCTGATTCTTAAAACCATTCCTCTGAAGAACTATGAAATGAGGCAATTTTGGCAACCAATAACTGGTGGCTTAGAAGAAGGAGAAACCAAAATGGAAGCTCTGAAACGAGAAATTAGAGAAGAAACTGGAATAAAGAACATCATGAAGATAATAGAAGATGTTCACTATTATGAACCTAGAGACCTTTCTCTCATTGAGTACTTCAAGAAGTATGGGCAGACATGCAAGCATTTGAAAGCATATGCATTCGGTGTGGAGGTGTCTTCAGACGATGAAGTTGTTCTGGATGGAAAAGAACATTCTGAATTCAAATGGTGTAGTTTTCAAGAGGCTCTAAAATTACTTAAAGGGTCATTTTATGATCATACTGAATCTTTAATGAAGCTAAATGAAATTCTGAATGTGCCAAAGTAAACATATCTCACTTTTGCCTTCAGTTTTTATGACTTGTGGAAGAAATCAAATTCTATCAGACTTTACTCTTTTCTATTAGGTTCTTGAATTTCTCTGGGTTGCTGGGTGTTATTATGTATCTGTTTTTGCTTGTTTCAATTAGAAGTCCATCTTTGAAATTGGTTATGGTTAAGAATGCTCTTCCTAGATTTGGTATGTGATAGTAACCACCATGAAAACTAGCTCCAAAAAGTCTGAGACCAAATGGAATCAATGTTTTCTTAACAGACTTCACATCTGTAAGGGGTATTATCTTGCTTCCTCCAATAAGTTTGGTAGTTTTTATGATCAAGTCCTTGTCAGTTAACAAATACCTAGTTCTGTACAAAGACATTAGAATCAACCCAATCACTACCCCAACGAAAGCTGACACTATAGAAGCAATGATTCCACCTATCCCCAGTGGAGTAAGAACAGAAGAAAACGAGAAAAACACAACTAGTGCTACTATAAAAACAAGCAACGCACCATATGAATAAGCAGTTGCTCTTGACACATCAGGTTTATTTACGATTATCATCCTGATTTAAATAAGGAAAACCCTCAAGATAAAGCTTGACCGGAAGCTTCCAGTTCAGTTTTTATGACTTGTGGAAGAAACCAGAATCTATCAGACTTTACCACTTTTCTTTTTTATTTACCGATATTTTTGTTGTGAAGTAGAATCAAAGGAAATCCAATGATTCCTGAGAGGATTAATCCAATATCTGCCCAGACGGATAATTCGAATACTGGCATAAATCCCATGATTGCCCAGATCAATGGAATTATCGAAATATATATTGGAATTTTCTTATCTGAAAATAATAACAATCCAACTGTAAAGATGCTAACAGGACATGGAGCAGTACCAAATATTGGGTATTCAGGGTAGACATAACCAGTAATTAAACCAATAGCTGAGTAGATTACCATTGAATAAATTACGAATATTGATCCGATTATTGAACATGGATTCTTTTTGATTTGAAATGATAAAGAATCCCTTATTACCCCAATAACAAGGAAAAGTACGCCTTGAATGATGAATAGAATTCCACTAAAGTACCATACACCTGACATTGTTTGACCTAAAAATTCTACATCAGTTGGACCATAGAACATTATATGAAAGACTATCCCTGACCATAACCATAGAAATCCCAATATCGAAGAAATTATCTTGCCCGAGTGTTTTATCTTTTTAGCAGAAAGATAGATTGCCAAGAGTCCTAAGATATAGGTGAAAATGGTAATTATCCAAATAGTCTCGTTGTATGTTTTTAATATGGTGAAAAAATCCTCAATGAAACCCATAGACCAATTCCCAGCTATAAATCAGCTTTTCAGGTTTTATGACTTGTGGAAGAGGCAATGATAAAGGGTATATAGGTTGATCTGGATATCTCTTCATAGAGGTTTGCTTATGTGTGATAGTGGTTGTACAAATCCTGAGAAAAAGGTTAAAGATCCTAAGAAGTGTTCTCCTGAACAGATTGCTGAATGTCATCCTGAGTCTAGAGGACATCCTTGTGAGAAATAGCTGGAAAATGGGAACCAGTGCTTTACCTAGCAATTTATGGTCTTAAGTTCACTTAAGAAGTAGTCCTTATCTTCTTTCTTTTTGATTTGCTCAACAGACTCTCTAGCCAACTTGATGTTCTTCTCACATTCTTTCTTATTACCAGTAATTGCATATGCTCTTGCCATAGCCTCATACGCAAAGGCAAGGTCAAAATCTCCTATGTCATTATCTTGACAGATCTCTAGACATTTATTTGCATGGTATAGAGCAGGTTCACTCCTACCTAGAACAGAGTAGACTCTGGAGATCTGCCATTCACCTCTCTCCAACTCTAAGAATGTTCCTATTTCACCCCAGTGGAAACGAGAAGCATGAGCTGTATGAATCATCTTGTCATCCTCTTCTTTAGTTCTATCTTTCTTGTCTAGTAGGCTCCAAGTCAAGTTGAAGCAATTTACAGCAAACATTCTATGGTCTTCTTTTGAGGATTTTTTCTCAGTCATTCTATCACAAACAATTAAGATTACTTACTTTTCAACTATCACTACCTATATTCAGTTTTATGATTTGTGGAAGTAACACTGATTCTTCAGTTTTCCACAATTTTTGGCAATATCTTAGCTAACGCTATTCCCTTATCTAACTCTATGACCGATCTACCTAGTTTCATTCCTATAGAATCTAAATATTCTGCCATATCCTTAGTTAGTTGGTTTAGTTCCGCCTTGGCAAGTTTTGCTAGGCTTTTGATTCCTGCACCAAAATAGTGTCTAACTGTTTTTCCACTAACATAAGGCAAACGAGTAAAGTCTGCCCGATTAACTAAATCATAAACAAAATCCTCTGGAACACCAGTTTCTAATGCAATTCTCTGTCTTCCCTTTTTGGTCCTGCCCTTCTCAAGAATGTCTAATGTAACCCTAATACCGTTTTCCCTAAGAGTAGTAACGTATTCCAAGTGCTTCTGATTATCTGCATCTATCAGCTCTCTTAGGTATTTCTTTGAAGGCAAAACCCAGAAGAAGAGATATTTGATTGTACGAATTATGTCTCGTATATTGAATTCAGCTTCATTGTGGAATTTTTCAAACTTTTCCTTGGTTTCCACATGATGGATGAATTCTAAGTAGTTCTTCACACCAACCCTGTCAAGTTGTCTGAAGACTTTACCCACCTTTCCTATGTATTCCTCATATTTTGGTCTGGGGTAATTGCCAAACAACCTGTTGGAATAGTTCTCCGCTTGTTTCATACTGTGATTGTAGTGTTTTCTTACAAAATCATAGGACAGAATCTCCAGGTTTCTCTTAACCAAGGTTCTATAATTAGGAGCAGGCTTGACTAATCTTTCCACTTCTTTCCAATCTATTCCCATATTCACTCTTCCAGTTAGGTTGTTGCAATACCTTCTTGGCTACTCTAGAACAATTCTGTTTTTATGACTTGTGGAAGAAACTTGGTCAAGTTGGGAGAGAATCTCGTTCAGGTTTTTGATTGTCCTCATGTTACCCTGCTTCTGCTTTCCTGTTCTATCAATTAACAATGCATATATGCCTACCTTCTTGGCTCCCTTATAGTCAGCTTCTAGTTGATCTCCAACAAACATTGCTTCTTCTGGCCAAACACTCAGCTTCCTAAGAGCACATTTGAAAATGTCTGGATGAGGCTTCATGCACTGCACTGTGTCCACCCCGACAATAGTGTCAAAGGTTGCATTCTCAAGTTTTGCTTTTTCTAGAACAAGGCTGATCTCTTCTTCATAGGCATTGCTTATGAGTCCAACCTTGATTCCTCTTCTCTGTAACTTTAACAGAACTTCTCTAACTTCTGGATATAATGTGCAGTCAACGAAATCCATCCATTTGGAGTAAATGGTTCTGGGAATCTCTTCATTCTCTTCCACTTGGAGATGTTTAAGCACAAGACAATTCCATTGGAACCAAAAATCCTCACATTCAATCTTACCAGAAAGAGAAGGCAGATTGATATCTTCAGCATCTTTCTCAGCAATTGAGAAGGCTTTCTTAATATCGAATAATGATCTGGTAATTCCTAATGAAAACAGAACCTTTTGAAAGATTTCTTCTGGTAAACCATAATCGTATTTAACAAGAGTATTTCCCAAATCAAACACTACTGCCTTGATCGTCAAGGAACATTCACTTCTTCTTTACTGCTTCCTATGGCTTAGAATTGTAGCTTTTATGATTTGTGTTAGTAACTCGAAGGAAAAAAGAAAGAAGGATGTTTATTGAACTAGTATCTTCAGTCCTTCTGAGAATTTTTCATAGATTTCTTTCAGTCTCATTAGGTCTTTTCCTGTGTAGTGTTTTGCTAGTACTGTTTTTGGTGCTCTTCCTTGAAATATGTCTACATATCTGTCTGGACACCCGTTTTCTCCTAATGTTGTTGCATGCCATTTCCTTAGGATCTGAGGTCTTATCCTAATTCCAGAGATCTTGCTGATTTGAATCCACATTCTGTAAAAGACGTTCATGTCAATTCTGATCAATCTGGGTTTGTCATCATTTCTGCTCTTGAGATACTTCTGTAGGAATTGTTCTGTTTCTTCAGTGTAGAAGGTTATTCCAGCATTCTTTGTTCTGTTATGATGTTTTGATTTAACTAGTCTCATTGAGAAGTCTAGATCGTCTTTGCTTAGTTGTAGTAATTCTGTTCGTCTTAAGCCACTGTCCTTGTAAAGCATGAAGATTGCTCTTAGTTTGTCATTCTCTAATGAATTGGATGCTTTGTGTAGTTGTTCCTTTGAAGGGAGATCAACCTCATTAAATTCGTATAGAGCTGGAACTTTCCTGAATCCAAAGATGATCTCAGGTCTTCCCAGATATCTCATAATGAAAGCTCGTAATCCCTTCAATTGGTTGTTGTATGTGCTTGGCTTCATTGGAATATAGTGCTTAAGATAGTTCCTCACTGTGTCTCTACTAACAATTCCCTTTGATCTGTTTAGGTATCCTAGTGCAGTGTACTTGTAGGCTTTAGCAACTCTTTTTGATAATCTTTCATCAATTGTTAAGTAGGTTACAAAGTCTGAAACTATCTTCTCTATGTTTCTAATCTTGATCTGTGTTGAATTGTTTACGTTAAATCCTATATTATGTGCCTGCAGAGCTGTTATATGTGGGTTCAATTCCCATCCCCGGCTTCCCAGTATAAACACCAGGTCTCTGGGCGAACCCCAGGTCTCTGCTATTTCCGCCTTCTGAATAATCTTACTTTTTCCATGTCACGCGCGCCTAGTAACAATTTGTGAGTACTTTGTGTGAGCTAGACTCTTATGTTTTGGATGTTTCATCATATGATTGGTGTACTTGATGTCTGAATTGAGAAATAAGGAGGCTCGAAAGGATCTTAAGGTTTTAATTGTGAACGATATAGAAGGAATCTCAGGGATCAATCACTGGCATCAGATACGTTATGGATACGAGGAGTTTACAAAATTCGGTAGGATCCAAGTAACGGAGGATGTAAACGCTGCTGTTCGGGGCTTAAGGGCTGCTGGCGCCACAGATATCAGGGTTGCTGATTGTCATGGTTCTGGTGGTCCAAATAAGAACATAATTTCCGAGAAGCTTGAGCAAGGGGTAGAACTATTTCAAGAGAAGACTGTTCCTGAAAGGCTGAAACAAGCAGTTGACAAATCCATAGATGCTGCAGTCTTCATTGGCTTCCACGCGATGGCTGATACTAAAGATGGTTTCCTCAGACATACTGTAACCTTAGAACCTAGAATACGGATCAATGGTAATTTTGTTGGAGAGACAGGTCTTACCGCCTATGCAATCTCCGAGTATGGCATACCAGTGATTATGGTTACAGGCGATCAAGCCCTAGTTAGGGAAGCCTCAGAATTTCTTCCAGGAATTGAGACAGTACAAGTCAAATCATCTCGTGACTGCAGATCAACTGATTGTCTACCTCCTTCTGAAGCTAGGAGACTAATCGAGATAGTAGCAAAACGAGCCCTTTCAAGAATAGATGAGTTCCAACCTGTACAGCTCATCAAGCCTATTAAGATTGATGTTTCTTTTCCGAAGAAAGAGCATGTGGATCTATGTGAAACGATTCCTAGAGCTGAGAGAAGCGCAGAAAAGACAGTTTCCTATACTGCTGACGATTGGAACGAGGCGAACAAGTTTGTGAGGACGACTATCCGTTTGGCAGGTCAGTTGGCAATTGGAGCCCTTCTGCAAAAAGCAGGTAAACTAGAAGGCGCTGAGAAGGTTTTGCATGAGTGGGAAGAAGATCTTGTTAATGAATGGTTGTCATAATAGCGCGTGCTAATACACACTATCTAAAAGAAAAAAGGGTAAATGCGGGAGATATCTCCACTGTATGTGGGTTCAATTCCCATCTCCAGCTTCTTAAGACAAACTTGTTTTCCGTGCGAGCTGTAAATACACGCAACATTTAAGCGACTGGCTAAGATAGAAATGTCTTCTTCGAAGGGATCGTTTTGTCTTCAAAAGTTGCTATTATCAGGTTTGGTGAAAATAAAGAGGCAGAGTCATTAGCGAAGGCTTTTCACTTAATTGGTGGAATAGACGAGTTAAATACTTCTAAAAAAGCAGTGGTTGTTAAAGTTGGAGTTTTTAGTCATAAAGCAGATAATCATACGTCAATTGGCTTTGTCAAAGCCATAATTAATAATTTTAACAAAGCTCCCAAAATCTTCATTGCTGAATCGGATAACTACAGGGGAACAGGTTTAGAGAGGCTGCAAATCTGGAAGGAGCTCTTCTCGGAACGAACTATGCCTGTCAACCTTTCAGATCTTGGGGATGCTCAAGATGTAACCCTTGCTGGTCAAAAGATGAAACTTTCCTCTCTTATCTTTAAGCCTAACGTGTTAGTTAACACACACATAATGAGAACTTTTGAGCGGGGCAGTATCCTCAAGAACTTGTTTGGTTGTATTCCTATCCGAAAGAAGGCAAAATATCACAAGATTCTTCCATCGATCCTCGCTGATGTCTACGAAGTGATAGGTGGAGTTGATCTATCTATAATGGATGGAACATATCTTTGGCGTGGTGCTGGTGATCTTCGAGTGCCTATGAACATTGTTCTTGCAGGAAGAGATGCGGTTGCTGTGGAGACCGTGGGAGCAATCTTGGCTGGTTTGAAACCTGAGAAAATGCCTGTAACGCAAGAATTTGTAAAGAGAGGTCTCGGAGCAGGAGATCTGGAAGACATTGAGGTTGTGGGAACACCGCTCGAAAGCTTACGAGAAGAATCTAAATTGGCAATTAGAACGCTTAGAAAGAAATGGAGAGAACATGGCGGTGCACCTAGCACCTGGGCACCTACAATTGACAGCTTTATTAGAGACGGATTTTTCAAATTGCCACATAAAAGAACAAGAGATGATGTAGTGAAAGCTTTTGAAAATAGGGGAGTCTCGACAAAAGGTTACGTGAGCGTTATCTCATCAACCTTAACCCGTAGGGTAAGAATGGGCAAATTGAAGGCTATCAAAGAAATTAGTGGATGGATCTACTGGACAGAGTAGTTTCGATAACAAGATAAAAAAGGGGATTTTGCGGGAAAAACGGGTGATGTCACCATTGGTTGCTGGTTC
Source organism: Candidatus Bathyarchaeota archaeon (assembly GCA_050115965.1). Classification (GTDB taxonomy): domain Archaea; phylum Thermoproteota; class Bathyarchaeia; order Bathyarchaeales; family Bathycorpusculaceae; genus CAYGAG01. Next base: position 43,393 of record JASFPN010000006.1, read on the forward strand.
AAATCTCTCCCGATCTAGCTTTGCATTGCCACGTGCATGCTTGTAACATCTTGACTTCTAGTAAATGAAGCGACGTCGGCTGACCTCTAAGGCTTCAGCATTCTTGCGTTCTGCTTCTAGGTATGCAGCCTCCATTTGCTTCGAATAGAAAAGATAATCATTTCCGGAAACGGCTCCTTGAAGGGACTCGCCCGAGCTGCTTGTTACCTTTTCAAAGTTCACACTCTTCAACAATGATCGAAGTAGAGTTCCTAGGACGGATCCCTTTTTTCGAGCTTCCATTTCTTTCATACTCTTTATCACACGACTCATTTTCACGGATGGTAAATATTGGTATTCGACTATAATTACATATCTGAATAAAATTCAGATATCAAACAAAAAATTTATGTATAATTGAATAATATTCAATAATAACATGAAGAACATAAAACCCAAATTGATAGAGCTTTTTAAGGATGGTTATTGCACGCCGCGGATAGCTGAGATAGCTAGGAAGATTAATGAACCTTCCACTACGATACATTATAACATAAAAAAGTTGGAGCGCGAAGGGGCGATAAGGGCTTACAAGGCTGTTTTTGACTACAAGAAGATCGATGAAGGTTTCTGCGTGTATGTCCTCATCAAATTGACTGCTGAAGCAGGAGCTAACCCGGACGAAATTGCAGGTGTTCTGGCTAGACTTAGAGAAGTTGAGAGTATGGACCTTCTTGCAGGACGATGGGACTTAGTCCTCAAAGCTAGGACTAGGGATCAAGACGAATACTACCAACTCTTGAAGAGCATTCTTGCCCTAGAAGGAATTGAAGAGACCACGTCAATGATTTCATTGAAACAAGTTAAAACTGAGTTTGTTCTGCTGCAAGAACCGGGACGTTCATAAAGCACTCTTAGTCGCGTGCGCTAACAAAAAATGGGATTATGCGGGAGATATCTCCACTGTATGTGGGTTCAATTCCCATCCCCGGCTCCTTAAAACCAAGTTTTTTTCCTGAAAAGAGCTAGGAATAGCCAGATCTGACTTTACTTTGTTTTGTGCAATTCGCGCGCGCGTGAAGTTGGTGAATTCATGCAACATAGTGTTTTAATTTCTGATTGGTGTACTAATGTATCAACTCACCTAAGTCGTATGTTGCTACACATACAACTGTATCAGCCCCTCCATAATAGACAAGGATGTGACCATCCATCAAAATTACTCCACAGCTAAAGACAACATTGGGAACTCTTCCGAAGCGCTCATAGTCTTCAGTTGGTTCTAAAATCGGATTTTTGGAACGGTACAAAACGTGTTCGGGGTTATCCTTGTCAAGAAGGAGAATGCCAAGGCGATATACTTTTTCAAAGTTCACGCCATGGTACATGAAAAGCCACCCTTCGTTTATCTCTATTGGTGGACCAGCTGCACCTACTTTCAGACAATCCCACTTTCCCAATCTAGGTTCAATTATTGCTTTTAGATTATTCCAATGCTCAAGATCATCAGAGTACGCAATACAAATATCTGGATCTATACGGTGGAACATGACATAACGACCGTCCACTTTGCGGGGAAGAATAGCTGCATCTTTATTTCGAATAGCTGGGAATGGTGTCCATCTTTCCCCCCAATTCCATTGTTTGTTTATGAAATCGTTCATTGCAATGGAGGTCAATGCAATTTGATATGCGTTCGAGATATTATCACGTAGAGCTGTGTAGGCCATTACGCAATTTTCACCTAACAAAGTAAGTCGAGGGTCTTCACAACCATATTTTTCAGCGTGGTTTGCTGGCTCGAAAACAGGGGATGATAAGTGATCCTCGATCTGATAACCATCCGACAAAGAGACATATCCGAGTCGAGAAATTCCATCGTGACCAACAGCACGATATAGAATGTGAACTTGCCCCTTGGCGTATAGGGCTGCAGCGTTAAAGACTGCGCGTGCTTTCCAAGCATATCTAGGTGTTGGTCTAAGAATTGGATTTCCTTCGAATCTCTTCATTAAAGATCTTCCTTGTGGTTCATTTTAAAATTCTTATAAGATTTCTCATTTATGAACGGAGACTACGTATTCAAAAATTTGGTTGCCCATGACCTGCTTTCTAGACCTTCCTCGTTGACATTCCAACAAGTTCATCCAACGCATTCCTTAATGTTAACATTCCCGTCAAGTAACCTTCTTCGTCAACTACCGGAAGATGTCGTATGCCATGTGAAACCATCAAGCTTTTGGCTTTTGCAAAGGAAGCATTCTCCCTTACTGTAATTACGTTTTTTGACATAACATTCATCAGTTGTGTGTTCAGAGGAATTTTTGTAGCTAAACTCCTGAGAGCATCTCGCTCTGTGAATATTCCCTCACATTTTCGTTTATCATCAGTTATCACTAATGCACCAACACGTTTTGCAAAAAGAATTTTCGCTGCTTCTTGAATTGTCGTTTGTTTATTTGTTGTAACGACATTCTCTGTCATTAGATCTTTAACCTTCAACTCTATAAGCCGCCATGATAATTCTCTATTTGTTCCTTATATGTAATTGCACATTTTGTGACTATCAACATGTTCAAGGTTTGCTTCTTCTTTCCCAATATCACTACTTCTCTTATCTGCTTGCATTTTACCATTAATGGAATTGATAACAAAATTAGTGTAGGTTTTTTTCCGCATACGCTATGTTCAAGCGAGCCAGAAGATAGGATATTGTAGACTCAGCTCCTTGGTTTAGGTTTAATCCTTGAGGAGTGATACCATCATAGCAAGCACCTGTTTCCGGGCTGTAAATCTTTACATTCTGAGTATTCTTTCCTAAAAACCATTCAAAAACAACATTGGCTATCTTTTGATACTTCTTTTCGTTAGTCACTTGAAAGGCGGTTAGAGCAGCTTCTACCATACATGATGCTTCAATTGGCTGCTGATCATATAGAGCTCTCTTGTTACCTTTCTTGTACCAACCCTTGTTTCCAATAGGAGCGAATTTTTGATCAATTGTTTGAACCTTGACCAGAAAGTCGAATGATTCTTTTGCGATTTCAAGGTATTTTTCGTCTTCAATAATGTTGTATGCTCTGAAGAGGGCTTGTGATAACCGTGGGTTAGCATATGTGAGGTAAGGCTCAAACCAACACCAGTCAGAAGAAGATACTTGTCGATAGTAATCCAGCAGTTGTTCAGTTAGCGATAATATGTTCTTGGTAAGATTGTGGTTATGAGGGAAAGTTTCGTAGCGGTAGCAGAGTCCTAGAATTGAATATGATTTTGCTCTAAGACTCTTGAAGCCGGACACATGTTTGAAACATTTGTCAAAAATCTCTTTTGCTGTAGTTTTATAGCTTTCAGAAAGATTTGTTGAAATTGCGTATCCACAGGCCCAAAGCGTTCTTCCCATGCACTCTTCTGATCCGGTATTATCAATGAAATCACGGTCATAACTTAATTGATTGTGAAGTTTTCCGTCGGGTTTTTGCATGTGAAAAAGGAAACTCAAGTAAGTGTTTACTAGAGTTCTTATCCCAGGATCATCACGAAGCTGAAGGTATTTCATACAAACGACTAGTGCACGTGCATTGTCATCCGTAGTATAGCCTTCTTTTCTATTGGGAATCGAGTATTTTGCATGTTGAAAGATGCCAGTATCATCTGTCAAAGCTTTAAGGTGGTCCAGTTTGATAGGTGGTCTAATCTTTATCATCTCTTAATCCTTAAGGAGAGAATTGAACAAATTCACATATTTTTCTGCAATTTTTAGCCAAGTAAAGTTTCTGCTATAGGTGTAGGCTTTTCTTTCTAAATCTAGCCTTAGTTCTGAGTCTTCAAGAAGTCTTTCTATACTTTCTGTGATTGAGGCAGGGTTTCTAAACCTACAAAATAATCCTCGCCCATCAGCTAAAGCTTCTTCAGCATGAAGGTATGGTGTGGAGATGATGGCTTTACCAGTTCCTAAGGCATAAACAAGTGTTCCACTGCTGATCTGATTTCGATTGATGTATGGAGTGATGTAGATATCAGTTGCTTGCAGATATCTAGTTAGTTCCTGTTTTCGGAGAAAACGATTATGAAACCTCACATGTTTTCTTAGTTTAAGTTCGTCAACCAACTTCATCAGGCTTTTCCGATAGCGTTCACCCTCAAATTTCCTTACTTCTGGATGAGTTTCTCCAATTATGAGATAAAGAATCCTCGGTTCTTTCTTAATGAGGGAGGGGAGTGCTCTAATAACATATTGAATGCCCTTACCACGGTTTATCAGTCCAAAAGTAGACAGTATTATCCTACCTTTCAAACCTAGGGAAACCTTGGGTTTTTCACTGTTAATAAACGGTACATCAGGGCAACCATGCGGGATTACGCTTATTTTTTCGCGGTTAACATTGCAGTTCTTTAATAATCGTAAAGCTGTTCCCGTCATAACTATAATTGATGCACTATGATGTACAATATTTTCCAACACTTTTTGAGCAGTTGATTCAAATTCTGGTAAGAGGGTGTGAAGCGTAGTAACTACTGGTTTCTTGAGATCCTCTAAAAATGAGTTTATATGTTTTCCCCATGTCCCACCAAAAACACCGAACTCGTGTTGAAGGTTCACTAGACTAATTTTTGATAGATTAATGTAACGGGCAGCTTGAATATAATCATCAACAGAATCTCGTTCAATCTGAAACCTGACTCTCCTATCATAGTTATAGGTGGCTCCCTCTTCATTTATAGTAACAACCAATGATTGTTTAAACTCACGAAGCACATCTATGGCGTCGATAAGGTCTTTTGTGAAGTTTGCTATACCGCACTCTCGTGGCGGATAAGTACTTACATAGGCAACCCTTTTCTTATCAACATCGAAACGAGGGGGCTTTCCCATCACTCTATAACCTCAAATCCTAATACCTCAAGACCATATCCATAAAGATAGCTCTTAACGGGTTTTATCTTTTCCCCATTAAGTTTATGTCTTTTTTCGACAGTAATCTTGTTGGGTGAGGAAAGGCCCAGATTACTTTCGTGCGCGCATAAATTGCGTTTAAAAACCAATGATTATTTATACCATGTCTTCTTTTTGCCACACCTCTTGCAGTAAACTGAATAGTTAACTACATCGCGCGCGCGCGAATTAGTGAGAACCACCTATACCAAAACTCATCATTCCTTATCTTGCCATACAACGAAAACAAACCAAGGTTTCTTGCTTCCTGCATAGCCTTTAACCGAGTATTCTTTACCTCATCTACCGTTTTGGCAATTCCCAACGAAAATAGAACTTTCTGAAACACTTCGGCTTCAGTTTCTCCATCATACCTGTATAAGGTATTACCCAAATCAAACACTACTGCCTTGATCGTCAAGGAACATTCACTTCTTCTTTACTGCTTCCTATGGCTTAGAATTGTAGCTTTTATGATTTGTGGAAGAAACTAAAATTATAAGCGTAAATTGCTATAGGTTATTGATCTAGAATTGAGTCTTCAGAGATGAAAGATTAAAGATAGAAACGAGGATGGAAAATTGAGTGAAAAAGGTGAGAAGAAAGAAAAGAAACCTGTAAAGCTTGAAGAAGTGGCTGAGGAAACTGGAGAGCTTGTTGGAAAAGGTGTAAAGAAGACTTGGAAGGTCATGAAGAGTTTCGGAAAAGGAATATCAGAAGGAATTGAAGGAAAGGAAAAACAAAAAGACACCTCAACATGTCCCTATTGTTCCGCTTTAATTCCTCAAGATTCAAAATTTTGTGTAAGCTGTGGAAAGAAACTCTAGTTCAATACAAAACAATTTTCCTCTCATTCAAGCATACGCTATGATTTGTGGAAGAGCTGAAGCTAATTGTTTGTTACTTAGGCGGGTATTTTAGATTTAGAAATAACCTGTAGAGTTCATCCTCACTCAGACCGAATTCTTTGCATTTTTGGATGTTGCTTCTGTGCCAAGGTTCCTTAACTGACAGTTTCTCCAACTTGTCTTTCAGATCTTGGATATCTGGCTCTTTGAATTCTTCCTTGGTTTTCTCAATCAATACTGAAAGAGAATCAATAGCTATGAGTGCATGATCTAGTCTGCTTTTTGGTTTGAATCCACTTCTGTAGTCATGAGCTTTTATAGCATAAAGACAATGTTCAGGAAGCTTATCCTTCAGTTTCTCTGCAGCTACAACACCATGTTTACTCATATCACTTCTAACTTCGTCAAAATCTAAATCATGCAATAAACCAACAAGTTCCCACTCCAAAACTGAAGCCCTAAGCCTTTCGGCAAGTTTTTTCATCAGTCTTGAAACTAACAATGAGTGAGAATGTTTGCTGCAGTTTTTTACCAGCTTAAGAGTCTTCTTCCTAGATATCATATGAGACTAGCTAAAACATTCCTTCAGTTTTATCACTTGTGGATGAACTAAATATAATCAGCTTTTCCATTTTCTCTTACTTATTGTGACTAAGAATAGTGTTATAATCATGAATAGAGGTACGATTAAGGGAGATGGTAACTCTGGAATCACAAAGTCTTCCAGTTTCAGAGTAATCTGCTTGTTCTCTGTCATGTTTACTTGTGTACTAGCTGAATAGATGTCATAAGTTGCTTCTACTGTGTAGTTTCCAACGGGATATTCTCCCGTAGCATTCATCATTTTCTCCATCAATGTTAATCTTACTAAACCGTTTTCATCAGTCATTTTTGACTCGTAGATTGTTAGATTAAAGGGAATTGGGAGCGATGGATAAACCGTGACATTTGCAGAGGGAACATCTTGACTTATCGAGTCTAAAACATGGGTATCTAGGTACCAGTTGGCGTAAATCTTTCCTAAGCCATAAAGGCGAACGATACGATAGGTTGAATTTACTAGCCATAAGGTAGCGTTATGATGTGCCTCCGGAAGATCAATTGTAGTTCCATAGACGTAGCAGGTGGAGAAATCCTTTCCTGAAAGCCACCCATCATTCGTTGAATTATGGACATGAACCACTGCATAATCCTCGGAACCCAAACGAGTTAGTTTGCAGTTGGATATAGTTGCGTTTGAAAATCCTCTTAGAATGAAGCTCCAGCTAGAGATGTCACTGTTTATTACAGTGAGGTTTGGAGTCCAACCTGTAGGTGCAACAATGATCGAGCTGTTCATTCCTAGGTTCCAATAGTTTACATTGCCTGATTGAAGGTCATTCATGGAACAGTTTACGGAATAGACTTCAGATATAATGTCATATGTCACCCTGCTTTCATTTACAATGAAGTTAGCGTTACCTCCAGCACGAGCCGATTCAATCGTGCAATTATATGCGGTAATGTTTGAATATCCTTCACCCACGAGCCAGTCAAACTGAGAGTCTGACGTAGTGACGGTTGATGAACTAAAAGCATGTATTTGGTAAAGTTGAGAGTTTGACAAGGTAGTTTCTGAAGCATCATGTGTGTAGAATCGAATTTCAGGTGGAGAGGACAGTGTATCTCCAATTATTGAACTGTTTGCGTAGAACTGTACATACAAATAATGGTTTGAGGTGATTGTGGAGTTTTCTATGTTCAACCGTGGTCTCCCAGCAATCGGGTGCTGAATGTTCATGTAAAACTGGTAGGAATAAGACTGGGTGAAGTTAAGCACAGCATTTCTCAAAATTAAGGTAGCATTCTCTTCTATGATAAGACTACCGTTTAGGTGAAAGTCTCCTTCAATAATTGTCACATTATTACCTTGAATAATCAAGTCTCCTTGATGAATATCAGGAGAAGCCTCAACAATCGAGATTGCTTTGAAATGAACGAATATAACGGTAAAGAGTATGAGTAGAACTGAAAACGTGTACGAAAATTTCTTCACAATTATCACCCAGAGTTTCCGACATCTGTATATTTCTATCTGTTTTTATAACTTGTGAGAAACCATCTCTACTTCAATGGCATCCTAGCTTTTAAAAGTAAGGAGAACAGTATTCGGCTCCATATCTCGTCGCGCGTGCTACGCTATGGTAACGGGAAGCCTTATTCTCTCTTCATTGCTTCTATCCTATATTCCTTAGGTAATTTTTCGATGGCGTATCTGAGAGCTGTTCTAGGCATCTTCCTTTTATTCTTCATAACGTAATCAAAAACCTTTTTTGCAAAATTATTGCTGGCTTCCTTCAACATCCAACCATACCCCTTCTGTACCATTACATCTTGATCAGTTAATAGTGCATCAGCAGTGACAAAGATATTTTCAAGATGTTTTTTTCTTCTTACTGAATAGATTAGGCTGACTGCACTTGCCCTTCTAACCCAGCGGTTCTCTGATCGTGCCCATTCTCTTGTCTTTAGTGTAAACTCAGGAAATTGATAGATAAATGCTCCAAGGGCATGTGTACAGAGATCGTCACAGGCCCCCCAGCCATGGACATACTTCATTAACCAAGTCTCTAGAAGCTTAAAATCAGACTTTTCATACATTCTTCGAAGCCTAAAAGCCCAGTCAAAGGCAATAGTTCTTTCCTCTGAAAGACCAGATTTCAGGAGATCATTACATAATTCCAAGATTTCTTGTTTTGGCTTCTTCCTGACCTTCTGAAAGAATTCTGATGATAGCTGCCTAACAATGGGAGTAGCAACTCCATATAACTCAGGCATTTCCTGATACAGTTTCCTAGAATATGCTCTCATCCTCTGAGCTTTTTCTGGATTAGAATGTTCATCTAGTCGATCCTTGATTTCTTGGATAATCATAACTTGGGCCTCTAGACTAGCGCACCTAGGTTCATACTTAAGTGTTAACTTACTATGAAACATTGTTCCATAACTAATAATAGGCTTTGTAAGTCGTATGAATAGTGGCCCGTATGAGTGAATTGACGGATGTTGATTACAAGATCATCTCCTCATTAATGAAGAATGCTCGGATGAGCGATAGACAACTAGCTAAGGAGATTGGTGTTTCCCAACCAACTGTAACTCGAAGAAGAACCAAACTAGAAAAAGAAGGGTACCTTGAATACACTGCTATTCCAAATTTACCCAAGCTAGGATATGACATAATGGTTTTTAACTTCAGTAAATGGACTCCTGATGCCCTCACTAGGATGCTTCCAAGGGATGATTTTGGTAAGCAGGTACGACTTTTCCTTTCAAACCATCCAAACGTCATCTTCGGAAGCACAGGTGGAACCGGACTTAACGGAATGAATGCCACATCCATTTCATTTCACAAGAATTACACTGAATATTCTGACTGGACGAAGGAAATTGAAAGCGTGTGGGGAGACTATGTAAAAGAGTTTGACAGATTCATAATCAGTTTGAAGAGTGCTAATATAGTAAGACAAATCACATTCAAGTTTTTATCAGATCATCTCCAGCAAGCAAGAAAAAATAAAACAACCAGTTAACCCGTTTCCGCGAAGGGAGTACAATTTAAGAGGTTTTCATCATATGTCCTTTATGATGTGTTCTAGACCTAGCTTCCTTAGAGTCTCAGGTAAGGGTTTGCCTGTGTCTTCATCCCACCCCATTAGTTTGTAGTAGTTCCTCAGCATCGAGTTAAAGTGGTGGTGTATGCTTATCCCCTTCGTCGGCCCATCAACTGGCGTGGAACCGTATCTATCTGATGGGGCATCATGCTCCTTTTTTATGCCAGCTCGTAGGTTGAAGACTTTCATCAAGTTGATTACCCTTGACCCTATAGTCTTGGCTGCTTCAGGTGAGATCTCCCACCCGGTAACTGCGCTAACTGCTTCTGATGTAATCGTTAGGTCAAATCCTGTGTTGAAGCGGCAGTTTCCAAGGCAATCTTCCCATATTAAAATACCTTTAGTTAGGGCTACTCCTCTTGATGTGCCATAAGGGTTACCTGCTGAAGCCTTGTACGGTGGCGCGGTTGTCAGGCTTGTGTGAGTTTCAATGGTTCCTGTGTTTGACACAACTGTGTCGAACATCTCTCCCCAAATGGTCCGGTGGTCGTGCCCTCTTGGTGAGTTGCCTTTTAATGTGTATATAGCAGCTTTGGCTGCTTCTCCGCCTATTTTCCTGGAGGCTCTCATTATGCCTTCAGCAAGTAGATTACCGAATCCTTTTCGGTAGGCGATCATATGCATAAGTTGCCTTACAGCCTCCACGTTACCCCACGTCATCTCAAGACCATTCAGATCTTTCCTAGTCAGAAGCCCTCTTTCATAACATTCCATAGTCCAGCCTAGAATCCATCCCATCTCGTTGACATCAAAACCAAGCTTATCGCACAAACTACTTAGCATGGCAGCTGACTCCGCATTCTTGTTGCCGATGACAGGGCCCATGGCAGCCATTTGCTCGTATTCGGGTTCTTCTATCTCCATCCCAGCGTATGGGCCCTCTGGGATGGTCATCATGGTGGAGTGGGTCGCTGGGCAGGCCCAGCAAGGATTTGGCTTTGGGTTGTACCGCTTTCGTATGGATGGTTCACTGAAACTCTCGATCTGCTGTTCTGTAATGTCCCATAAATTGGTCGTGTAGTTCTTGATAGGCAGACCTCCCATCCCCATTGTGTGGAGTGTATAGACTGCCCCGACAGTTCCTCTGAACTTCAGGGCCCGTTCCCTAGCCTTATCTGCAACTACCTTTAATCTCTCTGGATGCTTCACCTTGACGCGTTTGTTTCCTCTAGAGACAGCTATTGCCTTCAACTTCTTGGACCCAAGAACTGCTCCTGTGCCGTTATGGGAGGCTGAATGCCCTTTGCGTTCGAAAGTCCCCGCAAACCTACAGAGATTCTCGCCCGCTGGTCCTATGGATACAACACTCATTTCTTTATCCTTCTTCCCTAACTCTTTCTTAACCAAGTTATCTGTCTCGTAGGTTGTCCTTCCAAGAAGGTGGTCCGCTTCATTGAGCTCAGCCTTATCCTGCTTAATGTCTAAATACGTCCATTTCTTTGCTACTCCTTGGATGATTATACCGTCGTAGCCTGAAAACTTCATGTAAGCGCCGAAGAGACCGTTGGCTTGGCATGATGCATAGCCACCAGTTAGAGCTCCTTTAGTTATAATGGAGAATGTGCCTGTACCGGGGAATGTGGTACCACCTAAGGGCCCTGATGCTAAAATCACTCGGTTCGATGGATCAGACCAATCGATTACAGGAGATACTTCATCATATAGAACTTTGACACCTATCCCTGTCCCACCTATGTACTTCTCTAACGTATCTTCTTCGAAGACGACATCTGATAACTTCTCCCCAGATAAATCCACCCTCAGGAACTTGCCCGCGTAACCATAGATGTTATTCTTTGACATAAACTCCAACTCTTTATGTATTCTATTCTTTCATTTATTCCATTCTTGATAGAATGAGTTCATTGCATGTTTTAAGATTTGCAGTTAGCTCTCGGGTTTTTTCTCCTATGTCATTAAAAACCTCTTTTGTTGTTTACATTGATTCTTCGTTGATTTTTTTGCGCGCGCGCCAAAACTCGAAAAAGGATTAAGGCTTGGAACTCGCGTCATCTCTTATGTCTTCACCTTTGATGGCTGGCCCCTTCAAAAAGTCGATGAAATATCGCAAATATACATGTACAGAATACCTTGATCCCTTTTGGACTCCCTCTTGTAGAGTCAGTATTTTATATTGGCTTCTTGCAGAATTCTAGTTTGGAAAGTGATAAAATGGATGTAGCATCCTTTTCAGCAGCAGTAGCAGCTATTAGCGTAGTAATTGGTGTCATCTTTGCTATCTTTCAAATGCGAGGTGCAGCCAGAACAAGACACACTGGACTCATTATACAACTCAATCCAGCTCTAAAGGTTACTATGAGTGAAGTTATTGAATGTATATCTAAAATCTGGAATCTAGAATTCAAAGACTATAAAGAATATCTAGAAAAATATGGTGATCCACTGTCTGACAAAGCACTTCACACAATTACAGGGTACTATGATGGGCTTGGATATCTGCTGTATAAACAACTCATAGATATCGATACAATTGAGTACATTGTGAGCGGATCAAGTACAGGTGTATGGGACAAACTGAAACCCATAACAGAAGGCATGAGGAAGCAATACAATTTGCCAGAATTATTCATGTGGTTTGAATACCTCTACAAAGAAATGCAGAAAAGAGAACAAAGTCCACTACAAACACAGCAATAGCTCCTCCGTTAATGACTCTTCAAACACCTTCAAGTGAACCAAGATATTCATGGTGTGTAGTAGTGGTGCGTGCGAAATGAAACATGCAGTTTCTCATATAGCGATCGCGCGCGCGCTAAAACCCAACGTCGTTCCTTCCGCACGGGTGTTGATTATCCTTTTTTAATCATCTCCAGGTAGAAAATTTCTTCATTACTCCATTCAGTTACTACTTCAAAGTTTGCTTGATGTGCTAGTTTCCTAAAATTTTCTAAATCTTGAACTTGCCACTTCACTCCATACCCCGTTTCCACTACTTCATCAGGTAACTTAATCCTCAAAGGTACAATAAATTCCTTGAATTTTCTCTTGGAAGTAGGGATTCTGACATCCCAGACTGCAAATCTTCCATTTTCAATGAGAACTCTATACACTTCTTGAAACACTTTAAGATGTTTACTCTTCGGAATATACATAAGCGAGAAGAAGGCTGTACACATGTGAAACGATTTTGGAAGAAATTTTACCTCAGAAGCATCCATAACCACCTTCAAAGCTTTATTCTGAGTTTCTTCAAGCTCTTCTTCTTTTGTGTCAATTGCAATTACCTGTGCGCCATTAAGTTTACCAATGATTCCTTCTCCTCCACCTCCAATGTCCAAAATGAAGCCTTCAGTTTTCAAAGTTTCTAGCTCGACAGATTGAGGAGTGGTTATGAATATTCCAATCGTTTTAAGAAGATCTAGGATTTTTTTTGAAGCTTTGGCGTTCTGTGTTTTGTTGGCTATGCTAAATGCTTGAAATAGTTTCTTTTCTGCCTTTCTTTGATCACCCGATCTAATGTGGGCTTCTGCTTCTTCAACAAATTTGTTAATATCTTCTGCTTTACACATCAATAGCCCTTCAATAAGTTAGTGATGTCTAGGTAAGAATGTATGGGCGATTTAAGATTTAACTAAAAGTGGTTGCACCTATATGCTGAAGTTTTGTAAGTACGCTTTGGCTTCTTTTTTATACTTGGCATTGGGGGCATAGATAAACATGGCCTCCTCCAATGCCTAATTTCTCTATCGGGGTTCTACAGACTTTGCAGTTTTGCTGTTTCATATTTGGGCCCATGGCTGGTGTGTAGCCACCTCGGTTTCCATAGAGATCGTGGAACTGATCTTTTCCGTTTAACCTTATTCTTTCTTTCAGCACAAGTCCGACCGCAATGAAAAGCGATTGTTTCTCCTCTTCATTTAATTCCATGGCTTTTCTTTTTGGATGAAGCTTGGCTCTGTAAATAATGTCTTGGAAGGCACTGTTGCTCAGTCCTACAACAACTGCATCTTTTCCTACAAGCACTGATTTGAGCATCCTGTTGTTGTCCGCTAGTAATTTTGAGAAGCGGTTAAAGGTGAACTCTTCATCTATTGGTGAAATTACGTCAGGATTAAAATCCCGCCTATAGACATATGATTGCTCTAGTTCATTGTCTTTCATTGCATGAATGAGGCCCATGCTTGTTAATCTCACCGTCAATGCTGTTTTATCACTGAAATCAACTTTTAGATGGAACTTGCTTGGGGCTGTTTTCTCGTTTTTATGATAGAAGATTTTCCCACCATATTCAGGGGCAAGAATTAGGTTCATTTCGCTACTCAGCTTAAGCCGTATAGCGTTTCCTCTGGATGAGACAGACTCGATCTTTCTATTGATGAGTCGTTCGAAGGATTTCAAGTCCTTGTCCATCATACCGATTTTTTGTAGCCTCTTATAGTCTTTCAAATGATAGGATTTGATCAGCTTGCCCTTAAGCTCCTTATTCATTTGATCTGCGAGAATCTTTGCTTCTGGGAGTTCAACGCTCATTATTCAACCTCCAATTAATTACACTAGGCGCTTATTACACGTTTAAATTCTCCCATAAGGAGGTATGCGTGTACTCGATAAGGCGATTAAAGATAGAGATTATTCTTTCAGAATGAAATAGGCTGTTGTGTAAAAGAATATGTAGATGAGAGCAGACATTAGAAAAGGAGCAGTAAACCCGAGTTTTGAAATAATTATTCCTGACATGGCAAGACTGGAAGTTCTTCCAATGTGGTGTCCCATCCATAGCAGTCCTATATCTGTGCCGTAGGATTCTTCATTTGTGATCGTTGATAGTATTCCCTCCTGACTTATGCCTAGAAAACCTTCCACAACACCATAAACAACAACAAGGACTCCCGCAATGACTAAACTTGAGAAGCCAACAAGAATTAGAGTAAGAGTGTATAATATTCCGCTGAAAAATATGAGTTTTCTTATCTTAAATCTGCCTGCAAAAAAGTATGAAACTAAACCTGCTAACAGAATCTGAAGACCAAGAAGCAAACCTATGGTGTCAACGTCAAATCCGTTATTTTCGAGAAATAATGGATAAACAAACCCACTGACAAATCCGAAGGATAAGCCCATCACAAAAAAGAGTGCCAAGAAAATCTTGAAAGCCCTTTTCTTCTTTCTAAAATCCAAGACACGTAAGGCTTTCGACACGCTCAACCTCTTCTTTTTTTCTCTAACCAGCAATAGAGAGAATGGAATAACAGAAGCGCCAAGTAAGGCACACAATGTCAATGTATTTTCATAGAATAGCCAAACTGCAAGAAAACCAGCCAGCAAACTTCCAACTGCTGAAGAGACATAACTTGCTGTTCTTAGATTAACCAAAGCTCTCCACTTGAGCTTGTTCTTTTCTAAAAGGAAAGCTCTGTTTACAGCCCATAGTGACCCGCTTTTCACTCCTTCAACAACTTTTCCGAACAAGAACTCCAATGGAGTATGAGCTAAGCAGTAGATGACACTTGAAACGGTGACCAAGCAACCATTTAGCACAAAGAAAGGTTTTCTACCCCAAAAATCAGAGACGGTGGCAAAGACCATTCTTCCAAGCTGAAAAATGATTGGCATGGCTGCGAACACAAATCCCATGGTTGCTATGTCTATGTTCCTTTCAAGCATCATTAAAGGCAATACAACAGTGAGAACACCGCTAACAAAGGAATTTATGATTTGAACAAGAATCACAATCCTAACTTGGTTCAAATATCATTACTCCTGTCCATGTAACATCATCTATACAGTAGAGTCAATCTGCTACTTTCATTTTTGTGGCTTGTGAAGAAAAACTAGAACTTAACTCATGTTAATAATTCTTTACAATACTTTTCTCGTATTTACAAGCTGGACACACATATTTTACGTAGTTATTTGATGTTGGTTTTATCGGATCTATGTTTTTGGTTGTGTGTTGTGACCATCAATAGCGTTATCATCATTAATAGTGGGAGCATCAACATTGATGGAAACTCGGGAATTATGATTATTTCAAGAGTTGAATGATCATAGTTAAAGTATATTGTGGTCAGGTTTTCATTCTCACTTATTGATTTGTAGTTTGTTGGATCGCCGTTTATTGTTATGTTGAATGGTGGAGTAAGTATTCCCAAGGAATTGTAACCCTGCAAAAACCGTGGCTTTGATTTTTTGTCATGTTCAAGACTTGCATTCGGATAGTGTTGTTAACCTCGAAGTACTGGAAATCTTGGATGGTTGAGTTGCTTATGACATTAACATACTTTCCAACTGACGTATTGAAAGCCGTAAAGGGGCCCATTAACGGGTGATTGTCTTGATTGCTTTCAAGAACAGTATATGGATCGTCTCCTAATCCATCCAAATCTGTGTCATTTCCCACATAGTCATCCCAAAAGTTACCCTCGTGACTGTTGTTCCAAAAGTTTAGATCAGGGTCTACTCCATTGTTTCTTGCATTAAATCGGAGGTTATCAATGAAGTTATTGTGAAAGGCAGTGTTACCATTTGATCTTCCTATTAGAATCCCATCCATGTTTCTCTGAAAATTATTACTAATCATTTAGTTACCATACCCCTCCTCAATGAACACTCCATCTCCACACTCAAGAAGAAAGTTCCTTTCGAGAAGGCTGCTATTCGCTCGATTTAAATAGATACCATGACGACTTGAATTATGAATGTAGTTGTTAACAATCGATGTGTTAACACAATAAGATAGATGCATACCAAGTCTTGTATCCAAGACACTAAAGCCCTCAATTCTACAACTATCAGCAAGAACCATAAATCCAAAGCTTGTATTTCCGCCTCTTAATATTGGAAGATCTTTCCCTATCAACAAAATTGATTTTATGACAAGGACATTTTCATAGTATATCCCTTTTTCGACAAGAACAGTATATCCATCTAGGGTTTCTGGGGCGTCTATGGCTGCTTGGATTGTATCGTAATTGATTGTGGTGTTAATGTTATGGACTGTTGCCACCCAGATTTGGTATCCAGCAGATTGCTAAGCGGTGATCCCCTCCAACATGTTGTAAACTTTGGTAAAGTTATTTGAATCAAGAATATTTGAAGCTGTTACGCTTCTACCTCCAGAAAGGCAGTATACTATTATCTCATGTTCTTTGTGAGTTGCAAGTTCTCCGATTCTTGATTCTAATTCAGCAACGGGTATCCAAGTTGTCCCGAATATGTGACCGGAGTCATACTCGCTTTTGGTCCTAACATCCAAAACAATAAGATCAGGATAACTACCATTTGTTATCATGTTGTACGCAGTATCTACATCTACATTTGTGTAAGGTGAAGCACCAACAAATCGAAGTCCCGTCATCAACACAAAGAATCCAAGAAAACAGAATAATAACAACACCAAACGTGTGTGCATGAGAACAGTCTTTTTAATCATAACTATCCACCTTTCCGATTCTTAGTTTTTCTCTATTTTTTTATGATTTACTTATAATTTTTGGAAGAACCCTCTATTGGATTTCCACATACAACAAAATTGAACGTTTTTACTTCTTTCCACAAACTAATATGATGTTTGGACTTTCTTTTCTATATTCTGATTTGTTGAAATCTCCATACACATTCTTCAACCGAAAACCATTCTCTATCAGCAGCTTGGTGATTCTTTCTTTAGATAGGATTGCAGCTTTCCCATATTCATGAAACCTTTTCACTAATTGACCATTCTTGTAAATGTCGTAAAACAAATCCAAGATACAAGTAAGTTTAGTCATGTTTCGTCTCGTAAATATGCTTCTCACAATCATACTTCCATCATCAACCTCCTTTCTGTCAATCCACCAAGATCTTTCGGGTTTATCCAAGGGTATGTGTACAAGATCAAACACAAATGTTCCTTTTTTTTCCAAGTGTTTATGAACACAACTCAGTGTTTGCTCTCGTTCTTCAACTGTTACGTTATGGTCAAATGTTGAAGAAGGAATGTAAATGAACGGAAACAATTGATTCAATTCAAAATTCCTCATATCTCCTTTCCTCAAGACTACATGTTTTCTAACTGTTTCCGACTCTTCAGCCAACTTTTCTCTTGCCACCCTAAGCATGTGGACCGAGTTATCGAGGCCTACAACAGTTACGCCAGCATTAGCCAGTGCTATGGCCACTCTGCCTGTTCCAACTCCCAGTTCCAAAGCTTTGTTCCCGCTTTGAAGAGCAAGTTCTTTGTAAAAATTCACGTCATTCTTAGACCCGAACAAGTCATAAAATTTAGCTGACTCTCTATAAGTCGTATAAACCTCTCCACTCACTATACCGATACGTGATAAATTAATTCCAACAGTAACCCTTCCACTTAGCAAGTCTTGAATAAAAGTTCTCTTCCATTTTTCCCAACACTTGTTATTACGTTCATTTTTCTAAGACAATATGTGATCTTCCGGGCCAGATTAATTGGTATCCCTTTAAGTTCTGCCAGGTTTCTATTACTGAATGGCTCATTATGATCATTGATTAGAAACCTAGAAAAATCATGTTCATTATGAAAAGGCACAATTTCTGCAACATCCCTCAATCTGCGATCCTTGATGCTAACACCTCTTCTTCTCCAACTTCCTCTACCATCATCACATCGCACTTCTTCTTCATCGATCATTAGAACCTCCATGGAAAAGTTCTTTTCAGTAATCAGATGAGGAAAACTGACAAGCTCATAAAATAGGTCGGTCAATTTTCCTTTCCTCGGTGATTTTCTTCTATTGATGATTTTTCCTGATTTGGTTGTTCGAATTATCCACTTTCGTCTAGGAATTGGATAAACCAACAATATTTTGTGTTTTCTAATCAGTCTCTCCAGTTTTTTCTTTATTGCAGAGAAATTCCTCGTTTGAATTTCTATAAGAAGATCTTCCCTTGCAATATCTATAATGAAAGCATCTACCGTAACCTCAAACTCATCTCCTGGTAAGGAGTACCAATCCTTGATCGCTGAATGAAGAGAATGCTCGTTCATCAATTCCTAAGTACATAGTAGAGAATAATAAAATTGTTAACATCAAGAAATATATGTAAAGAAGGCGCGAACACTTTTTCGCATTGTGACTTACCAACGATCCCGAAAGATAGCTTCCAAAGATGGCGAGGACATTTTAATATGTAAAAGTGTGCGACTATGTTTGGATGCAAATGAAGGTAACAATCCGTAAAGCTAGAAAGGAAGACATACAAGTCTTAGAAGAGCTCTTCCTTGAATTTTCGAGTTGGAACCTTGACCGACAAAAGAGTTTACATAAAGTAATTGATGATCCTAATGGAATATTGTTAGTTGCTGAATACAATGATCAAGTTGTGGGCTTCATCCATCAAGTTTTTTTTATGGACCCTCTTCATGCTGGACATAATTCAGATATAACAAACCTGTTTGTAAAGGAAAAATTCAGACGAAAAGGGATAGCTTCTTCACTAGTACAGAAAGCATTAGAAGACGCAAAAAGAAGAAAAGTAGTAGAAATTCACGTAACAACCAGAAAGAATAATCTAAAGGCGATTAATTTCTATCAAGAACTTGGATTCAAAATGGAAGGCTTGCTGTTCGAAAAGAACCCCTAACCAATATACGGTTGTTTTTAACCTAGATGCAGACACAAGTGAAATAAACAGCTCAAACAAAACACGTTGTCAATGAACTTAATTGGCGAACTGGTTGTAACGATAATTCTCTTCGTATGGGTTATCTTCATAACGAATGTTCTTACTAGAAGACTGTATGATTGGATGATAGATCGAGCAGTAAAGCAAAATGTTGCTATTTACTATAATCGCAAAATTATACATGTCTTTGCAGGGGGTGTCTGTGCCTTCCTGGTTCCATATGTTTTTTCAACTTTCGTCTTCCCCTTTATTATGGCCATGATGCTAACGCTTTTCACCTATATTCCGCATAAACTTGATAAGTTGATGTATTGGTTTCAAACCAAGGAGAATATGTACGAGGTCACTTTCACCTTCATGTGGGGATTCATAATCACATTAGGCTGGTTAGTATCCAGCGGAGATTTCCTCATTGGAATTCTGCCTGTTCTTTTCATGTCAATTGGTGATGCCATTACAGGCGTCGTTAGGAACTATCTCTACAAGAAAAGAACAAAATCTTGGTGGGGGAACTTGGCAATGGCGTTAATCTCCATTCCCATTGGATTAATGCTTGGAGTCGCCGGAGTAACAGCAGGGTTGATCGCATCAATAATTGAACATTTCGAGTTCTATCCTATTGATGATAACATTACCATACCTTCAATTTCCTTTGCCATTCTCGCTCTATCAAAATATTATGCACCATGGTTATTGACATTTTAAATGGTACACTCTACGCTAGAACTAAATCTAACACTATTTTTTTAAATTTCAAAGGAACATCTTCTTAGAATATCATTTGGTGTTGACTATGAACTCCATCAAAGAAACAACAAACAACACATCATTCAACAATCATCGAAGGTTCCTAAAGTCGGACCTATGGGATGAATGGAAAACTCTTGAAACCGATCAAAGAAAAGGGATACCTGCACCTCCTCCCCAGAAACCCTTCGCTGAAGATACCCAGTTAATCGATCTTATTGAACCAAAGGACTTGAAGGTTGGGAAGATGCCACTTATAGAGGCCATCAGACGTCGGAAAAGTCACAGAAAATACACCAACGAACCATTGACCTTGGAAGAACTATCATTTCTGCTTTGGGCTACACAAGGAATCCAAAGGGTTGTAGGTCCTAATGTTCTGAAGACTGTTCCGTCCGGCGGAGCTCGCCATCCCTTTGAAACATATTTACTTGTTAACAAGGTGAATAAAATTAAACCTGGACTTTACAGATATCTACCATTAAACCACAAACTATGCTTCATATCTGCAGACCCTGAAATTTCAGAAAAAATACATAATGCTTGCTTAAATCAGTATGTGAATAACAGTGCTGTTACATTCATTTGGACCGTCATTCCTTACAGAACAGAATGGCGATATGATATATTGTCACCTAAAATTATTGCACTGGATGCCGGTCATCTATGCCAGAATCTGTATCTTGCAAGTGAATCTATTGGCGCTGGAACGTGCGCCATTGGAGCATATGATCAGAAGAAAATGGATCCCCTTCTCAGTATAGATGGCAAAGAAGAATTTACTATTTATGTTGCTACTGTCGGAAAGATACCCCACTCAGGCACTCTTTAGGATGGTGACATACTTTGAGCTTTGAGGATTTGATTATCGAGAAAAAAGAAAAACTTCAAATAATAGTGTTGAACCGCCCAAAGGCGCTCAATGCGTTACGTAAAAAAACATTTCTTGAATTAAGAAAGGCTCTTAATATATTTGCAGATGATTCTGAGCTACTAGCTCTGATTATAACAGGTTCGGGTGACCGCGCTTTCAGTGCCGGAGGTGACATAAAAGAGATGAGAAAAATGACGAGTAAAGAAGCAATGAGGTTTGGTCTTCTTACTCACAATGTTCTTGACACAATGGAAAACCTGCAGAAACCGGTTTTAGCAGCAGTGAACGGCTTGGCTCTTGGAGCGGGGTGTGATCTGGCCATAGCTTGCGACCTATGCATTGCTTCAGAAAGAGCGATCTTTGGAGAACCACCGCCAGGCATTGGAATCCTGACACCATTTGGAGGGACTCAAAGACTTCCCAGAATTATCGGTCCAAAAAGGGCGAAATATCTTTTCTTCACAGGAGAGACTCTAGATGCAGATACAGCACTCCAAATCGGACTCCTAAATAAAGTGACCAGACATGAAGATCTATTGAGAGAGACAAAAAAGTTAGCTGATAAAATACTTACTAAAGCACCAATCGCGGTAAGATTCAGCAAAAAATTAATCGATGCCAGCATGCGTGTACCAATCAAAAAAGGAGACAAGCTAGAGGTAGAACTTTACGCTAGATGTTTTGAGACACAAGATCGAAAAGAAGGAATGAACGCCTTCATTGAAAAGAGGAAACCACTCTTCAAGGGAAGATAGCCTATGGGTGCATGCTGCTCCTAAGATTGGCACCGGCCCTAATTGTGTTAATATCTGAAATCGTAATATTTAAGTATTTAAATCGCCATTATTTACATTAGAGATCACCTGTCTAAAGATAGATGAAAAGGTGGCTTCAAAGACGAAAAAAAGAAAAATTCCGTTATCCAGTGGCCTAATTGGCAAAAAAGCACGTTCAATTCATGGCCAACTTGAAGTCTCTTACGAAAACTACTCTACCGTCAATATCGTGCTGATGCGAAAATTGTATACTGGTCTTCCCGATGTGAAGTTCTCTATAACAGACACAGATCTGCCAGACATCATTCGAATTCTGAATGAAGCCGCTGAGAAAATTGAGACATACTGGCTCTCAAAAATTTCCCCCAAAAGAAAAGAAATGAAACTTGCATTTTAAAGCGTCCAGTTTATGCAGCGCGTTAAAAAATGTATTTCTAGTTTACATGCATGAATTGTTATCTGGTAATCCCAAAGTTCTTTGCTACCCTGCCAATATCTTTCATGTCAACTTTATTATCTCCATTAATGTCAGCAATGGGAATCCAGCGAGGATGCCCTGGATAGCTTCCAAATGCATAGGCAACAGCTCCGATATCTCTCATGTCAACTATTCTGTTAAAGTCCACATCTCCAACAATGGGATCTGACCAGTATCCATAATTTATTATGATTGGATAGTTGTCTTTGTTATCTTGATCGATTGAATATGGTGTATCCCATACTCCATCACCGCCTGTCTCATTTTGATATTGTCCACAATAATGATCGCTGTCAGCATAGTCTTTCCAGTAATTTCCGCCAGAAGGATATCCATCATCCCAAACATTGTTAAATGATGAGAAGACAGACGCGTGAGCATTGTTATCAATGAAATCGTTGTGAAAAATTGTGTTATTGTTGGAAAAGTACTCTAATGCTACGCCGTACCCAAGCCATAACTGGTGGGTTGATATGATATTTTTCTCTATGGCGTTGTAACTGGATCCTTGTGATGCAACAACTCCAGCTAACCCGGTTGATTCACCGTTACCATTAATGTTGTTTTTTATGATATTATTATAGGTACTCTGGGCGTATAGAAAGACTCCAAACAGGCTTCTTAGAATTGTATTATTAGCGATTGTGTTATTGCTTGATGATATTACGTCAATGCCAACATAACTGTCCTTGACGGACATGTTTGCTATAATGGAGTTTGTAGTGTACGCAAGTAAAGTTCCTTGGCCACTGTTTCTGATATCAAGATTTTCTACTTCTATATTTGTGGAATTTACTAGCGCAACATATCCAGCGTCTGAGGTTATCTGTTTGTTGTACTCGCTGACCAAGTAATGTATTGGTCTCCCATCTATTGTGTTTGATGTATCAACGTCATGCATGTAGTGTGAGAGAGCACTGCCTTCAACATAGAAGTTGAACCGATTCTCGTTAATTTTATTATTCTTCAATGTGCACATTTCAGAGTATAATAGTTCTACTCCGCTTTCAGTAAAGTTGGAAACCAAGTTGTTACGGATGTCACCGCCTTTGCATCTGTATACATAGATGCCCATGCTTCCATTAATTAGGGTGAATCCGGTGAAGTTAACTCCAAACGTACTGTATAATCGAGAACGCATAATCATAAGTGAAGTTAATTGTATACTTGTACCGATTCCTTTACCATCGATTATTGTTGTGTTTTGATCTTCTCCTTGCACTGTGACAGATTTATGGATCTTGATATGTTCTTGATATATTCCTGCTTCTACTTGAACAGTGTCTCCTATGCCTGATATTGTTGCATCTATGGCAGTTTGTATAGTCGAATAATTTGTGGGGACTCTGAAAATCTTTGCATTTCTAACAGGAATGTGTGTCGATAAGGCGTTATTTGAGCTAATCGTTTCGTTGGGCTTAACGACAACATAGGATGTTAAGTTATATGTAGCCTCAATTACCGGACTCCATAGGAAACTAACATTGACTGACTGGAAGCTTTCTAAAACACTAATTGATGTTGAGTCAATAAGACTTCCATTTCCGAAAAACTGCACGGTAATGTTACCTTCCTCCTCTTTCCCAAAATTAAACACGGTTGTGTTTAGAACAGCTGTATTTCCAAGTTTCACGAAGTGAGGTGTTTCCCATTTCGAGAGAAGCAGGTCATGATCAAGTAACCCTCGTTCAACAGATCTTCGAGCGTTGATCCTACCATATCCATAATTAACATCGAAGCCTGGGTAACCTAAGTCATCAGCTGTGTACCTTAACTGTGTCCGTACTTGGTCTCGGGTCCAGTTAGGATACTGGCTCCAGATCAACGCAGCGACTCCTGCCACATGAGGCGTTGCCATGGATGTGCCTGATCCATAATCGTAAGGATACTCCAAGCCAGGGTTGTGCGTTTCAGATACTGTTGAGAATATATCAACACCTGGTGCCGACAGCTCTATCCATTCTCCGAAATTCGAAAATGATGCTGGGAGATCAAATCTGTCAGATGCTGCCACGGCAATTACTTCCTCATAGCCTGCAGGATATAATTTTGTATTTGTTTCCTCATTTCCTGCGGCTGCAACCATTAAAACTCCAGAATTAAACGCGTAATTTATTGCATCTCTGAGAAGCTCGCTCCAACCATAACTGCCAATACTCATACTAATGATATCAGCTCCACAGTTTGTTGCATGAATTATGCCATTTGCAACTTGGTCAGAATACCCATACCCTCCCGAATCAAGTACCTTTTCTGCCATGATCTGAACTTGGGCCATCCCAGCGATGCCTATTCTATTGTTCATTACAGCAGCTATTATCCCAGCACAATGTGTACCATGACCATGATCATCTCTTGGATCTGGATCATCATTCACCCAGTCATAGCCTAATGAAACATAATTTGCAGTAAGATCAGGATGTCCCCAATCCACGCCCGTATCAATAACTGCAACAAGAACGGAGGGATCACCAGCTTGAGTATCCCAAGCATAGTTCGCTTGTATCTTAGCTGGGCCCCACTGCTTTAACCATTCAGGATCATTCGGATACGATCTGATACTAAACCCAAAGTTGGGCTCGATATATCTCGCTAGACCTGTGGATTCGATCTTACCAACAAAAGATGATATTGTTACATGTGGCATATCAACAACAGCAGCCATGGGCTTATCATTTTGCAACAATATGTCTACAAGTGTACCTCCATCGGTCATGATCAGGTTTTCAAGATCAGATGAGGATTCAGGCTGCAATTCGTTGAGGCCTATCACCAACCTTATTGAAGCTTCTTCAAAAGAAGTATCATCCTCCCACTCATCCAAGCGCGCGCCAACCTGAGTACCCCAATTATCTTCAAGTGCAGAATCTTTTGCATCTTCTGATCGCCTGCGTGTCAACGAAACGTGTGTAGACTCTAGTTTTCCCATTACCCAGTCATTCTGTTTCATTGAGTGAAAACGTTGTGCAACCAAACCATTTATGCTATCCTTGTAACTATCGTGGTCATCCTTTCTAGTGAAACCTGCCTCGATAGGAGCAACACATAGTGATATAGTAGATAGTAATAACAGAAACGTTGCTACCAAGACTTCTAACTTGCGATTCCCCTTCATTTTTCTGTAATCTCACTCTTCTGTGTGCGTTAGATCAGCGTGACTATTAGAGACTAGTGAATGTCATAAATATAAAGGAACTTACATGCCACTCATTTTCAATCATCTTTGTGTTTTGAGGAGTAAATAAGAAGTTACTAAGTGCTGACTTGTAAAATCTGTCATTTCATGATTATTTTAAGCGAAAAATACAAATTCTCAAAGCATGAAAACTCTCTCTGGGTTAAAGACATGCCTACATACATCCTTCTTTCAAAGTTGACTCCAGAAGGACGAAAGACCATCAAGAGGAAGCCCGAAAGAATTCGAGAAGTCAACAAGGAAATCGAAACCTTTGGCGCAAGAGTAGTTGCACAATACGCGGTGCTAGGACAATACGATTTCGTTAACATTGTTGAAGCACCAGATAACGAAGCCATATCTCGGGTCTCAATGGAGCTTGGTTCACGGGGAACTATAGAGATCACCAGTCTACCAGCAATACCAGTAGATAAATTCATCCTGATGGCAAGGGAAGGCTAAAACCTAATTATCCCCCTTTTTTTATGGAAATTTCCATGTGCCTACGCTGGAAGTGTAATAGTCAACTACCGGTTAATCTTAAATAGAAAAGAAACAGTTCATGAGATTGGCTTAGACAAAATGGTTTGTGATACGTATGAAACATGACATAAAGTATAAACCTTCATACTCAATGCTGGTTGTTAAGCTGGATCCTGCTGAAACAATAACAGCTGAAGCTGGCGCCTTGACTTACATGACACCAAACATAGATGTGAAAACGAGAAGACGGGAAAAGAGTATTCTCGGAAGCATTGGTCTTAAACTACTGGGCGGACAATCCTTCTTTGTAAATGATTATACAGCACAACAAAACCCTGGAGAGGTTGCATTCGTCTCAGCACCTGTCGGAGACATTGAGATACTGGAAATCAAGCCCAGCCAAGGCTACATAATACAGAGAGCATCATACATCGCATCAACCCAGAATGTAGATCTCGATACGAAATGGCAAGGCTTCACAAAAGGGCTATTTGGCCAAGGACTTTTCATGATCAAAGCAACAGGCACCGGACAGCTATTCATAAACACCTTTGGTGCCATAGACAAACATACACTAGACCCAAACCAAACGATGATTGTGGATAACTTCCATCTTGTAGCCTTTAGCGACACTTGTGACTATAAAGTCAGGAAGTTTGGTGGTCTAAAATCTACTTTACTTGGCGGAGAAGGTTTGGTCACCGAAATTAGGGGCCCTGGAGACATATACATACAGACCAAAAACCTTAGAGAATTTGTAGATTGGCTTTGGACGCTTCTTGAACCTAGAGTAAGATCAAGGGCCAGGTAAACATCGATTAAAGAACACTCAGTACTCCTTTTTTTATCTTTGATCTACGTGTATGTTTCTCCAAAATATCGCGCTACTAATCCTATGTCTCTCATATCCACCTTTTTATCTGGCACAAGATAGATTGGCCCTGTTATGTCTGCATGACAATTCCATCTTTCATCTCCTGGTTCAGTACCAAAGGCTCTGGCCGCGCTGCCTACGTCTCTCATGTCTACTTTCCAATCATGATTGATGTCACATGGACTCCATTGAAAGTTAATCAAAGGATGTCTGTCAGTATTATTTTGATTGATTATGTACGCTGTCTCTCCTACACCATCATCATCGCTATCTGTACCATTATAATTATCCCAGTAGTTTCCCTCACAACTATCATCCCAAAGATTCACTGAGAAATCATCAATGACGAAATGCTTCGGGTTCCCAACAAAGTTGTTTTTAAAGAGAATATTGTCTGAGGATTCAGCAAGTTCTATTCCTAATAGGCTATTGTTGATCATTGTGTTTCTGAGAATTGAGTTATTGTGTGAGTTTGAGAGCCACATGCCATGATAATTATTGAAAATTTCGTTACTTACGACACTGTTGTTGAAAGAATCTGAAGAAATAATTATGCCATGCCCTCCCGCAGAGCTATTCTTAACATCATTGCCAAGAACGATATTGTCATGGCAATACGCCAATGATATTCCAACAGTGTTTCTGGAAACATTATTTTTTTCGATAGTCATACTGAAACTTGAGTATAATACCACTCCTTGATTATTGTCTATGACAACGTTATCCTGGATTCCTGTTCCTTGCGAGAAAGCAAAAATTCCAAACCTATTTTCCATTACAAAATTATCAGCGATGCTGCATCCATTAGCTCCAGATATCTTTATGCCTGCATGGGATGTGCCTGTCTCTAATGAACTGTTCTTTACAGAAAACCCATTGAAAACTACGTTGTTAGAAGTTACCTCAACTACGGAACCTACTCTACCACCATCTATAGCTGTAGTATCCTTATTTTCTCCGAAAATCGAGACACTCTTGTTTATGACAATGTTTTCAAAGTAGGTTCCTGAAGAAATATGTAATGAGTCCCCTTCATTGGCGTTATTAATAGCTTCTTGGATCGATGAATACTTGATGTATGTAGGGTGTCCAGCACCTATCCACGCTGTTATTCCTCCCAACATGTTGTAAATGTTCAGGAAACCATTATCTACAAGTGTCTGACTTGCTGCGGCACTTCTTCCACCAGATAAACAGTAGACCAGGATCTGATCCGTTTCATTCAACTCGTCAAGCCTGCTTGATAATTCTGTACTGGGTATAAGCTTGGCATTCCTTATGTGACCTGAATCATATTCGCTTTGAGTCCTGACATCTAGAATCACCAAGGATGGATTAGAAGAGATCATGGAAACTGCCTCTGAAACCGTAACATTACTATAAGTGCTGGACTCAACCTTTGCAGATAGAGATGAGCCCACGAGGAGTACAAGAAAAATAAAGATGACTCTTTTCAACTTTCTCCCAGTACAACCATAGTGTAGAAACTATTATCGTTTATGGAAAATTCCTCTAGAGTGTTGATTGTGCTGCTAGAACCATTCTGAAATTTTCCTTTCCGACTTCAACTCTATTCTCATAGGTGCAAACGTTTGACCTAACGCAGTTTTCATGTTTCTTACATAGTCTGTGACATTAACTTCCATAACATCTTTCACATGTGTTTTAGGTTTCACAGTGAAGGTAGACCCTTTGTAATTGAAAGGTCTTACTTTTATGAAATGAACCGTATCTCCTTTCTCAACTTTTTTTCCAGTATCCATTAACTGGATAGCACATTGGTATGGTTGAGGTTTCGACTTAGCCTTTGTTTCCAAGCGTTTCTTGGGATCAAAATATAGGCGTACAGAGTACGTCAGATCTCCAAGATTGATCTTTCGACTCTTAAGCTGATGTGATGCTTTTTGAACGATTTCCAAGATTTTCTGCTTTGCTGCTTTGAACTCTTCATGATTTGATACGTGGCGTAGTTCCTTGATGCAATCACGGAATACTTTTTGAATGAATGTGGGAGAGTTGGATTTTATGGCCGTAAGTCCTTTTATGTCAGGTTCACCTTTTGACTGTATACCAAAGTATGCCTTTTTTGCTTCTGGAAGGACACAGAGGGAATATCTTCTTTCGATGGCGAGATCGAGAAGTAATTTTTCTTTAACAGTTTTAATCAACCATTCTACTTGGGTTGACGAAGGACCATCAAGGAAGATAGAGTCAGTGTCTCCATAGATAGGACGTAATCCCCTTGATTCAGCCATGCTCCATGTTCTTTTTAGTGCCCAGCGTCCATATCCTGTGATGCATTCAGCTAGTGGAGGACAAGCAAGTCCATGGATTCTTACAGTGACTCCATAGCTTGAAACAGTCATCAGTTTCAATAGTCTTGACAAGGTCTGACTATTTTCCCTTTCTAATTTTGCGACTGCATCAGCTTTTGATAATGGTTTAAACCAATGTATCCGAAGGTCTTTGAGGGCGCCTACGAGTATTGAGTAGAATCCTCGCTTTTCAATGCAGACCCAATGGTCTTGGCATTCATCTATTGTTTTTGATCTGCATTGCTTATGTGAACAATTTACGGTTTCATATGAAAGGTTATAACTGTCGATGCAGCTGGGATATAGACTCTCAAAATCACATACAACTGTGTTGTAGTAAATTCCCTTCTTTGGATGAAGGGTGAGAGCTCCTGGAACCCTGTGTGTCTGGAGACCTCTTCTAAGCTCTTTGGAGGTGGGGATTAAGATATTGTTCTTTCTTAGATAGTTATGGATGATTGATCTTAGCCAGTCACTTACTCTCCTACTTCCGTAGGCTTGGGTCACCGGTAAATTTGCTATTCTTGCCAGCGTGAAAGCTTGATGTATGTTTGCAGTACCGGTTTTTTTTATAACTAACTTGTCAAGGTTGATCTTGGGTATTGGCTGGTGTATGAGTTTGAACCAATGTTTTATCTGATCATACTTCAATGGATCAGTTAGTTTTGTATCGGCATATGCTTGTTCAAACTTGTTCTCCAGTTCTTGTGTAATGTTTTTAACTAGGATGGGGGTGTTTGCCTTAATTTTGTGGGCTGCTCCAAAAACAAGGTTGTGATCATAGGCGTAGCTATTTGGATACTTTACCTCGTTTTCCCATACTGGATCAAATAGCCCAGGGACTTTTCTTATGTTTTCAGGATTATTCAGTGTAACTTTGTTAAGAGTTTTGATGTTGTCACTGTATAGATCCCGTTTTTGCACTTCTTCGCATTCACCGTTAAGGCCTTGTATGTTTTCCTTCTCAGTCTCGGTTAATGGATGGTGGAGATAAAAATGTGGCTTATACTTGATGTCTTTGATTTCTACTATTTTTCTTGTTGGAGTGTGAAAGAATCTTAAGGTTGGAATTCCTTCTTCAACCTTTATGTCTATTAGATAGTAGAAATCCAACAGTATCTCTCATTGAGATATGATTTGATTTTCTCCTGATAACTGTTTCCAGAAGAGTAGAAACTGTTTTGGATTTGATGGTTAGACTTTCTGGGTTTTTCTAAAGGTTTTATGTTTTAGTGTTTCCTCTTCCAGTGCGGTTGCTTTGTGTAGTTCTTTCATGTACCAACCTCGATCACGAGATCGGCTGATTCCTGCAACTATTCCAAAAATTATCAAAGCACTGCCGCTGGTTATCAGGGCTAATCCTAGTACTGCTCCTGCAACTGGCTGGGTGTAGTATGGAAAGAATAACAACCAATCTGGGCTGCCCGTTAATGACAGGGTCTCCAAGACCCCTCCTACGAAGAATACAGCGCCAGCTAGGAACATTAAATATGCTAATGTTTCATTATGTCTTGATTCTTCAGCCTTTTCATGCAGATAGTCTCTAAAGGACATTATGGTCAATATTTCGATTCACCAAACACATAAGTAAGTCTTGTTAATCCCGAACTTTTATACAGAGTAAGTAATTTGAATCAGAATAATGATACCAGCAAACACTGCTTGAAATAATATCTTTAAAGAAAGGTGTGGATCAATTTGCGAGTGCTGAGTGAAATAGTGCTCAATTCAAATAAAGTCTTTATAAAGATAAAAAGGTCGCTAGAGGCCTTAAATCAAAACTTCTCTCCTATTAGGTCTTTTAGCCTTGAAATTATTTGAGTTTTCATGCTTAACTCTTACCAGTGATCCTTAACTTCTATCAGTGGAAGGTTAAGACTAAAATTATGCAGTATCTTTCTTAATCAGTTGATTGGCATGTCTACTGTGGATTTGAGTGCTGGAGTTGGGAAGTTTAATCATAATCCCTTCGTAAAAGAGGGAAAAGCCTTGGTCTCTATTGTTGAAAGTAAAGATGTTCTCAAGAAAGCTATTCTACGATCTGTAGACCTCATTGGAGGCTTCGAGAAAATTATTGAAAAGGGTGATGAGGTTCTGTTAAAGCCAAATTTCAATACAGGGGACTCTCCACCTGGTTCAAGTGATCCAAGTTTCGTCAAGGCTGTGATTGAATTGCTGTATGATCATGGCGCTGAAAAAGTGATTCTTGGCGAATCGTCCATGTTGAGGCTGTCAACTCGTTCAGTTTTAGAGCAAACTGGGATGATAAAAATGGCACAAGATGCAGGAGCCGATGTTGTGTCTTTTGATGAGGGAAAATGGGTTAAGGTTGAGACTGGAGGTCGGTTTCTTAAAGAGGTGAGTCTGTCTGAAACAGCCTTGAAGGCGAAGAAGGTTGTTTATGTTTGTTGTATGAAGACACATAGATTTGCCAAGTTTACGTTGAGCCTTAAACTGGCTGTTGGGTTTATGAAGCCAAATGAGAGGATGCGTCTGCATATGAGGAATCTTGAAGCAAAGATTGCAGATCTGAATTTAGTTGTTCATCCTAACCTAATGATAATGGATGGGCGAAGATGCTTCATTTCTGGAGGTCCAGCGAAAGGTGACCTCAGATGTCCAAATGTGGTCTTGGCGTCAGGTGACAGAGTAGCAATGGATGTTGAAGCTCTAAAGTTCATGCGAAACTTCAACGAAACAAGTTTACAGGAAGATCCATGGAATTATACTCAGATAAAAAGAGCTGTAGAACTTGGGCTAGGAGTGAAAGGTGAGGATGAATACTTGGTCTTGAAGGAGGCCAGCTAGGTAAATTCAAAGATTAAAACGTGAGGAACCAATTTGAACCTATTTCGTGATCGTCTTGAAGCAGCGACAAAGTACAGTGAAATATGGGAGATTGTAAAAGACAGTGTAGAACACGTTCTACAAGAACGAAGACGTAACATGATGCTTTTTCTGGATAACTTGCCCATACGGCTGGGTGCATATCACCCGGTAGGTACAAACAATATCGTGTTGAACAGAACGTTGGTTGAGATCGTTGAAGAAGCAATAAAAATGAAGAATGTCGTTAATGCTTTAATCTATAACTTGCTGTTGCATGAATATTTGCATGCTTTAGGTCAATATTCTGAGCGTAAAGTTCGAAGACTGGTTTTTCAAATTGCGCGAGAATGTTTTGGTGATGACCACATCATAACGATGATTGCTGTGAAAAGTCCCTGGGAATTGTTGAAAGGGATTCCATTGGAGAAAGTGAATATTCCAGAACGAGTTATAGAGATTGTGAAGGACTTCGAAGAAACGGGCAAATACATAGTTTAAAATCCAGAACTAAAAACTGGCTACTTTTATTCTAAGATTGTCTAAATTTAGACATATTCCACATCAGCAACTTCACTTATATCATCAGACTCGATGTATTCTTTAGGATCAATATGCAATTCCATTTCATTTTAAAAAATGGAAAAGAACACAAGGTAACAATAAACAGCCGTGCTAAGATTTACAGGGCTATTCTTTTTGTGAAAGATGGGAATCAAACAGCGATCAGCATTCCGGATGACGTTCAACGAATATATATTAGTGAATAATTTTCTGAATTGCCACCTTTGCGCAAGAAATAAACTTGTTTCCACTGTTGTTTACCAGCTTATTTACAATTTTCGAATCGGGTTTTATCCATTTATATTTAGAAAATGGTGCGGCCGCCGGGATTTGAACCCGGGATTGCAGGCTTGGAAGGCCTGAGTCCTAAACCAGACTAGACGACGGCCGCCATTTGGTGGTAATCTGCT